>CAJVXY010000003.1 GCA_913009895.1 uncultured Acidiferrobacteraceae bacterium | reverse complement strand
AGCTAAAAGAAAAACTACTGTTTAACTCAGTTCGTTTACCTGTGGTTGCGTCATAAACATTGTAACGCCATACCTGGGTATCGAATGTGGTTCGATCAAGACAGGTATCAACATTGGTTACAGTCACCCCATCGAATTCACTTTTGGATCTTAAGAAATTATTTGCATCAAAAGCCAGCCGGTAAGTATCCTGTTGTGTCACCAATACACCCGTCTGCAAACTACTGTTCCAGACAAATGTTTTTGCAACCCCGGCTGTGCCCGATGCGTCATCAAACAAGGCGTTGACTGCCTCGATGTTATAGCCTGCCGCTTGATTGAAGGCATCACCCGCCTCGCTAATAAATTCAAATTGCGGCTTGCTGTCACTACGGGCAACTGTCCTGAGGGAGCCTGTAAAATATGGTGGGTCTGCAGGTAAAATTTTATTTATGAGCTTGAAGTTAAACTCAAAACTACCGAAGGGATTGTCATTGCTCACTTCTGAACTAATCACGGCCTGCGCCATTAATGCGCTATCTGGAAACATGGAATCCTCAAAATTGGGCCACCAGATGTTGACGTATTGCGGGCTATTACTAAATGCCCTGACCGATTCAACAGTCCATTTCTCGTACTTCAATACAGCCGCGCCATTGGCACTCGTCTGACCCTGGCCTTGCTCGCAACGGTCAAGATTGATCAGGGCGACATAAGGGCCGGTATTGACCAGATCGCCGACGCGCGCCTGGGCAATAATGCAAAGAATCGTGTTCACGGTATCCAGAGGTCCCATGGATTCATCCCAGACACTTGTGTTCACAAGGTCAAGGAAATAGTCTGAATTGAGCGGGATTGTTGATGTATCAGCGAGTACTAGTGGAAGGTATATTCCAGTCGATACAAGCGGACCATTTACTGGTGGTGAAGCAGATATCACGCCGGTACCTGTGGGCGTCACGACACTCATCGTTGTGGTCATTTCCAGGCCGGAAACACTCCCGGCATTACCACCATCCCCTTCGGGGCTGGGAGAACAACCAGCTAACACTAACAGGGCACCTGCCAGAGCAGGTAAAATCGTATAATTCCTTAAATTCTTGCTTAAATTGATCATTTGAAAAACTCCTGCACCATCTATTAAGCATAGACAATTATTAGGGTATTTCAAAAAAAGTAAGTATAAAAACTATATTTATAAGAATTCCTGATTAATAAAAAAGGCAGGCTAATTAGCCTGCCTTTTGTTTTGTCTGATATTTATCAAAGTTACAGAATTCTACCCTCGACAACCGCTGCTGGAACATCAATACCGATAGGCATATCCGAGAAATTAAACACAATTGGTTCGAGATCATCTGTTCCTGGCAGGCTTAAGGTATCAATCACTGTAAGATCCAGCGCAGCCTGGCAACTTGTTAAATCCGAAACCCCCATGGCATCAACAATCGGTAATAGAACTTCTTCCAATCTGCGGGTCTTGACAACAAAATTATCACCATTGGTATCAATCAACTGCACGCCGTTAACAAAATTGACTGAATTCACTGAAACCTGCGTATCCATATTAGGCAAGTAATGCCAGGGTAGCCCACTTAACCAGCCGTTATAAGTCAAGTTAAGCACCTGACCATCATAGGAATCCACAGTTGGGTCACCCATAGCCGCATTGCGATCTTCGACCAAAGCGTGGGTATGATTAAATTTTAACGGTTCATCAAATCTTACAACAGGACCGCTGACAGTACCTACGGTGGCAGTATGGGCCAGATTCCAATTATCTGTGCCTGTCGTCCATTGATAACTACTTTGGCCTGCAGTCAGGTTATTCACGTCATAGGGGCTGTTATAGGGTGCCGTGTTATTTTCCACAGGATGGTAAACGTCGAGCAAGGGCACCAGGATCATCTGGTCACTATAAATTGAAGTGTACATAATATTTGTGCTGTCTGTGATAGCTACAGTCAACCCATTCGTGTTATCAGTAAGTTGATATTTAGTACCTGCAACATCAACTTGTAATGTATAGGTTCGAGTACCGCCCTGGTTAGCCGCCAGGTTGAATGTAGTATCAAGATTAGTCCCGCCAGGCACTGGGTCTGAAAATGGTGGGTACTTCCAGTAATTAGCACCACCTGGGGTAGTATCTTGTGGTGCCGCGATGCCACCTATAGGGCAACGGCTATAACAATAAAGCACTGTACCATTTAAACCTGGCTCATATGGGGCAGTAGCCCCATACACCACATAAGAAGCAGTTCGTGCTGCTGCCGGTGTAGCAATGTCATGTTTATATGTCAGGCTGCCTATGGATGGCGGGTTAACCTGCAACGGCTGACCGCTAATCACGCCGGGCGCATTGTTTGTATCATCATTGACAGGCTCGTTAACATTGGCCTGGGTGACAGGTGTGATATCGTATTGATAAGTTGTGGTGTTATAAACTTTGCCACCTGTTATCATAAAATTATTACTGGTATCAACCTCGACTTCCCACTGTTCAAAGCCAAAGTTGGCAGGGTAACGACCCAGGCCATCCCAGGTAATGCCGCCGCCAATTGCGCCAGGCGTACCACTATAGGGGCCCCAGTAAGAAATTTTTTGACCCGCGAGGGTAGAAACCAGTAAAATTTTTCCGGTTCTGCGATCAAGCTTGCCTTCCGAGCTATGAATCACATAATCACTGGTGACATTTGTATCCCAGTCCGTCACCTGCACTGTTGAAGGATCAGGAATTAAATCAACATTAGAATCACCATCCAGATCACCATTCCACCAAAAGTAATCATTACCCATTCCACCATAAAATTTTGCACCGGTACCAGCCTGGACATAATCAAAATAAATATCAGTAGTCAGATCAACCCGTTGACCCGCTTTAACTAACTTGCCTTTAAACATTCCAGCTGTTTCGTGGTAAAGACTGTAGTCGTTAGCATTAAAATATGGGTTAGCTCGATCAAAACATTCTTGATCTGATGTGCTTGATCCTGCACCCGTGTCCAATCCAAGCTTGTTCCTGTAAAACAAGTTTGAATCAAAGGCAACTTCGTTACTTTGCTGATTAATCACCAGGCCTGGTGATCCAACGCCGCCGCTGTCATATACAGTACCATTGCTAATCGAACGGTCAAATGTTTTGGCAACACCTGAGGTGCCTACTGCATCATCCAGTAGTGCACTGGCTAACTGAACCTGATAATCATCTGTTTGTACCAGACGGTCCCCCAGCTCAAACACATAATTAAATTGACTTTTACCATCACCACGACTGATGGTTTTAATAGTTCCTAAATTATCCGGTATAGTAAAGTTCCCTGTTGGATCATTAACATCTAGTGCGAAGCTCATATTGAAATTACCAAAAGGCGCGGTAGCGCTGGCTGTCTCTTTTATAACGAGTTGCAGTAGCGCCCCGCCAATAACACCATCCGCTGTCGCCTGCGGATCGTTGCCTGCAAGCGGCAACCAGATACGGACATATTGCGGACTATTATCAAAGGCGCGAGCTGAAGTGACAACAACTTTTACCAACTGATCCTGGTCACTGGAATCGCCAAATGCCTCATCAGCACAACTTGTAAAATTAATTATCGCCACGTAGGGGCCTCGATTGACCATGCCACCGACATTGGCGTCGCCCAATAAACACAATACGAAATTAACCACTACCATTTGCTCCATGGAATCATTCCAGGCATAAGTGCTGGTTTTGTCGCTCGCATAATCGGACCCAATAGGAAAATTTTCATTAACCAGATAGGGTTTAATGATTGACCAGTTTTGTTGGGCGCTACTCAAGCCAATTGGGTTTGCTGCCCCGGATGGTGTATCACTAACAGGAGTCACCACGCTCATAGTTGTTGCCATTTCCAGACCAGAGACGCCACCACTGACCCCGCCATCGCCTTCAGGACTTGGCGAACAACCTGCCACAAATGCAAATATGCCCAACCCTATAGCCATTCGTTTCAACGTTGCTATATTTCTACTGTTATATGTTGTCATGCTGTTAATACCCCTGAGGACTGCTTTCATCATCGCCTTGAGAGACTCCAATAAAAGATAAGTTAAATCGTTCTATCTCTATAAAATATATGGCAAACAGCTCATTAAGCAATGCATTCACCGATCAAAATACTTACTTTAACTACCGCTATCAACCCTATTATCTATAATTTACCCATAAGCAGTTGAATTAATTTGCATTTTTTACTCATCTAGTGGTTTTATAAAGCCGCCTGTCCGTGTGCCACAGTAGCAAGTCTGGCTTACACCCAGCTTACAATTATAGTTTAATTTGGTGATATCTAGTGTGAACTGGTTCTCAGTTGGTAAATTCCTGAAAAGATTTATCAAACAATACAAATAAATTTCTTTTTATATTCAGGGAGTTATTTCTTAAAAAATAGACCTAATAATGAAAAAAAATGATAACTACTTGATAACTTTGACCAAATTTATAATTAACTCTCTGTGTCCGCAAGATACCCAGTCACACCCCCTGGTGTTCGCCAGTAGCTCTTACATGCCATGCCGCCATATAATCAGCGCTTTGAGTTATTTTATCTGAGCCCGACTTTGAACCAGCCAGTCCATATTAACAGGCAGGAATTGTTTATGAGAAAGGGTGTTTTTTACAAACTATATTCGTAGGTATTACGGCAATATTTTTAGGGCCTCTTGCAGTAATAATAGTGGCGACACAAGCGTAATTGTCTCCGACATCGTGTCCCAGTAACAATTAAGTGCTGAAATAATTTATGAATAATAAAAAATCTCCAGAACAGCGCAATCCCAATGTCACCCGGACTATGGTTGATACTGAAGCCAGCCGCTGCGAATCGCTGATCCTGTTAACGGCCTTACTGTTTGTTGAAGATGAGAATCTGTTGGGGGCCAAACAACTGGCCAAGGCAAGAGCTGATTTTAAGGCTTTGACAAAACATACCATGGACATTCATGAAGCGCTCACACATTTATCGGAGATCTTGCAGGTCAACCGCAGCTTAAACCTGACCTATTTAAAAATTGATAATAATCTCAATGAAATTGACATTAGTATTAACAATATTGAACAACAACTAAGCAACTCAAAACAAAAATTACTGAATGACAACCCGCCCGCAAATGTCCATGCCGGGTTCCTGGGCGTCCTGTTTTCATTTTCCAGAGATTTCAAACAAAAAATCAGGGGCTTTCAGGCAGAACTCATCCTGTATGTACAAGCCAGAGAAGCTGAATCACGGTTAGCCAACCAATATCATGCTGCGCTAAAGAAGCGTCAATTAATAAAGGAAAAATTATCTGAACAACTGAGTATGGTTTCAACACAGCAGGCTCATGCAAGTGAACTGGTAGTTGATGAACTTGATTTCGCTAAAATCGACGCGCGCTACCAGTCTGCAAGCCAGTCATTAACACACCATACACAACGGGTGAACGATTTACTGAACGATATAAAAATGATGTGTGAAATGGTCACTCACCCATCGTTAAGAGAACGGTCTGAAGGTCTGGTTAATTATAATAAAGCACCCTACGAGGACCTGCACGCCAGGTACACACACGCTGTAGAAGAATTTCGATTTATTGCCGAAAGAAAAGAAAATTTACTGCATGTGTTCAGGCTGTTTCAGCACTCACACAATATGTTCCTTGATGACTTGTATAATCTTAATAATTCACTGGCATCAATCGTGGGTGACTCCGATGCATATTTCCAGACAAAATCTGATTATAGTCACATTCGTGATGTAGTCTTAAAATCACGCATGCTTGAATCGCTTATAGATTTTTTGCAAATCGCATCTTTATTATTAAATCAAATGGAAAACTTAAGCTATGGCAATTTTACAAAAGCACTCTCAAAACTGATTGATACCGCTGATTCTCCCTGGTTTGAAATTCAGCAAGGTTTGATTAACAGTAAAATAAATGCCGAAGCCCAACTTTAATTATTTTTCCCAAATCCACTTCAACCAACTTTGCAAACAAAACAACAACCCAGGTTTGATCTCATCGTAATTGGCAGTGGCCCTGCTGGACAGCGTGCCGCCATCCAGGCTGCCAAGCTGGGAAAGCGTGCCATTATTATCGAGCGAAATAATGTTATCGGTGGCGTCGCCTTGCACACTGGCACTATTCCCAGTAAAACATTACGTGAAGCCATTCTATACCTGACCGGTTGGAACCAGCGTGGTTTTTATGGCCATGACTACCGCTTAAAGTCCGAGATTACTGTCGATGATTTGAGGCAAAGACTGGATATAACAATACAACATGAACTGGAAGTTATTCGCAAACAGTTATCAAGAAATAACGTTGAGGTAATACATGGAACGGCTTCATTTACTGATCCACATACAATTAACGTGCACAAGGAGAATGGCAGTTCACTAGACCTTTCGGCCGACTATTTTCTAATCGCCACGGGAACACGGCCCCGTCGTCCCGACAATATTGATTTTGACGATATCTCTATTACCGATGCCGATGGCCTGCTAAATGCCACGGGACTTCCTGAATCTGTCACTATTATTGGGGCAGGTGTTATCGGTGTTGAGTATGCAACCATGCTCAATGCCCTTGAGATCGATGTCACGCTCATCAATGAAAGTTCAAACATACTGTCATTTGTAGACAGGGAAATTATTACCGAATTCCTGAACCATCAAAAAGATCTTGGCCTGAAGCTTTTTTCAGGAACAAAAATCCAGTCAATCCAGAAAACGGAAACTGGGACAGTTACAACCACCCTGGAAAATGGTGAGCAACATCAAAGCGAAGTGCTCATTTACACTGCCGGGAGAATCGGTTGCACCTCTTCGCTCGGGCTTGAGCATGCCGGCCTGGGCGTAAACGAACGCAACCTGATAAAGGTTAACGAAAATTTCCAGACTGGTGTGCCACATATTTTTGCGGCTGGTGACGTAATTGGCTTCCCCAGCCTGGCCTCTACATCAATGGAACAAGGCAGGATTGTCGCACTAAACGCATTTGGTTATAAAAAAGAATCCGATATGGTAAACATCCCCTATGGCATTTATTCAGTACCGGAAATAAGCATGATTGGTAAAACGGAAGCTGAATTACAGGAAGAAAATATTCCTTATGTAATAGGCAAGGCCCATTTCCAGGAAACTGCACGGGGTCAAATACTTGGACTGGAATCGGGGATGCTTAAACTTTTGTTTAACTCAACCAATCAACATCTGCTCGGTGTTCACATCATGGGTTATAGTTCGACCGAGCTTATTCATATTGGTCAGTGTGTCATCAAGCTGCAGGGCAAGCTCGATTATTTTTTAAATAATATATTCAATTATCCAACATTGGCAGGTGCCTACAAGATAGCCGCCCTGGATGCATGGAATCATTTGCAAAATTAATCAATCGATCTTGTTTAAATTCAGTTGTCTTAAATAAGCTTCAAAATAATTATTCATATTTTTTTAACAGTATGCCTTCTTCACCACAACACGTTGCAGCACATTTTTTAATTTCGCTAATTGTTTTTTCGTCAGCACCCAGGTAACTGGACACGGGTAAATTCTCTTCAGCGCAGTCACAACCCTTGTCGCCATAGACATACACATTTTTAAGGCCAACCTCTCTTGCCACCTCAATCGCCTGGGTCAGATCCGATAATGGTGTAGGCGGTATATGCGCCAGTTTGAATGCTGGAAAAAAACGCGTAATGTGCCACGGGCTATCTTCACCTAAATTTTGTTTTATCCAGTTGGCAATGGCGCGATAGGTTTCCGGTTTATTATTTTTTCCCGGAATAATATTGGTGCGGGTTTCTACGTGGATACCCAGTTCATGTGCCGTTTTTATTGAAGCCAATACCTGGTCTACGGTCGCAACTGAACAAATATCTTTGTAAAAACTATCGTCAAAACTTTTTATATCAGAACATAAAACATCAATCCAGGGCGCCATGAGTTCCAGTGCTTCCGGTGTAACAAAACTATTTGAAACATAAACCGTAAACAGGCCAGCTTCTCTTGCCAGGCGTGACACCTCGATCACGTACTCCAGCCAGACAGCAGGTTCGGAATAAGTAAAGGCAATGCCGTCAACGTTCAAACGTCTGGCGCTTTTTATCAAATCAGCCGGGCTCGCGTAGGCCGATCTGGATTCTCCTTTAGCCAGCTCATCAAGCGCTTCAACACCCCATGATATTTCCAGGTTATGGCAGCCACCACAGCGAAAGTTGCAGCCATAACTACCCACTGACAAGAGCTGGCTGCCAGGACGAAAATGTTTGACGGGTTTATCCTCTATCGGCCCCACATCAATTGCCGACAAAATGCCATATGAGAGGTTATACAGTGTACCGTGACGATTTACATGGGCCTGGCAAAATCCTCGCTGGCCGTGTACCAGCTTGCAGCGCCAGTGGCACAAATGACAACGCACGACCTCGTTTTCAAGCTTCTCCTGAAGATGAGTTTTTACCAGTTGATATGAATTCTGCATGAATTGTCTTGTTGTCCTGTTAAACGTTGGGCATAAGCTAGCCCGGATGTGCCTATGATACAAGACCCTGGAAAACAGCCAATAATTAGGTGAATTAAGGCCTGAATTTTGGCAGTATCGTGTTTAGTTGACGCTCAGCGTCTATTCTTCCGTCAGAATACTCGCTTAAACAGTTAGTTACGACCCAGGGACGTACTGTAAAGAACGATAACCTCTTGTATATAATAATGAAATTAATTTATGGTCATTTTCTACGATAAAAAGCGCCTACCAGGCTGACGATGGTGTGTTTTTTGCATGGAATTATAGTGAAATCATGGACTGAATTTAAAAGAGCACCACTATGCGCATAAATATACAAGATCTGACTATTGGCATGTACGTATCTGAACTGGATCGTCCCTGGCTGGAGACGCCCTTCCTGTTTCAGGGTTTTGAAATCAGGGACGATTCTGACATAAAAGAGTTAGGCCGTTATTGTAAATTTGTTTTTATTGATGCCGACCAGTCCAGGCCCGGCTCACTAACCCGCGCCCGCGCCTATGCCCAGGACCAGGCTCCTGTACCTGAAAATACCCTTAAAGAAGGGGGTCCTCCGATACGGGACAAGAAAATTGAATTCGAAATACTCAAGAAGTCGGTTGCCCCAAAACAGGATCAGGCCTACCTGGACATCACCACGCTGGACGAAGAAGTCGGCCGTGTTTCCGGCACATTCAAATTTGCCAAAGGCCTGATATCTGAAATTATGAACGATGTGCGCCTGGGTAAGAGCGTCAATATTGGTGGTGTCAAGCAAGTCGTGACCGAGATGGCAGAAAGTGTCGTTCGCAATCCTGATGCCCTCACTTGTTATTCGCAATTAAAGAACCACGATCAATACACTGCTGAGCACAGTATGCGTGTCTCCATATTGACGATGGTTTTCGGGCGCCACCTGGGAATGGACAAAGCGCACCTTGAGCTTTTAGGCACGGGTGGTTTACTGCACGATGTTGGCAAAATGAAAACACCGCTGGAAATTTTAAATAAACCTGGTGAACTGACCCAGGCTGAAGCACGTATTATGGAAGACCATGTTCCCCATGGTGTCCGGATTCTTGAAGATTCGGGTGGCATCCCTGATCCTTCGATGGAGGTCGTACGTTGCCACCATGAACGCTATGATGGAACCGGTTACAAGTCTGGCCTCAAATCCGATACCATCGGCCAGTTTGGACTCATCGGTGGTATTGTTGATTTTTATGATGCCGTTACCAGTGATCGTTGTTACCGAAAAGGCATTCCTGCTCATGTAATGTTGCGTGAAATGTATAAGCTACGTGGCCAATCTTTTGACCCCCACCTGGTAGAGCAATTTATCCAGTGCATTGGTGTTTATCCTATCGGTAGTGTCGTGGAATTAAATTCAGGCGATATTGGTGTAGTCACAAATATCAATCGTGAGCGCCGCCTGAAACCTAAAATCAGGCTGATTTTAAAACCTGATCACAAACCCTATACCACTGCCAAAATCGTTGACTTGACAAAAGATCGCTCAGAGAAAGGTAAACTATTTGATATTGGTGCAGTTGTTGAGGCAGAAAAATACCACATCAATCCACATAAATATTTACCGACCGCTTTAGAGGCCTGAGTCACTTTTTGTGCTAAGTGATTAGCGTGCCTTGAAGTAAACTTCGCCGTTAAATTTCTGTTAAGCCTGAATTAACACTACCCAATTAACATTAAGGGTGTAGTGCCATTCTGTAATACAATCGCGATGTATGCGAAAATAATCATTTCCAGGTTAACTAATTTCAATCCAAAATCAGAGATTAATCATATGAATGATACTGCACTAGATTTAGCGAGTGGCATTGCTGCTTTTGAGTCCAAGGATTTTTCCAGGGCACAACAGTTACTTTCGCCACTGGCTGAATCCGGCAATGCCGAAGCCCAGTACCGGCTGGCGATCATCTGTCAGAACGGGTTAAGTGCCGCTGAGAACAAGGAAAAAGGCCTGGAATGGATGCAACTGGCTGCAGACCAGGGTCATGCCCTTGCCCAACACGGAATGGGTTTTGCCTATTTGCATGGTGAAGGGGTCACGGTAGACGAACGGGCTGCGTTAAAGTGGTTCACACTGGCCGCTAAACAGGGGCTTGCTGGATCGCAGATGACCCTTGGCATGATGTACGAACAGGGTACCGGCGTGGAAAAAGACAGTGTCGAGGCAAAAAAATGGTACCAAATGGCTGAAACTAACGAATAACACCAATTATAGTATACTGGAAATAGTTTTAGATACTTAAAAATGATGGAGCGAGATAATGGAAAAAAATAAAAATAAAAATGGAGTTAAACGCAAATTAATACCCGTCCGCCCCTTCCTGGCAATAACACTGCTTATTATCAGCTCCCAGGCCATGGCCGAATTGATTTTTACCTCGCCACCCCGGGAAGCGAAACAGGAAGGTAAAAGAATTTACAAACCGGTTGCGGAATATCTTTCCAAAGTATTGGGTCAAAAAGTTGTCTATAAACATGCGGGCTCCTGGGGTATTTACCAGGCCTATATGCAAAAAAAGGAATACGACATCGTTTTCGATGGTCCACATTTTGTAGCCTGGCGCATGGCAAAAATTGATCACGTCCCAGTCGCCAGGCTTCCAGGAAGTCTTTCTTTTGTCATTGTTACCCGTCGAGATGAATCCGCACCAAAAAATATTAAAAAACTTGCCGGGCGCAGGCTCTGCGGACTGGCACCGCCAAACCTGGCGACACTGTCTGTGAATGCGCAGTTTGGCGCTTATCGAGAACCCTCTTTGTATAAAACAAATAGTTTTAAGGAAAGTTACGAAAAGTTAATTGAAGGAAAGTGCGAAGCTGCAGTGTTGCGTGATGTAATGATAAAAAAGTTTGACAGTAAAAATCTTACCCGGACAATTTTTAAAACCAGGGCATTACCCAGCCAGGCATTTTCAGTGAGCCGGAGTATTGGCAAAGATAATACCAAAAAAATAAAAGTAGCCTTGTTGTCTCCGGGCGCTGCTGTTCCCATGCAGGCATTTCTAAAAAGATACGCAAAAGGCAAAAACTTGCAGCCAGTCAAGGAAAAATCCTATAAAGGACTTGAAGTATTGCTAAAAGACTTCTGGGGCTTTAATAGATAGACTCTGAATCTTTTAATCAGGAGTAATTTTTATTTTCGGGGAAGATTTCTGATTTCAATTTCGTGCACTTCTCCGCAAATATTAAATCCAAATATTTTTGCATAAAAATACAACTCCCCTTCCAGGGCCCGAATAATATTTTCTGCCTTACGAAAGCCGTGCTGCTCTCCAGGATATAATTCATAAGCCACCGGCAATCCTTTCTTGTCCAGAGCATTAACCATCATTTCTGCCTGGCTCGGTGGTACCACCTTGTCTTCACTGCCCTGAAAAAAAGCAATGGGGCTGGCTAACTTCTCGGTAAAATTAACTGGCGATCTGTTGAAATATTCTTTTTTGTCTGCGGGGTACGGTCCGACGAGTTTATCCATATAACGGGATTCAAACTTGTGGGTATCTTTAGCCAGGGCTTCCAGCTCACTAATACCATAAAGGCTCGCACCAGTTTTGAATACATCGTAAAAAGTTAGTGCACACAAAACGGTATAGCCACCGGCACTGCTGCCGCTAATAGCCAGTCGATTCACATCCACAATTTCCTTGCTGGCAAGAGATTGTGCACCGCGTACACAGTCCTCAACCTCAGCCAGACCCCAAAGACCTGCCAGTGATAAACGATACGCTCTGCCATAACCCGTACTACCGCGGTAGTTAACATCCAGAACCGCAAAACCCCGACTGGTCCAGTATTGGATTTTCTGGTTATAGGCAGCGGTGGTAGCAGCAGTCGGGCCACCATGGCATTTTACAAGCAACGGTGGCAGCTCATCACCTGCTACAGAAAATTCCCCGTTAACGGGTTTATAAAAAAATCCATGCGCGTACGAATTGGAACCAGTGGCAAAGCTTATTTTTTCCGGCAATGATATATAAGCTTCTGGCAAATCATTGTTGCTGGATTTTTTAATGACACTGTAATTTTTTAGATCGCCATCAGTTTTAATCAATCCAGGTACATTTTTACTGGTAGAGCCAATAAAAACAGCACGGCCCTGTAAGGCCCTGATGCCTGATATGGCGACAAATGGGAAATTTAACTCTTTTAGTTTGCCATTTTCAATATTCACTACGGCGAGATGCCAGATTCCAAGCTCGTTGTAACAACATATGATTGATGCTGAATCCAGAAACGCATATGTCGACATTGCAAAAACCCATTGTGGCAACCCGAATTCTGCCTGGACAGGTACCAGGCTTTTTAATTCTTTATTGGTCTCCCGGTATAAATTCCACCAGCCCGACTCATCAGAAACAAAAAACAATTCGCCTGCTGGTGACCACTGTGGCTGGAAAATGGATACATTGTCACCGCCTGCAACCAGCCGTGGTTCACCAATTGAACCGTTTTCTGATAATCCAGCACACCATAACTTACTACTCTCCCACGGCATGTCGGGATGATCCCATGACAACCATGCCAATTGATTACACTCCGGGTTCAGAGAGGGTGAAGCATAAAAATCACGGCCACTGGCAAGGACGGTAATTTTATATTCTCCTGACAGAGAGATCGCAACAAGCCTGTTGATTACCTCTTTATCATTTGAATGATCTTCTTCTATACATATTAATTGTTCGTGTTTTTTGTCATATTGTAAATCTGCATAACGGCAATTTTTTCTGGCCGTAATCACACCGGCCTGGGGCTGATTTCCTTTCTCTTGTTTGTAAATCTGTTGATCCTGGTTATTAACAAAGTAGATGTTTCCTTCGCTTACCACAAAAGCACCGCCGCCATACTCATGCACCCTGCTGCGAACACTAAATTCTTCTGGCGTAATATCGTAAATCAAACCATCTGCACACTGGCAAACAATCACTGATCTGCCTTCCTCTGATGGTCTTGACTCATTCCAGTAGACATCTTCTCCGTCAAGCACGATATCACCAAAGGAAATTGATGCTGATGCCAAATCCTGTGCCGATAATGGTGAGCACCAGCTACCGCAGGGTGCAGTTTTTTTTCTCATGTGAAATGCCTGGAGTTTTATTTTGAAATTAATTTGGTCTTTTTGTGTAGACCTCGTCAAAGGCATTCTCCAGGCGGGAATTGGTGCCACGAAGACCCTCGACGACTTCTTTCGCCCAATCAAAATATTTTTGTTTTCGTTTCAGATCCCAGCCAGCTGGTGGAGAATGGAGAATGTCCTGAATGTTACAAATTTTATCAGCAAGCTTGACTAGCTTTGCCATATGGCTTTTATGGGGCGCCTTGATAACCTGTAGTCTTTTTCGCAAAACGGGTGATAATAATTGGTCGTCAGTAACCTCAAGCACAATCTTTTTTACCTGGTCACCAAACAAAACCTGGAGTTCATCAGGCGTAGTGTTGGTATCTTCTATAGTGTCATGAAGCAAGGCAGCGGCGATCACAACTGCATCAGTCACGCCACCCAGATGCCAAAGCGTATTGGCCAGGTCTATCGGGTGATTAATATAAGGGGATGCCTCGATGCCTTTTCGCCGTTGATCACGGTGTTTTTCAGCAGCAAATGCCAGCGCCTTAAGAACTAACCCGGTATCATCATATTGCCAAATTTCTTTGGACATATTTTCTCCGCCAGATTAAAAAACGAGTATGCACTTAAACATCAAGGTTACTACTAGGCACTAATATGCACGACCATCGAACGGGAACTGCCAATCCTGCGATGCTCCCAAAGATATATCGCCTGCCAGGTACCCAGGGCCAGTTTTCCATCCATAACTGGTATAGATAAGCTGGTTGTAGTTAGTGCAGATTTGATATGCGCAGGCATATCATCAGGCCCTTCCTGAGTATGAGTGTAAAGTGGATCGCCTTCGGGCACCAATCGATTAAACCATGAGACAAGATCGGTTTGTACAGATGGGTCGGCATTTTCCTGAATAACCAGGCTGGCGGACGTATGCTGCACCATTACAGTACATAATCCCTCGTCGATGCCTGTGCTCAGGACTATGCCATTTAATTCACTGCTAAAATCATACAATCCCTGGCCTGATGTTTTGACGGTCAGCCGACTAATCATTTCTTAATTACCAGGGATCAGGATAGCGGAACCGGCATTTCGTCTTTCAGGCCCAGAACTTCGACGACGATATTCATGGCCGATGCGGTAAACAATTTTTGATCGCGCCATTTTGAATCTGAACCCAGGTTCTCGTTTAAATTTTCGCCAATCACATGAAGGTTATTATTTTCCAGGGTGACATAAAGCGCGGGGTTTTTCGCGCCCTCTTTTACAATAGCCATGATGTAGGTATATTTTTTATTATTTTCACTTTCAATATCCCCGAGTACCACGGCAGTAAACTCACCAATTTGATAGCGTTTTTTGGGAATCGCTGATTGAAATGAGGGCCTTTCCACAAGTATTTAACTGGCTGCCAGTTTGGCAGCACTGACAGCAGCGCCGCTATTGATAGGCGCCTGCATACTGGTTAATACGCTGTCAATTGCGCCCAGGCAGAAAATTATATTTTTCATGTTGCAGGCATGGCCCATGAGGCCGACGCGCCATACCTTGCCTGCCAGTGCACCCAAACCTGCGCCAATTTCAAGATTGTAATCAAGCAGCAATCTTTTGCGGACTTCTGCCTCGTCCACTCCCTCGGGAATACCGACAGCATTTAATTGCGGCAAGCGGTGCTCAGGTTTTACCAGGAAATTCAAACCCATAGCCTCAAAACCATCTCTCAGTGCCAGATGGTGAAGCTGGTGGCGGTTCCAGGCATTTTCCAGCCCCTCTTCTTTTAACAACACCAATGCTTCGTGCAATCCATATAAAGCATTGACCGGTGCCGTATGATGGTAAGAACGTTTTGCGCCCTCACCCCAGTAACCCATGACAAGATTTAAGTCCAGGAACCAGCTTTGTACTTTGGTCTTTCTTTCTTTAATGCGGTTTATTGCGCGCTCACTAAACGTAACCGGAGATAGGCCAGGCGTACAGGAAAGACATTTTTGGGTTCCGGAATATAAAGCGTCAATTCCCCACTCGTCGACTTTCAGTTCCGATCCGCCCAATGATGTCACCGCGTCAACAATTGTCAGGCAACCATATTTTTTTGCAATACTGGTCAGGGTTTTGGCGTCTGATAATACGCCGGTCGATGTTTCGGCATGGACAAAGGCAACAATGCTGACATCTTTATTTTTCTTCAATACTGATTCCAGCTTATCCGGGTCAACAGCTTTTCCCCAGTCATCTTCCACCATAATGGCTGTGGCGCCAATGCGCTCAACGTTTTCTTTCATGCGGCCACCGAAAACACCATTCTGGCAAACAACAACCTTGTCACCTGGCTCGATTAGATTGACAAAACAGGTTTCCATACCGGCAGATCCGGGTGCTGAAACAGGTATCGTCAACTCATTTTTTGTTTGCATGGCATACTGCAGGAGTGATTTAAGCTCGTCCATCATCTGCACAAACGCCGGGTCAAGATGACCAATAGTCGGTCTTGCCAGGGCCGACAATATTCTTGGATGTACATCCGAAGGGCCGGGGCCCATTAATGTACGTACTGGTGGGTTAAATGAGGACACTGACATAAACAAACTCGCAGGTAATTTTCAGGAGGGGCAGTATAAAGGGCCAACTGGCCAGATTACAATACGGTAGAGACCTGAGAATTATAAGGGTGAATTGCCAGCGTTCTGTCGGGCCTGAATATAATGGTCATATAATGACAAGAATTTAAAAGTTTTACCCGTGCCTGTTTGATGATTGTCGCATTGGGGCGCTTTTCTTGTGGTCAGGCCGTCATCTACTGATTCGATTACGACCTTTGTTTTTGGCCCGGTACAAGGCTTGATCGGCCTGCTTCAATACGTCCCCCGGGTTGGCATGGCCATCAGATTTTTCAGCAACACCCATGCTGACCGTGATCTTAACTTTTCTTAGTTTTCGGACACTTGGCTGACTTGATATGTCTGGTGCATCTTTAGGCCGGCTACGATCTCGGACATAAAATCGTGAGTTGCTAATCATTTCATGGGTGGTCTGCAAGTGTGACTCAACATCCCACATGGTTTTACCGGGAAACAAGATTGTAAATTCCTCACCGCCGTACCTGAATACTTTGCCGCCTCCGGCAACGCTTTCCAGCTTGACTGCAATAAAACGCAATACCTGATCGCCAACATCATGACCAAATCGATCATTAAATTTCTTAAAGTAATCAATATCCACCATAACCAATACGTACTTAACACCGAGTTTCAATAATTGCTCATCAAGTGCGCGCCTGCCTGGCAGACTGGTTAGCTGGTCATGGTATGCCATGAAATAGGAGTCCTGTATCAATGCCAAAACGATTGATATGCCTGCCACTGAAAATAAAACTATCCCGCTTAGTGGCAGGTCTATATTTATAATGGCAAGTAAAAAAAGCACCAATATTCCTGCTTTACTGGCGGCCAGTGATGAAGGACTGCGAATTAAATTTGCAAACAGGTAAACAAGTGAAATTAAACTTACAACAATCGCGCCTTGCGGAACCGGTGATGATTTCAATAGAGATTCTGAAATTAACGGATAAGCCAGAATTTTCATTGTCATGTCCCGGTCCCAGTAAACCAAAGACACGGCCAGCAAAACCTGGAAAGCAAATATCGAGAATCGAAACAATCCGTGTTTGGTAAAAATTCCACGCTCTTTCGTATACACAAGCAAGGCAAGATTAAATGGAACCAGATATGCAAGAAATAGTGCCGCAACAGGCGTTTCAATTTTGAAACCTGCCAGCACAGGTTCATTTAACAGCATATGTGCTGCCGCAAACATCAGGGCAATAAAGAACGCCCGACTTCTGTTAAAACGCCATGCCAGGCCAGCTGCGGGTAATAAAAATAAATAAGGGACGTAGTGAGCAAGTTCAACCAGGACTTTTTGTGCAATTACGATTTTTGGAGAAAAGAAATAGGCCAGTGAAATCAGGATTAACGGTATCACCAACGCATTGGCTGCGCGCAGTAATGAGCGTTTTAGCAATTCCTGGGAATTAGTGGCTGTCATGTACAAAACGATTAACCCTGATGATCAATATACGGTTGCTACTGAGTGATCTACCAGGAAAACTATCGTGGTATGGTTAAACCACCCGCTCTTTAAGTTTAGGTCACAAGCTAAACGTCTGCCAGCAGATTGCCTTGTAAGTGCTTGATTTGCAGATAAATGGCAGGTAACTTATTGCGATAAAGCGCCTGAAATTCCAAACAAATGCTACAAACAGCCATGCCTATGTCAAAGACAATATACAATATTCATGCCATCCATCATGTCAGCCTGATTGTAATTAATTGCGAAATATCACTTAGTTTTTATGTTGATATTCTGGGCATGGAAGAAGATCAGGGCAGGCCGGATCTTGGTTATCCGGGCGCCTGGTTAAGCGTCGGTAATAACAATAAACAACAACTTCATTTAATGGAGTTCCCGGAACAGGCCGCAAAACAGGGAACCAGCCAGAACCCGCAAGCCCACCCAGGTCATGGACCACACCTGGCATTGGCAGTAGAGAATTTATCTATCGTTCAGGCAAGATTAGAACAGGAGAACATCAAGTGCTCGCTTAGTCGCTCCGGGCGGGTCGCATTATTTTGTGCCGACCATGATGGCAATACCATTGAGTTGATTGAAGTCTGACTAAACTCAAATCCTGCGGCACCTGGCTGTTCAGCTAAATACCGCTTTTTTCACCCTCATCCCCGGAATCATCTTTTTTAATAGTCGTCACTTTAGCGTTCTTTTCGGGAGATTTCTTTTTAGGATTTCTTTTTGCTACGTTTTTTGCAGGACTTTCCCTGTTTGTTGTTGCCTTTTGCGGCCATTCACCAAATGGAAAAGGCTTAATTTCCGAGTTATAGGTCAAATACAGCAAAATTTCATAGGCAAACGTACTCAGGTTTGCACCTAGCACAAGTAGTTTTTCATTAATTTTTCCCGTAAATAACCTGGAGAGGAACTGAAATATAACAACAGCCGCCAATACTGCCTCAGCGACGCTATAAATCAGGAAAAAAATGATCATGTAAAAAGCACGCATCCACGTACCCGTTTCGGTAATATTTTGTTTTAATTCTTCATCCATTTTGTGCTCCAATATTTAACAGGTATATATGAATTATGAATATGATATCTTCTCACCTGATTTACAAGCCCTGGATAATAATTTATGCCTAATATGCCAGTTAATGTGAGCGTTGCAACAGGTTGGTGTAGCCAATGAGCTGGTGGGGGAAAATCCTTGGCGGTACTTTTGGCTTCATGCTGGGTGGGCCACTGGGCGCACTTTTAGGCGCGTCACTTGGTCACCAGTTTGACAGTAGCCAGGGCAAGGAAGGTCACGAAGGTTTAGGTGGGCCTGCCAATCGTGAGCGCATTCAAAGTGCTTTTTTTGCCGCAACATTTTCTGTTATGGGGCATATTTGCAAGGCAGATGGCAAAGTAACACCGGACGAAATTCGGCTAGCGCAATCCGTGATGGATCAAATGCAGTTATCAGAAGACCAGCGAGTGGCTGCCAAACGTTTATTTAACGAAGGTAAATCATCAACATTTCCATTCAAAGCAGTCCTGGAACAATTTCGCAGGGAATGCCGGCGCCGGCATACGCTTATGCAAATGTTTCTCGAAATACAAATCCATGCCGCCTATGCCGATGGCGTAATTCACCCAACTGAACGAAAAGTACTACGGGATGTTTGTGATGTCCTTGGTTTCAGTCCGCTGGATCTTGCCCATCTCGAGGCCCTGGTCAAGTCGCAATCACATTTTACAGGATCAGCCCCGGCAGGAAAATCCTCTAAAACCAGGATCCAGGAGGCTTACGATGTACTGGGCATAACCGCAACCAGCAAACCTGCTGAAATCAAAAAGGCATACCGCCGACTGATGAGCCAGCATCATCCTGACAAGCTGGTGGCAAAGGGATTACCGGAAGAAATGATGAAAATCGCTGGTCAAAAGACCCATGAAATCAAGGTCGCATACAACACTATTCGTGAGAGCCGTGGATTCTAAATTGGGATTCTGGATTGAGGCCAATTTTATCGGCTTAGCCGTTAACCAGTAAGTTTTTGCTGAAATAAAATCTGGGTCGTACGAAAATCCACTTTACCACTACCCATTTTTGGCAAATCTTCCATGACCAGAAAATAACGGGGCATTGCAATCGCGGGCAATTGACTGCCAATCGCATTACGAACCGCAGCTTCATCAATTGCTTCTGATAACGCGACCCCGACAATGGCGCCTTTGCGTTTATCCGGTATCTCCACAGCACAACATTCACACGCTGCTGGTAATATTTTTTCCAGCACCGCCTCCACTTGTACCAGTGATACCATTTCGCCGCCGATTTTAATAAAACGCTTCAACCGCCCGCGGTGCCAGTAATAGCCCTCTTCATCTTCCAAACCCATATCGCCGGTCTCATACCAGCCATCTTCTATTCGCAAGGCAGTTTCTTCAATATCACCCAGGTAACCTTTCATCACAAGCTCGCCCTTTACAAGAATTTTCCCCTCCTGGCCTTGTCCAAGTAATCTGCCGCTATCGATGTCGATAATTTTGACTTGTACACCTGGCAAGGGCCTGCCAATGCTGCCAGGTTTATTGAATCCCGGGCTATTGGCGGTGATGACTGGTGAAGTTTCCGTGGCCCCATAACCTTCAAACAATTCCACCTGGTGCTTGGTTGTATATTCTTCCCGTAACCAGTCGGGAAGTTTATCGGCACCGGCAATAGCAAAACGAATGGATGAAAAATCACCCGGTTGTGACTGGCGAACAAATCCTGCCAGAAAAAATGGCGTCGCCACGACTATGCTTGGATGATCATCCCTGATAATCCTGGCGATGGTCTTGAAATCAAGCGGATTGGCATAGGTAACAATGGTCATGCCCATGCAAATCGGCAACCAGAAGGTGATTGATTGCCCAAAAACATGAAACATTGGCAGCACCGAAAGCATGATGTCCTCAGATTTACATGCGTACAGTTCGGTACAGGCGTCATTATTGCTGCTAATATTTCGATGGCTTAGTTGTACCGCTTTTGGCTCTTTCTCACTACCGCTGGTAAACAGTATTAACAAGATATCGTCATCGGAGCCTGTATGAACTTTTCGCTTTATCAGGGAAGCGGGTTTCATGCTGATTATTGCTGCCCTGAGCTTCTCAAAAACACCTGCCTCTTTAGCGATGGTATCAACAAAAATCATGCCTTCACTTTTTGGACACTGGATTTTTTCCAGAAAAGCACCCGAAGTTAAGACGGTTTGAAAACCACACTTACGCCTGGCAAATTTAATATTTTGTTCAACACCGGTTGCATAGTTAATCATGACGGGTATTTTTCCTGCCATGAGTACGGCCAGGATCGAAATACCGCAACCGGCAGAATTCGGCATCAAGATACCAATGTAACGTTCATCAAATTTTTTGAAATGGCGCCAAAGTAACAGGCTGCCAATAAGCGCCTGTCGGTAAGTTACCCGCCTGTCAGCAGATCGGTCTATGAACGCCAGCTTGCTGCTATAACGCTTGGCGGTCTCAATAAACTGAAGATGTAATTGCATGACTCAAGCTCCTGAAGATACACCACAACCTTACCCGAGCCTGGCAAACCCATCCAGTGGACTATGCGAAAATTGACCCTTTCTCCAGCACAACACGGCTAAAATACATTAAAACATTACATAACATACTGTTTTTTATAGTTTTATTGCCTACCATTGATCCGCTCGCAATACCCATTAATCAAATTTCGGGCAGAACAGATAAAATCAGCTGTTTTTTAAGGCTATAAAGTTGGAATTATTCCAGAAAAGGGAGTATTTTTCCCTCACAACGGACTGGAGCATTTATAAATAAATAAATGACCCAATAATAATTGGTGAATAGGGAAATTGAAATGAGGAACGTAATATGTGGATCTTAGCAGCTTGGCTTATCGTCGCACTCGCAGTCGCCATGATTTTCGGCAGTATGGCCAGAAGATCAAGTACTTATACTGATCGTGAAATCACCACCAAGGTTGCCGGTGGCGAGCATAGCCACCTTACAAAGTAATTCGCTGTAACAGTTTCTGTTACTGCTAACACTGCCTGCGGCAGTGCCGTGTGACCACCTCTACTGAAATAACAAAACACCTTGTTCTGGTTACCGCACTTGCGGCGCTGCACTTTCGTGATGCCTGTCTAAAAATTGCTTAGCATTAGGTTCGCTACTGATGGCTGTTGATAGAAGGGCCATTACAGCCAATTACCAATAGCCAATCATCTCAAGTCCATGCCCGAAATAATTTAACCTTGGGCCAACAAGTTTTGTAAATCAATCACTGCCGCATTGGCCTGTGATATGTACGAGGTCATGATCAGGGAATAGTTGGTAACCAGTCCAAACCCCCTGCCATTAAGAATCATCGGACTCCATACCGTGTCCTGGGTTGCCTGCAAGTCCCTGATGATTTGTCTCAGACTAAGAGCGGCATTCTTTTTCGCAAGCACATCTCCGAAATCATATTCTGCGGCCTGTAGAAAATGTATCAGGGCCCAGGCCGTGCCGCGGGCCTCATAAAATACGTCATCAATTTCCAGCCAGGGCGTTTTGACCTCAATCAAGCTGGGCTGGCCAGCACCATCCTGCACTGCTGCATCCATATCCACCCTGACCTGGCCAACACTGGCACTGAGTCTTTGCGCCAAGCTACCCAATCGCTTATCTATAACGTTCAGCCAATCACGCAGGTTATCTGCCCTGGCATGGAACAGGGCACGGTTCTTGTCCCCCGCTTGCAAACGTCCAAGATACTTATCAATCGACGAAATTGCTTTCCGATATTCGTCTTCACTAGCAGGAAATATCCATGATTCATTATCGAAATTAAACAAGGGCTCTGCCCTGGCTAAATCCTGATCCTCTGCCGACTGGGATTGTGAACGACTAAAATCATTGCGCATCACACGGGCCAAATCCCTGACCTGCACCAGTACGCCGAATTCCCAATTGGATATATTGTCGAGAAAAACCCCGGGCGGGAATACGTCATTGCTTATATATCCCCCTGGTTTATCAAGCATGGTACTGGCAACCCTGGATAATGTTGCACCCATGATATAACCCTGCACCAGCTTTACTTCAGTACCACCTGCATGTTGGGCTGCATTATCCTGAACATTGAAGGCGCCAGGTTCGCTACTCCATAACCAGCCAAAAATTACAATCAGGCCTGAGCCGAGCAAAACCAGGCCAAGGACCAGGCCCGACCAACCCTTCAAAGAGCGAAATTTACTTAAATAATCCATAAAATGAGTTCTCTTTTGTAGTCTTTTCGTGACCCTGGTGACGACCAAGGGTAACAAATTTGTCTAAATTGCGATTATAACAGACTGATTTACTGTGGCTCTGTAAATTTACCCGATTTATGTCAATTGAAACTTTTTTCATAGTTGTAAGCTCAACGTAAGTTTGCTGTGATATCATCCAGCGTGAAAGTGGGGTAAATGGCGGAACAATCTGGCAATGGGAGTGCCGTTATAGTAGGCCATTTTGTAATTCGGGGTGCAAGTACACAATAAACGGCCCTGGTGACTGCTAACCCAGTAACCAGATCAAGAGCCGGGTGTAATTGCAAAAATGCACGGGGGTAGTTATGACAAGATTTACCGGTGGCGAACGTCGTCAGAATCCGCGTCGGGCCACGGCCATGAAAGCGGCGATTATATTTAATAATATGCCAGTATCAGGCTGTACCACGCGCAATGTTGGCTTTGGCGGTGGTTACATTGAAATGCCCGTGAGTCCACCACCAACGGACTCAATCGTTAATGTTAGTCTTCTGGACGATAACGGCCAACCCATGATCGCACTCGAAGGACAAATTACTTATACGGAAGATCGGGGATGTGGCGTCCAGTTCATCAATATGAATGCACAGGATTTTGATCTCCTGGCTGACCTGATGTTTGCCTGGATGTCAAAGGCGGCGCTAAGAATGCCTGAAGAGTCCAAAGCTAAACCGACTGATGTGCCAGGCGGTCATACATTCTGGAATTAGCCCTGATATTAGTTAGTTAAGCTTAATCGAGATTTAAATGGGGCCAAACGGACTTGGCCAAAGAAACAAAGCATATCTCAACTGTCGCCCATACCTGTAATATCACACTCTGCCTCAAGACCCTCCTCTGATTTTTCCTGCTGCTTTTCGCACATTATTTTCAGGGTTACATGGTCATTCGTCGCAGTAGTTATACAGCCTGTCGATACTTGTGGTTTTCGTTTTTACCGCGCTCAATAATAGCGCTACAATCAAAATTCTGTAACTAAAAAAATCGATCAGTACACTCATGTCAAAAGAAGAATATGATATCTTGCTCTGGGTACTTGGTAATTCTGCCAATGAATTCAATCAAGTCGCCATCTTAATCGTGATGGCAATGTCGACGATTTCACTTGTGAGCTATCTTGCAAATAAGGCCTGGTCATATATCCAGTTCAAATCTGATGTAGAATTCTGGACCGACATATTACCCGTATAACATTTTTTTGTTTTCTGACAGTTTATATATTTATTATTTTTACATACCTGCTTCTATAGTTTATCTTTTTCTGATTTCTCTTTTTTTAACATCTTGAGCTGGTAGTCCTTAGCTGCACGAGATGTCTTCCATATATCGCCCGTGTGTGTTGAAAAATGGCCTTCTGCAGATTCACGATAATATAACCGTAAGGTTTCTGTAATGACCGGGAACGCCAGTGACTCCCAGGGAATATCTTTTTCTTCGCACAACTTAACTTCCAGGCTTTCGCTTCCCGGCCCAAAATCAGTATTTTCCAGTTTACCCCGGTACATTATGTAAACCTGGTCAATATGTGGCAGGCTGAACATTGTGTAGAGACTAAGAATGGTAACCTGCGCATTTGCTTCCTCAAGCGCTTCCCGTGCAGCGGCCTGGGCGGTGGTTTCATTGTTTTCCATAAAACCCGCCGGCAAGGTCCAAAGCCCGTAGCGGGGTTCAATTGCACGTTTACATAAAAGTATTTTGCCATCCATTTCGGGAATACAACCCGCCACCACTTTTGGGTTTTGATAGTGAATAATCTCGCAGGAAACACATACATGTCTGGGCATGTTATCGCCTTCCGGCACCTTTATCTCGACCGGGGCCCCACATTGATTACAATATTTCATGGCACTAATAATCTGCTTGTGTTGCTCATATTACCTAACCAGAATAATCCGGTTCATTACCGGGCTTCCATTTAATATTACAACCCATGCTGGCAACCTGTTCTTTGGTTAGGGGCTGTCCTGCCAGCAACGCATCGACCGCACCGCGCAGGTCTTTTCCTGTCACAGGTAAATTATTTTTTGGACGACTGCCATCAAACTGGCCGCGATAAACAAGCGCCCTGTTTTTATCAAACAGGAAAAAATCAGGCGTGCAAGCCGCCTGGTAAGCCTTGGCAACTTCCTGGCTCTCATCAAGGAGGTAGGGGAAACCATAACCTTGCTCAGTTACTTCCTGCACCATTTTTTCCTGGCTATCATCCGGGTAATTCTCCACATCGTTGCTGTTGATACCAACCATTGCCAGGTCTTTAGGTTGATAGTCCCGGGCAAAAACTGCCAGGGCGGATTTCAAATGAATAACATAAGGACAGTGGTTGCACATGAACACTACCAGCAACGCTTTTTTGTCTGAAAAATCTGCCAGTGATGTCAATTTCCCGGTTGTATCAGGCAAAGAAAAATCAGGCGCCGCAGTGCCAAGCTTAAGCATTGTAGAAGGTGTTAGTACCATATGTCTTTACTCCAGTGAGAATCAGGCCAGCAAATAATCAAGTAATCTCAAGTAATTCGATTTCAAAAATTAAGGTGGCGTTGCCGGGAATCATGTCGCCAGCCCCGTTTTCACCGTAACCAAGATGTGGCGGTACAGTTAGTTTTCGTTTCCCGCCCACTTTCATTCCCACGACGCCCTGGTCCCAGCCTTTTATGACATAAGCAACGCCCAGTGGAAACTGGAAGGCTTCGTTCCTGTCCAGGCTGGAATCAAATTTGCTGCCGTCCTCAAGCCAGCCAGTATAATGGACAATCACAGTTTGTCCGGGGCCAGTTGCTTCATGGCCCCCACCTAATGTTATATCCTGAATTTCAAGTTCTTTCATTTTTTTCTCTTTTTATTGGGTCAATTATTGCTGACGGGCCCGCCGGGTACGAGTCTTTTTTTGATTTTAATCAATGCAAAAAATGATTAACACAGTGCCATTTATTTACTATAAGTCTATTACCCGGCTGTGGTCTCGCAACAACACGTTATCTTATTTATTTAAGTCATTTTTAGCGTCTATTATAGGCCTTCTATCCTCAAATCCCTTGGTTCCCGCCAGTATTTATGGGATATTAGGCGCGGTTCCGGTTAGGACTTTATTTCCAGCCTGATTCAGCCATCTTTCCATATGGCCCAACAACCACTTCCACAGGAATAACAAGGACTAAAAATGAAATTAAGACTGATAATTACCTTACTGGTGACCATGTTCACTGTTTCCGCTTGCGCGAATAAAGAAGCGGAACTCAATACCGATCAGCAGAAGCTTAGTTATGCCATAGGCCATAACATTGCCAAGAACCTGAAACAACAAAAACTGGAACTGGATACTGCTGCATTGGCAGCCGCATTCGATGATGTGTTGAACGGTAAAGAGCCACGGTTAACCCAGGATGATATGAAAAATGCCATCATGGGCTTTCAGCGCGGTAAAATGAAGGAACAGGAAGCGAAGGGTGAAAAAAATAAGACTGATGGCATTGCGTTTCTTGAAGAGAACAAAAAGAAAGAAGGTGTCAAAGTTACCAAGAGCGGCATCCAGTACCGGGTGATTAAAAAAGGCAAGGGCAAAAAACCTAAAGCCAGTGATAACGTTGAAGTACATTACCGCGGTACATTAATTGACGGCACTGAGTTTGATAGCTCTTATAAACGTAAACAGCCAGCGAAGTTTCCACTTCGTGGCGTAATTAAAGGCTGGCAGGAAATTCTGCCGATGATGAAGACCGGCGCAAAATGGCATATTGCAGTACCTGCCGATATGGCTTATGGCCCACGTGGTCAGGGCGGTGTGATTGGTCCTAATTCGGTACTCGTTTTTGAGATTGAGCTGATAAGCATCGAAAAGAGCAAGAAAAAATAACGACTCATAAATGATTTATTTTCATATACCCAACCTGCTTGTTTGCAGGTTGGGTTTTTTATTGTTCAGGATTTTTCCTATATAGTTTAGATATCAATATCTGCTATAAATAAAACAATGATTAATACCCTAAAAAATTATTTTCAAAAAGTCTCGGATTTTGTCTGGCACTACGACCTGAAAACCGGGTCAATGATTCTCGCATCTATCATAAAATTTCTTCGGATCATGCTGGTGACCTTTAATGATTTATCCAAAGGTCATATTGGCCTGCATGCAACCAGCCTTGTCTACACAAGCTTGCTATCGCTGGTGCCATTTCTTGCTGTCAGTTTCGCCATCCTGAAAGGCGTCGGATTGCATAATTACATTGAGCCTGTCCTGTTAAGCCTGCTTAGCCCGTTGGGCAGCCAGTCTGGCGTTATAGCTGCCCAGGTTGTTGAGACCGTAGAAAATATCAACGTGGGTGTACTGGGTGTATTGGGTGTATTAATTTTACTTTATACGGCCATCGCCCTGCTGAATAAGGTTGAACGAGTATTCAACACAACATGGCATGTAAAACCATCACAATCATGGGCAACACGAATCAGCAAATATATCAGCGTGCTGGTGGTGGGTCCGATATTCATTGGCCTGGCACTTGCAGCCACAGCTACTTTATCTAGCGGTGACTTGATTGGAAATTTTATGGGCACCCTTGGTTTGTCTGCCTGGACGACATTGATTATTAAAACGATCCCTTATATTTTAATAATAGCCGCATTCACATTTTTCTATATGTTTGTGCCGAGTACACGTGTAGAGCTCAAGCCGGCACTATTCGGCGCGGTGCTGGCAGGAGTGCTATGGGAAGGCACTGGCCGGATATTTACAAGCATTGTCGTGTCATCGACAAACTATGCCGCGATATACGCCGGGCTGGCGGTACTGATCCTGATGATAATCTGGCTTTATTTAAGCTGGACCATTTTGCTGCTGGGCTCCAGTTTTGCATTTTACGCGCAGTACCCGGAAAACATCCGCCGCAGATCCGGACACACTGGTTTATCTATTTTCAGGCGTGAACAACTGGCATTAACAGTCATTAGTATTATCCTGGAAAAGTTCAGCAAGGGCACAACAGCGCCAACCCTTGTGGGACTGGCACAATCCCTGAATCAATCGCCCGAAAACATTGAAGCAATATTGGCGCCCCTGGAGCGAAAAGAAATTATTAAAAAAACAGATCAAAAACCAGCAACCTATTTACCCGGGAAAGCGCCGGAGACAGTACCCCTTGCCGATGTTTTAAATATTATTCGTGAACAAGCAGATAATGCACTCACAAATAAAAATTTTTCGCCGGGAGTAAATATTATAATGGATAAAACCAGCGCGGGAATCCAGCAGGCTACCGCCAACGAAACACTGGCGGTTATATTAAATAAAGATACTAAAGAGCCTAAAAAATAAAATAGAAAATAAAATAGAAAATAAAATAATTAATGCTCGCGGGTATCGCGAAAAGTCACGTCAGGCCAGCGCTCAATGGTCAAATCAAGATTGACCCTGCTCGGTGCCAGGTAGGTCAGGCTGCCACTACTATCCAGCGCAAGATTTTGCTCATTCTTTTTCCTGAACTCCTCCAGCTTTTTTTCATTGTCACATTCAACCCAACGGGCAGAATTTACATTGACCGGGTCATAACTACACTCGACCCCGTATTCATCCTTGAGGCGATAGGCAACCACATCAAATTGCAATATGCCTACTGCACCCAGGATCAGGTCATTCCTGTCCAGGGGTCTTAAGACCTGGGTCGCGCCCTCTTCGCTCAACTGGTCCAGGCCTTTTTGCAATGCCTTCATTTTCATGGGATCACGCAATATAACCCTGCGAAATAATTCAGGTGCAAAATTGGGAATGCCTTTAAACTTCAACGACTCGCCCTGGCTAAAGGTATCGCCGATTTGGATAGTGCCATGATTATGTAAACCGATAATATCCCCGGCATAGGCGTCTTCCACGTGGTCACGTTCCTGGGCCATGAAGGTAATGGCGTTTGAGATCTGGACGTCGCGGTTGATACGAACATGATGCATTTTCATACCGCGGGTATATTTACCAGAGGTAATGCGCATAAAGGCAATACGATCCCGGTGCTGGGGGTCCATGTTGGCCTGGATCTTGAAAATAAAACCCGACAAGTTTTCCTCGGTTGGCTCAACAACACGGGACTCGGCCTGGCGCGCTAAAGGTGAAGGGGCGTGCTCAACAAAACTGTCCAGTAATTCCTGGATCCCGAAATTATTAATTGCAGAACCAAAAAATACCGGGGTTAACTTACCATCCAGGTAGGGTTCGATTGCAAAGGCATGACTGGCGCCCTTGACCAGTTCAATTTCTTCGCGCAATTCGGTGGCCATTGCACCCAACATGGTATCCAGCTCAGGATTATCCAGGCCCTTGATTACCTGCCCTTCCTGGATTTTACCGCCATGGGTGGGGCTGAAAAAATGCACCGAGTCGTTGACCAGGTGATAAACGCCTTTAAATCTTTTGCCGCTGCCAATAGGCCAGGTCACCGGGGCACAGGAAATATTCAGGACATCTTCGATTTCATCGAGCAAGTCGATGGGATCTCGTGACTCACGGTCTAACTTGTTGACGAAGGTCATAATCGGCGTCGCCCGCATACGACAGACATCCATTAACTTGATGGTTCGGGTCTCAACGCCCTTGGCGGCATCGATTACCATGAGTGCCGAATCAACGGCGGTCAGGGTGCGGTAAGTATCTTCGGAAAAATCTTCATGGCCCGGGGTATCAAGCAAGTTGACCATGTGATCCTGGTAGGGAAACTGCATTACCGATGAGGTCACAGAAATGCCTCGCTGTTTTTCCAGCTCCATCCAGTCCGAGGTGGCATGGCGCGCCGCCTTGCGGCCCTTGACCGTGCCCGCCAACTGGATCGCCCTGCCGAACAGCAACAGCTTTTCGGTTAAGGTGGTTTTACCGGCATCGGGATGCGAGACAATCGCAAATGTCCTTCGACGTTTTATCTCTTCAACCAAACTTGCCATCACATCACCCGAAAACAACCAAACAAAAATTATTCAAAAAAAACGGCACCAATAACACCGGCGCAGCGTTACCCACGCCGCGCGAAAAACGTTCAAGCAGAAAGTGCCTGGAAACAGGCAGGTAGTACGGAAAAACTGACCCTAGCTACTAACGTTTACGTTTGTGGCCTGCAATCCCTTGGGTCCTTGCTCAACTTCGAACTCAACCGCCTGGCCTTCAGCCAGTGAGCGAAAACCGTCACCCTTAATCACAGAAAAGTGTACAAACACATCACTGCTGCCATCATCAGGTGAGATAAAACCAAATCCCTTGGCATCATTAAACCACTTTACTTTACCACTTTGCATAACTGACCCCTGCTACATTTAATCTTTATATTAACTACCGCCTTTGATTGATAAAATACTGCTACCAGGCAAAAGCGGGTCAGGAATTATAGTATTATCACAGTCATGGCGCTAGAAAAAAATAGCCTAAATTAATGATTCTGTTACGTTAATTGCTAATATTCTTATTAACACTGCACCATAAAATGACATTTTAAGGCCCAAGCCATGGAAAAAATGCAGCTTGCACCAGATTTTAATCTGCCAGACCAGTCAGGCCGGACTCATCAGCTCGGTGATTATCGTGGCACGTGGCTGATTGTCTATTTTTACCCCAGGGACAATACCCCCGGTTGCACAAAGGAGGCCTGTTTATTCCGGGATAAGCTGGCCGATTTTAGCCAGCTCAATTGCCGCATTCTTGGTATTAATCCAGGCAATACTGATAAACATCAACAATTTTCTGATCATCATAAGCTGAATTTTCCACTACTCGCCGATCACCAGGGCCGGGTGGCGCGCGCCTACGGCGCACTGATCTCGTTGGGGCCGATCAAACTCACGAGACGACAGACCTTCATAATCAATCCCCGCGGTGAAATCGCCAAACACTACCGCCGGGTTAATGTTGGTTTACAGAATGAGCTGCTAATTCGCGATCTACAAAAACTACAACAAGAATTTGATGCCGGGTAACTAAGTGGTACTATATTTATAGTTATTTATGGCTGGATGGTAAAATATTATTTAATGACGGTGCATCAATTTAGGGTCAGGGTCAAAATTCTATGCAACAATGGGTGAGTTTTCACTCTGTCCCAACAAGTAATCAAAGATAAACCATCAGGCACGTTTTGGTCAGCGGGTTAACCAATAACCCAATCCTGGCACATCAGTAATGCCAAAGGTAAGAAACCAGGTATCGGAGCTATGTCGGTAGTCGCGCACACCCAGACCCAGTCGCAAACTATCTTTATAGAAGCTCACATGGATATCGCCCCCCAGGGTATCCTGATCGGCAAGCCTGGGGTCAACCCATGAATGATACCAGGTAGGCGCCAGGCCCCATTTTGATAATGTAATTGAACCTGTTTGATGTGCATACTCGAGACCCAATGCCCCGTAGTTTTCACGATTTTCAGTTTTACTGTTATCAAATAGTCCGCCGACAAAACCTGCTGTCGCTCGAATGCTTAGTAAGTTTGAATCTGTCATTGACCAGGTTGGTTGCCATGTGAACTTGAGATCGCTACTAACAACATCATATGACACTTCATAAGGTATAACATAACGCCATGCCCAGTCTTCTGCTGCTGTCGAGGGCGCAAAGCTAAAAACAGGATAGTTATAGGTGGCTTTCTGTAATAAATGCGCAGTTATTCCCAATGTAGCGGCATAACTACTTTCGCGTTTTTCCGGATCAGGCTCACGCTGGATATAAATTTTTTCGGCCTGATTTTCCAGGTATACCATGCGCGTCGTTACACGACGAATCATTTCCGTGTTCCAGTTGGCTGGTTCTTCCAGGATCTTTTTTAACAAGGGAGATTTATTGCCATCTACTACTGTAGGCTGGAAATTATTATTTTTTAAGTAAAGAAAAAATTCATCTTCTGTGAAGAATAGCGTCTTGTTTCTTTCGTCGATATTTTTTCCGGATTCAAAAGTCTTCATTAAACCATCAAAAATAATTCTCATATCTTTATCTTCTTTGGGTAATGGCGTATAAATAGAATGATATAACTTTTGTTTTCCGTATTCCCATTGAGCGAGCCGTGCAATAACATATTGCGCACGGGGATCCTTGCTAACTCCGATAATATTATATATTTCACTTGCAAAAGCACTTTGGCATTTTGTGTATAATTTATCTTGATATTGCTCAGAGAATCTTAGTCCGCATATGGTATTTGTTGCAGCAATAATTGAATCGTAAACACCAACATAATAATCATACTCCCGGAATTTAAAATCCAGGAATGCACCGAAAGAACTTAGCAAGGTACCAGTAATAGGTGCACCACGATTGGTAACCCGAAGTAAACGATCATTGTGTATAGAAATAATAGATTTTTTAATTCTTTGTCTGAATTCTTTTGTAATATTTTTATTTTTCGCAGAAATTTTTAGAAGTATATTCGATAAATACTTGCGATAACGTTCCACATTAATACTGCATTCAGCCTGACTCTTTATTGCCGAATTTTTTTTAGCATATTTACAGTTGTAGACAATACCCAACTTGCTTAATTTTCGTGGAGAGTAAGGCGGTGATAATTGCAGAGTTTTCCCAAGGTATGATAACTCCAGCAGCGCCCCTGCGCGCCGAACAGACCCTGCGCAACTCACGTTGTAACTAAAAAAGGGAATGATTTTTCTGCAGCTGCGTTGCCTGGAACTCTTTGCTAAATTATCTGCAAGTTCGTAACTCAATTCTGTTAGATTTAATGACCAAAACTCGCTGGTCAACTCGCGATAAAGCTCGTACTTGCGAGCGGTACCCAAAGCACCCAGGAGCAATGCTTGCTCGGTAAAAAAACTATACTCCATAGTCCGGCAAGCTTCAGGGGGATTATCGCTGGCACATGCACGCGTATCAGCGACTAGTGGGGACTGGTAGCGTTCGCGATTAGGATCAAGATATATATAAGTAACAGGGAGTTCATTCTTGCCGGCATATTTATACTGTTCGGCCAACTTTCTGGCCAGGCCAATTGGAAGATTATCGAACACAGAACCATCTGAAAACTCTGCCTCTTTTAGCTCATAATTTTTTGGGCAACTGACCGTTTTTTTAATAATTTTTTGTCCGGTTCTCTCCCCTGATTTGTTATTATTGTCATCATCATAATCAATCAACTGGCAATACTGTAATCGCTTGCGACCAAAACCACCCGGGAATGCGGAACTTGCCATTAAGGCATCCTCGATTCCTTGATCATCAACTAAATAGGGTGTTGTTTTACTGGTATTGGGTAACAGGATCATGGCAGGATCTGTTAATCCCGGGTAATCATCTGGGTCAAAACCAAAGGCCAATGACCCGTTTTTCCTGGTAAATGCCTCGAAAGGAATATACATACGCTGGTTTAGCACCTCGACATTACCAATATTAGACTTATCGGGAATCACCCGGGTTACAGTAACGCCGAGTGGTACCCGACAACCTGGGCGAAAAATTGGTTTGTTCCACTTTTCACGTAAGCCGCGAGATGCCTGCAATAAATCATAGCGTGATAACAACGCATCATCTGCGCTATAAAATTTTGAATCAGCAGTTGTGGGCAACAAGTGATTCACATCAACCAATAACCAGAGATCGCGAAAAATATTATTATCAATCGAATTTGCCAGACCATTTTCAGATTCCGGCCGACTGCACCATGTAAGCGCGGAAAGCACCGTATTGATACTGCCTGCAGAAGCGCCAGTAAAGCTAACTGCATTAAAATCATGAGTTCGACCAGTTAGTTCAGGATCAATTTTGGAAAAATCTTTTAAAATTTTAAGCAGGCCCCAGTTCAGCCCTGCTTCATATGCCCCCATGCTTGCGCCGCCGCTAATCGCGATCGAAAATCGCCGATGTTGTTTTTCAGGTTCTGATTGTGCTATTGCATAATTAGAAAATAACAATAGTATCGCCAACGGACATGCTAAAAATTTATTCATAACAACTTTGTAATCAAGGAATTTATGATGAAAAATTCAGGAGAAACTAGAGTCTTCCCCTGAGCCAGTAATAAAAAATACCGATGTACTCGTGGCCGGCCAGCTGCAGGTTGGCAGCGGCACTGTTATTGGGGAATATGGACGTCCAGCCCATATTATATTGACCATGAAAATCACTGGGATAGGGCTTGGCCTTGAAGCCCAGTTTTTTGGCCACGCCCATGGCCCGGGGCATGTTAATGGCGCTGGTCACTAGCCAGACATTTTCTGGCGGGTTTTTGATCATGGCAACGGCATTCTGAATATTTTCGTAGGTATTCCTGGCTTCTTCTTCGACCAGGATGCTTTCAGGGTCAACGCCCATGGTAGTGGCGATATAGGCCATTTGCCTGGCCACGGCAGCACGCTGCTCGCCAATAGGCAGTCCCGTAAATACGATCGTGCCGCCAATCCTTTTCCATAAATCTACCGCGGCCTTGGTCCGTTCCCAACCAGAGGCATTGAGTTTAATCGCGATACCGGATTTAGTGCGCCGAAAGTCACCCGTGGATAAAACAACAATCATATGATCGCCTGTAGACCTGGCGACTTCAGTGACGGCGACCGGGTACTGGCTTTCCAGGGAATTGACCAGGCTATTGGCGACCAGGGGCATATTGCCCAGGTAACTCCAGACCAGGAGCAGTAAAAGAACATAGCGCCACCGGGTTAAACGGTGGCCAATATCACGACGAAACGCAAAATAGGTCAACGCGGCAAGTACCAGTACGAGGTAGACAGATAATGGCAAAAAAATCTGGCCATAATCTTCAAAAAATAATGTGTCCAAGGCGAGCTCGCTTATTTTATATATTCCCAGCCTGTACTTTTACCATTGTTCAATTACAGGTTCAAAGGCCGGGCACCACTATCACCGGAAAACAGGCTAAAACACTGAAATTATGCAGGGCAATTTTGAATAATTGCACCAAAACAAGGAAACGTTGCCTTTAAAGGAGGATATTGGCAGGCATGAATATCTCTAACTTAATGTTTAATTGACTGATAACATAACAAGACCTGACCAGTCGCCCTGACTATGGAGCACCCTAACGCATGCAGGCAAGTATTCAACATGGATTCTTCGCCAGGATAATGGCAATACTCCCGGTGGTAGTGCTAACACTGGTTACACAACCCGCAACCAGCGCAGAATTCAAGGATGCAAATGCATTAATGCGCCACATTGACCGACTGTGGCGCAGTGACTCCTCCCAGGCCAGCTTGTCCATGACTGTGCAAACAAGTCACTACAAACGAACAATGAAAATGGAATCGTGGTCCAAGGGCAAGGACATGTCATTGATCATTATCCGTGCACCAAAAAAAGACAGGGGTATTGCCACACTCAAGGTAAAAGAAAATATCTGGAATTACCTGCCAAAAATTAACCGGGTAACCAAGGTGCCACCCAGCATGATGTCTGGCTCCTGGATGGGCAGCCACTTTACCAATGATGACCTGGTCAAGGAGAATACATTTGAAGATGACTACGTCAGCAAAATCACTTTTTCTGGTAAACGGGACGGGATTGTTATTTATGAAGTCACATCAACGCCGCGCCCGGATGCACCGGTTGTCTGGGGCAAGGTGGTAACAAAAATCGAGAAAACCAGGCTAACGCCACTCGTTGCCCTTTACTACGACGAAGGCGGTCGTCTTGCAAGGACAATGCGTTTTGAAAATGTGAAAAAAACCGGGTCCCGTTACGTACCAATGCGACTGGTGCTTACCCCAGAAGACAAGCCCGATGAGTCAACAGTGATCAATTATCATGAAATAAAATTTGATATGAATTTACCAGACCGGATTTTTTCCTTGCAAAATTTGCAGAAACGACAATGACGGTATAAGCGACAAAAGAGATGACAACATTAGTGGCCTCGTTATGATTATTAAAAATAATAATTTTGGCGGTCGACTGCCCATGCTGATTTTTATTGCCTGGCGAAATTTATGGCGCAACAGGATGCGCAGTATTTTAACCATCTCGGCACTCGCTGGTGGCCTGGCCCTGATGATTGTCTACACCACGCTTATCCAGGGCATGTCCAGGCAAATGATTAATTTCGCAACCAATATATCAATTGGTCATTTACAGATTCACCGGCAATCATATATTGATGATCAGGACATCTATGCCACCATGCCCTGGGTTTTGTTAAACCATCTTGAGAAAAAACGCGCATACAAATTTGCCCCCCGTATTTATGGGGCTGGGCTGGGGGCTGCCGGTAACCTGTCAACCGGGATTATGCTAAAAGCGATTGACCCGGAAAAAGAAAGGCAGGTCACCACCATTCTTGATTATATACGCCAGGGCAAGGCCAACCTGGATCTTGTTCCGCACTCCGGCCTGGATAATTCGGCGCTGGATATATACGGGGTAGTCGTTGGTGCGCAACTGGCAAAAAATCTGAAAATATCTCCAGGTGATGAGTTGATTATTATTACCCAGGCAGTTGATGGCAGTATTGGCAATGGCTTGTTCCAGGTATCAGGTATACTCAAACCTATTGAGCCTAACTTTGATCGTACTGGTGTGCTTATGTCGATTCCGGCAATACAGTCATTGATATACCTGGAAAATGGTTTCCACGAACTTGCGGTTTCGATTGACGAAAAAGACGATCTCACGGAGAGAAAACAATCCCTGCAGGAAGATGTTTCGACCTGGTCAAAAAATAACGAGACGAGTAAAAATTTCAGGGACGATCCAATCGTGGTCAGAAGCTGGCGTGACATTGTTTCAGCCATCGCCGATATGCTGGACATTAACAAAAGTATTATTTATGTCATTGGTGGCATCATGATTGGCCTGGCGTCCCTGGGCATGATGAATACCATGCTGATGGCCATACACGAACGCACTCATGAATTTGGTATTTTGCTTTCGATCGGTATGGGCCGTTTCTGGCTTTTGTTCATGGTGCTGCTGGAAGCATTTTTTCTCTCCCTGGTCTCGGCCATAACTGGTGGCTTACTGGGTATTGGTTACTCGCTTTACCTTGAGCGTTACGGCATTGATTTATCCGGCTCCTTGCCCGATGGCGTTGACATCGGCGGCATCCTCTGGGAGCCGGTCTGGCTGGGCAGCTTCACACCTGACAGTGTCTTCATCGGGATCATTATCATGATAAGTATCGCCATGCTGGCATCATTAATTCCTTCATGGCGCACTGTTCGTCTCAATCCTGCGGAAATAACAAGATAAAGATGTCTACCAGAATTAACAAATTGCCGCTTGCCACCTTGTTGCAACTATCGTGGCGTAACCTGTGGCGACATAGTCGGCGGACACTGATTACACTCTTTTCTATTGCTGCTGGTTTTGCCCTGGCAGTTTTCAGTATTGGATTACAGGATGGTGGTCACAACTCCATGATAAGAAACGCCATTAATATGGGTGAGGGTCATATCACAATCCAGCCAAGCGCTTACCTGGCCTCTCCGGCAAATTATATTTTTATTAAAAATGGTGCGGGCCTGCTTGCAGATATAAAAAAACTGAAACTCAAGGCCAGTTTTGCACCAAGAATCTCGTTACGCGTCCTTGCCAGCACCGCCAGTAATGCGGTTGGTGTTGCCCTGGAAGGACTGGATCCGGTCAACGACCGTCGCCGGGAAACGCTTGGCCCGAAAATAACCAGGGGCGCATGGCTGGAAGCAGGAGACAGCCGGGGCCTGCTTATCGGCACCGGCATGGCCCGCAAACTAAAGGCAAAAGTTGGCAACAAAATAGTCATCATGTCTGGCAAGCAGGATGGTAATACCGAGGCCCAGTTGGGACGGGTACGGGGAATTTTTAAATCAGGCGTAACAGAACTGGACAGTTTTCTTGTTATCAGTGATTTAAGTTTTACCAGGAAATTCCTGGTATCCGAGGGGGCGGATGACGTTCGTAGACCTGTGACCAGGATTGCCGTTTTCGTTGATGAAACAGATGATATTGGTTTTATCAAAAAAACATTAACTTCGGTAATTCACTCGGATGATATAGTGGTGCTTGACTGGCAGGAAATGCTGCCCCAGCTGGTACAGTATATTGTGATTGATGATGCGTTTTCCTATGTCATGCTGGTGTTAATACTCATTGTGATATTGTTTGGCATTGTCAATACGGTACTCATGAGTGTACTTGAGCGTACCCGTGAGTTCGGCTTGTTACGTGCGCTTGGTTTAAGCAAAAACTACCTGCTGTTACTGGTATTCTTTGAGTCCTTACTGCTCAGCCTGATGGCACTCGTAGTTGGCTGGTTACTGGGTGGCAGTATCCATGCCTACTTTGCCCACACAGGAATTGATTTCAGCGAATGGCTGGAAGAAGGTACGCAAATCGCTGGTACTGTTATGGATCCTGTCATTATTCCGGAATTATCCCTTGATCGAATTCTGCAATTAAGCGGAGTCGTTTTTTTTGTTACATTGGCATCAGGTATTTATCCTGCCATCAAGGCAGCGCGTATTACCCCGGTCCAGGCCCTGCGAACATAAAAATAATGCAGGCAACACAGGAATAATATTTATGGCACTTCTGGAATTAAAAAATGTCAGTAAAATCTACCAGCAGGGAGACATAAAGGTCCGTGCCCTGAATAATTTGTCACTAACTGTCGAACAGGGAGAGTTTGCCGCCCTGGTTGGCCCATCTGGCTCCGGTAAAACCACGCTGCTTAATATTATTGGTGGCCTGGACACACCGAGCCACGGCACGGTACACCTCAATGGTGATGACCTGACACAAATGGATGAAAACAGCCTGTCTCATTACCGTTTAATGCAACTGGGATTTGTTTTCCAGGCATACAACCTGGTGCCAGTACTCAGCGCCCTGGAAAATGTTGAGCTGGTCATGGTATTGCAAGGCAGGTTACCTGCTGAAAGAAGAAAACGTGCCATGCATTTCCTGGAAATGGTTGGCCTGCAGGACATGATTAATCGTCGCCCAAGCGCCTTGAGCGGTGGCCAACAGCAACGGGTTGCAGTGGCACGGGCACTGGCGGCAGGCCCCAGGCTGGTATTGGCCGATGAGCCCACGGCCAATCTTGATTCCGATAATGCCACGGCATTGCTGGACATCATGCACAGGCTCTCACATGAGGAAAAAACAACCTTCCTTTTTTCAACTCACGACGTGCGGGTAATGGCACGTGCCGAACGAATTATCACCCTGCGTGATGGCAGTATTGAAAGTGACAAAACGGTTCAAATACAAGAATAAGCCCCTCTCCAGCTTATTCCGTTTTTTAATAAAAATTATTTTACCGATAAGTTTCATCCTGTTGACTAACCCGTTATATGCCGATGAACAGGCAAACAAAAATTTTCAGTTTGCCGGCGTGCTGCTTGTTGATAGTGGATTGTTTTATACGCAGGAAGACGATATCGGATATGACCCGGATAAAAAGAGAAATATTTATACCAGAGATGAGGAATCAGCCCGGTTAATTTTTTCTGGTCGTGTGAACGCAGAACTTTCCTGGGAAGCACAATACTTCAATGAACGCCAGGCTTCGATTTTACCTGTTACATCGGCACCGGTTGATACGAGTTTGTTTAGAATAAAAAATGGCCGTTACTATTTCGTGGAAGATTATAAAGGTGATAACAGAACTAACTGGTACCACGAAATTGATCGATTATCTGCTAAATATGAATACGGCAATTATTCTACCGTTGTGGGCAGGCAGGCTATAACCTGGGGCAGCGGAAGATTCTGGCAGCCCACAGATGTATTTGGTGCTTTTTCGCCACTCGAACTGAATCGTGAATACAAGCCCGGGATCGATGCCATAAAATTTAATTTTTTTCCGAACTTTGAATCCGGTCTAACCCTGGCTTATGTTTTTGGAAACAGGGATGAAAAGGATTTTGAAGACAGCGCTGCACTAAATTACCGGACTACCCTGGGACAGGCTTCTGAAGTTACTTTACTGGCGGGAAAAATTGTCGGCGCTGTCACAGGGGGTGGTAGCATAGAAACCAGCTGGTTAGGAATTGGCTGGCGCCTGGAAAGTATTTTATTCAAGGAGCCTGAAAAGGAAAAGCCTGATAATTTCTCCATAGCTGGTCTTGATTACCAATTTTCCAATGGCCTGATAATCGGACTGGAATATTATTACAATACGCTGGGTGCAAACAAGGAAAGCGAATTATTAGAGAGTGCCAGCCAGGCTACATTTATAAATGGCCAGCAAAAACATCTTGGCCAAAACATTGTCGGTTTTGCATTTTCAAAAAATCTGACACCCTTACTAACCGGAAATTACAACTTGCTTGGCGCAAGACTTGAAGACACAGATGCAAATACAAGTTGGTCAACCCTGCACCAGTTTTTCTTTAACTATTCAATTGCCGATGAGGCAGATGCCCTGCTGGCATTTCATTACGGCACCGGCAAAGGCCTGGATAATTTTGGTCTGCCCAGATCGGAATTCGGCCACGTGCCGGCAACTGTTAACCTGCGTCTGCGTTATTACTTCTAGCTGACTTTAATCAGGCCCGGCATCCAGGGAATATCAGTAACCGGTGGTTCAAACCCAAGCTGGCTGATGAGGGTCGTGATTTGGCCCCGGTGATGGGTCTGGTGATTAAACATGTGACTGACAAACACCCAGCCAGGCCCACTGCGGGTTTTATGATCGGATACACTGGTAAAACTAAAATCGGCAGCAAGCCATTTACTGTCGAGGCCATTGAGCCACTGGTTTATTTTAGTGTCAGTTTGAATACGTGCTGATTTCAATTCATCGAAACCAGCATACAAGTCCTTGCCCATGCCGGGCAAATCAGGAATGGTCCCGGCAAACCGACCCAGCCAGATTTCATCTGCCCACAGGATATGATTCAGGGTGCCGTGAATGGATTTAAAAAATGCCCCCAGGTCCTGCTTGCGCTTGTCATCAGGAATCGTTTCACAAACCTGGTACAGGGCCTGGTTCATCCACTGGTTATAACCAGACATGAGCTGGTAGTGATCGGGGTTGTTCATAACCGACAGGCCTCTGGTTGAATTAAAAACATATAATACACTATGTAAAAAATATAAAAGCACCCTACTGGCCATTGCTGTCCCATAAACTAAACATAATAACTATTATTCCTTTATTGTAATCAAGTTAAGTTGGACATGAAAAGAGACCGTGTCGTAGGTTGGTGCTGAGGCACGAAGCCCAACAGCAGTAAATATTTACACGCCCTATTGTTGGGCTTCATGCTTCACCCCAACCTACAAAAGTACGACAATATAGGAATCCTTTGTTCGCGTTGTACGGGGCAGTAGTACCCTACAGGCTGCTTTTTATTCTGCTTAATCGAAACAAACCATTGATGCCACTATCGCTGGTAAAATAAACCGCGCCATCGGGCCCGATGGCAACACCCACTGGCCGTGCCCAACGACTGCCGTCAGCTAACTGAAAACCGGTAACCAGATCATCTACCTGCTTAGCGACCCCGTTTTTGAACCTGACAATGACCAGCTTGGGTGGTCGCCGGGAGGCCGGATTACCAAAAAACCCGCCGCCAGGTTTTGTTCCCCACGAGCCACGCATGGCAACTATTGCATCATACTGGAATCGTTTATCCATAGCCGCATCAGGTACAAAAGCCACGGCCATGGGGGCGTTACGTGCCGGGAAAGTCAGCACCGGGACAAACACTGATTTTATTGGTTTTGGCGCTGGTATTGGAATGCAGTTATCGCGTTGAATTTTTTTACCATTATATTGATACCAGGGCATGCCGTGGAATGAGCCCTTTACCAGGCGACTAAAATATTCAGGTGGTTGTTCAAAACCCCGATGGTCCGGTCCATTGTTACTGGCATACATTACCCGGGACCGGGGGTGCCAGTCGAAACCAACCGGGTTTCGCAATCCGGAAGCGAAGGTTAACCACCCGGGCTTTTTTTTGGTTTCATCTAACACCAGCACGCCACCGCGACGGTTTTTAAACGCATAACTTTTGTCTAAATATTGATTGCTACAGTTGCCTGTCAAACCCAGGCCCAGGTAAATTTTACCATCCGGCCCTACACCTACGGTCCTGCTGTTATGACCGCCACCGCCTGGCAAGGCTGCCAGTAATTTTACAGCACGATTGTTTAATTTTTTCTGGCCGGGTTTATAAGGGGCCTGGTAAAGACCACTGGTTCTGGCAATCAATATTTTACCTGGTCGAAATGCAACACTGTGGGGGTAGTCATTGAGTTTAATAAGTACTTGCGGACTATTGTAAGGCGGCGGTATTCGATAAACCTTGTCAGACCGTGAGCCGGCAAACAAATCGCCATTTGACAAAAATGTAATCAGACGTGGTGTCTTCAGTTCTTTGGTCAACAATTCCAGTTTGTATCCCTTTGGAATACGAACCTGGTAGGTATTTCCCTCGATAACCAGTGATTGTTGGTAATAGGAAAAAGCGGCCGTGCCCGCCCGGGCATCAATAGCAGTAAAAAATACTAAAAATACCAGCGGAAAAATATATCCGGATCGCTTCCGTATTAACACATCAATACCATATCGATTATTTTGTCTGGCCAGTTTATTTCAGGTTCAATTCAAGCTTGATCCATCAGGCTCGTTAACGCCTGATGATTATATCTCAATAAATCGAAACTGACAGAACACGGGATCGCTAATAATGCCTGACGCCCTGATCAAAAGACCAGGGACAATGGAGCTAGAAACTCCGGGTATTTTAGGATAAAAAATTATGGAATAGTCTTGCTCACTTCTGCAGTAGCAACACTTTCATTGGCGGGGCTGGCGTTATCATAAGCCGTTACCTTGAAATAATAAGTGCCAGGTGTCAGGTTATCTACCTGGTAACTCTCACTACCGCCACCGGTTGAGCTTGCTGATACCTGGGCAATCATATTGGCAGCGGGATCAGCGGGTGTGGTCGACATATAAACACGATAACCGGCCAGATCGGTCAGGGTCGTGTTACCAGCATTGGCATTATTGGTGGAACCATTCCAGGTAATAAGCGCCGAAGTCGCGGGAAGTCCACCTCCTCCTCCGCCACCTCCTCCTCCACCACCGGCGGCGGCCGGATCTGCCGAACTGCTACCACTGCTGCTGCCGCATGCACTGAGCGTAAGCAACAAAATAAAACCCAATAAATAGCCTAATCCTTTTTTACTGCTTATTGTAATATCTTTCTTTTTCATATCTGTTCAGCCTTACTGTATTTGTATGTTTGTCGGTGCCATTGGCGGAGTGACATCTGTGGAGTCATAACCCGGATGACGACCAGGCCGGGGGCCATAAATCGGCAAGGCATCGCCAAATTCGTAAGCACCCAAATCCGGTGCACTGCCGGCATAACCATCATTGATATTGGCCAGGGCCTCACCAGCATTCACGGCCACTGCGCCACTGGCCAAACGTAAATCTGGTACGGCCAACGCAGGGAAAGGCCCGCTGGCAGGAAAGGTGATTAAATTAGCAAAAATACTCATATCAACTTCAATGGCGTTGGTTTCTGTCGTGCTAGCTTGCATCTCAACAAGGCTGTTGAAACTGGTACCGCCAATCCTGCCTCGAAAGGTTCCGGTACCGATGGAACCATAACCATCGTAATTAAAATCATTACTAACATCAGAAGCACTCAGTTGCGCGACCCGACCGGAACCATTACTAAAGCCACCGTAAGAACCGCCGCCCTGGCCACCAATAAATAAATTATTTCGAAACAGCGCCCGCGACCAGGTCGAACCAGAATAATTTGCAAAGGCATCGCCACTGCTAATTGACGTATTGTGGAAGGCCACATCACCGACACTACCGCGATACAACTTAAAAGGGATGTGGGCCAGGTTATACATCACGTTACGAATGTAATACGCCGGGCCGCCCAGTGTTGGCTGGCCACTAATACCAATGAAAGAGTTGGTGATACGATTGCGCATAATGCGAGCATTACCCATGGTGAAATCGGCTTCTATGCCGTCGTCTGCGCCCACTTCAATATCATTATTGTAAATATCCAGGGAGACCTGGTTTACCGCCTCACCATCTTCCATGGTAGAAATAGCATCCCGAAAACCTTTAACATAATTGTAGGCAATGACATTACCCGGCCCGGTTAGCTCGATTCCGTCACCACCGTTATTTCCGTTCACACCCAGGGAACTATTCGCCCATGTAACCGGGCCGATCACGACATTGTCAGCAAAATAACCATTTATCACGCCAGTACCATAAGAGACGATACCTCTTGTAGGCGCAAGAATCGTACTGCCCCGCACCACAATACCCTCGGAACTGTTTAACTTAATCATGCCCCTGACCTCGAGGCCTTCGATAAATATATAAGAACGATTGTTCAAAAATATATCGCCATTGACAATTGCTGTGCCTGCTGTCTCGGCCCTGAAAACAATCGGGTTGTTGCTATTTCCATTGACACCGACTGTGAACCCGTTGTAATTACCCGCTGCCATTTGAATGATTGTGCCTGGTGTTGCACTAGTCGCAGCCGCTGAAAATGTCGCCGGGATGACAGGAACAATGGTTGCTGAGGCCGGTGCCACTGGTTCGGCCCGGGTTGTAGCTGAAAGTATTTGCGTTGTGCTCCCGCCATCCTGATCAGTAAGTTTTAACTCGATTTCATAAGAGGTATTTGGTAAAAGATCGAACAGGCTGCCACTATGTTTATTGGTCCAGGAAAAACCGGAGCCTGATCCCGCAGGCACACGTCGCAACCGCAGGCCTTTTGTCCAGGGCGTGGTGCCCATTTTACGATAACGAACATCAACATAACCATTGTTATTACTATCACCACTAATTGGCCACTCGATCGACAGGTTTTGAATAGTTGGATAGGGCGAAACCGGCGTGCCTGGGGTGGTATTATTGACAGCCAACACTTCACTGGGTGCCAGGAACCCGGCCACCGATAAAAAAATTATTGGCAGAATCTGTTTGAAACGAGTAAATATTTTCGATTTTATACTTGAAGTTGTAAAAACCGAATTCTTACTGGAAGATTTGTCACTAAATTTCACGAGCTACTCCATACTTTATACTAAAAAATAATTCCTAAGTCTGAATTCTATTTTAGTTTGCGTATGGATAATAAAAATGCCACCCGTCGTTACATAAGTGCACCCAATCAGTTTGTTAAATAATGACTACCGTTAATCACCCAAACCCAAACGCTGATGCCATTGCGCGATGGACTCGTCCGGGTAGTGATCAAATATTTTATCTTGTGCGTTGGCATGAATTTTTACCCAGGATGCTTTTGATTTGACCATTAAGTGTGTGCGTTCCGGCGGTACCGGCAACTCGCTATCAATAGCCGAAGCAAATGGGTGTACCAGTGCGGGCCAGCGTGGATCCCATAACCACAATGCTGACCCGCATATTTTGCAGAAGTGACGTAATGCTGGACTTTTTTTTATTTCACCGGTTTCAGGATCAACTATTTTTGCTTGATATATCTCAATATTTGCCTGGCCTTCAATTTTGAGTGACTTATGTTCACCACCCAGGTTTATGGCGTAACCGCCGCCGCCAGCAGTCTTGCGGCAAACTGAACAGTAGCAAAGATTGAATGGGTAAGGATGGGGCGACTCAAGTGAAAACCTGACACCACCACAATGACAACTGCCTGCAAGTAACATAAAACTCCTCCTCAACGGGATGCTGATCAGCAGAAATATTAACAGTAAAATTCGACTAGTTAACTAAATTATGGGTGAGAAAAATAACGGGGCTTTGAAAGACATAATACACAGAACCAGAAATAACCTGGTACAGGAAAAATAAACAACCCACAGTTTCATGATTCAGTTGTTGGGCTTCGTGCCTCAGCACCAACCTACAGACCACTACGCCAGCCGCAAGCGGCGGGGAATTTACCCTGGAGAGATTGGAAATGACTGGGTACTAATTCATTCTTTTTGTCAGGTAGGTCTGTAAAGCCTTCTGGGCCTCACTATTAATAATAGTAAATTGAACCGCCGTACCCACAGGGGTGACACGGGCAACTTTGCCAAACAAATGGTACGGGGTCAGGATATTATTCACAGGCAGGTCAATAATTATCTCCACTTCAACATCATGGGTTAATCTGCCCCAACTTACCTCCAGCAAGGCACCGCCATCACCAATATTATGCATACGACACAACCGATGGTCATTGCCAGCAATGGCCATCACTTCCTGGGGAAAGCGCCTTCTGGGGCCGTTGCGATGTTCAATAGCTGTATTTTCCATGACGCTCACCTATAAATTGTCAACAATTGATACTTATATATACTCAGGTAACCGCAGGGCTATTTTCCTCTATTTTTAGCTATAAAAGTAATTAAATTTTTTGATTAATTATTATAAGCAGGACAAATCATAAAATTCGTTGCCAGATTCTGGTTTCCAGGTATTGCACTGCCCTTTTTAAGCGCACCGCACTTTCTCACCATAAAAGCCCAGCGAAACCTGCATTTAAAGTCATGCCTCAACGCCAAACCCTTGTATTTCCCCCCTATAATAGGTATGCGCAGCCAGTCTAAATCTGTACAATCGCCTCCTTTTTACGCACCGGCAGAAGCTCAAGATGACTGACAAACTCCGTAATATCGCAATTATCGCCCATGTAGATCATGGCAAAACCACCCTGGTAGACAAGCTACTGCAGCAGACTGGCGCCCTCAGTGAACGGGGGCCCAAAACCGAGCGCATCATGGATTCCAACGATTTGGAGCGGGAACGGGGTATCACCATTCTCTCTAAAAATACCGCAATCCAGTGGCAGGATTATCGCATCAATATTGTCGATACCCCGGGCCATGCGGATTTTGGGGGTGAGGTTGAGCGGGTACTGAGTATGGTGGATTCCGTGTTATTGCTGGTGGATGCGGTTGAAGGCCCCATGCCCCAGACCCGTTTTGTGACCCAAAAAGCCCTGGCCCAGGGTCTGAATCCTATTGTGGTTATTAACAAGATAGACCGCCCCGGTGCCCGTCCAGGCTGGGTTTTGGACCAGACTTTTGATCTGTTTGACCGTCTTGGCGCCAACGACGATCAGCTGGATTTTCCCGTGGTTTATGCCTCGGCCCTGCAGGGCTATGCCTCGCTCGACGATCACCACCGGGATGGCAATATGGACCCTTTATTGAAAACGATTGTCAAAATGGTGCCGGCACCGGATGTTGACCTTAAAGGGCCACTGCAAATGCAGATCAGCTCCCTGGATTACAATTCCTACGTCGGCATTATTGGCATTGGCCGGATTACCCGGGGCGTACTCAAGTCCAACCAACCCGTTGCCGTCATAGATGCCGCAGGCAAAACCCGCAATGGCCGGGTATTACAGGTATTGGGGCTAATGGGCCTGGAGCGTACCGAAGTCGAGCAAGCCAACGCCGGTGACATTGTCGCCATTACCGGGCTGGATGGTTTGAATATTTCAGACACCCTGTGTGACCCCCAGAATGTTGAGGCCCTGCCGGCCCTGTCCGTAGACGAACCCACCGTGAGCATGACTTTCCAGGTGAATAATTCACCATTTGCGGGCAATGACGGTAAATATGTCACGTCCCGCCAGATCCGGGAGCGCCTGGACCAGGAGCTGAAGCACAATGTGGCCCTGCAAGTCGAAGACACGGGGAATCCGGATAAATTCAAGGTCTCGGGCCGCGGGGAATTACACTTATCTATATTAATAGAAACCATGCGCCGCGAAGGTTTTGAGCTGGGTGTATCAAGACCCGAAGTCGTGATCAAAATGGTTGATGGTCAAGCCCATGAACCCTACGAACAAATGACCGTGGATGTGGAAGCAGATCATCAGGGCAGTGTCATGGAAAAACTGGGTGAACGTGGCGGTGACCTGAAAGATATGGTGCCTGACGGCCAGGGCCGGGTGCGACTGGACTACATCATCCCGGCCCGCGGTTTAATCGGTTTTCGAACTGAATTCATGACCGCCACCCAGGGCACCGGATTAATTTACCACGTGTTTGATCATTACGGGCCTGTGAAAAAAGGTGATTACGGCAAACGCATGAATGGTGTGATGATCGCCAATGGCAAGGGTAAGGCCCTTGGCTTTTCGTTATTTAATCTCCAGGAACGGGGACGCCTGTTCATTCCCCCAAGCACCGAGGTTTATGAAGGTATGTTAGTGGGCATACACTCACGCAACAATGACCTGGTGGTCAATCCCCTCAAGGGAAAACAACTGACAAATGTCCGGGCGTCCGGCACCGACGAAAATATCGTTCTGACGCCACCCATTAAAATGAGCCTGGAACAGGCGCTGGAATTTATTGCTGACGATGAACTGGTGGAAGTTACCCCCGGTCATTTACGTATGCGTAAAAAATTACTGCTCGAACATGAACGTAAAAAAGCCGTTCGACAGGCGGCCGGAGCCTGATCTCTGTTATGCTAGGGTCATAGCAATTTAAATAACTCAAGACTGGATAATTAATTCACTCGAAAAACCATGACACACCAGACCGACGACCTGCATATCAAGGCCATTCAAAAGGTGGTCTCGCCTGATTCGGTGCATACAGATTATCCCAGCACAGAAGCCGCCCGGGATACCATTTTCGAGGCCCGTCAGGCAGTGCATAACATTCTCCAGGGCACAGATGATCGGCTGTTGGTTATTGTCGGTCCTTGCTCCATCCACGATCCCAAGGCCGCCCTCGAGTATGCATCACAACTCATCAAGATACGCGATACCCTGAAAGATGACCTGCTCATCATTATGCGTGTGTACTTTGAAAAACCACGCACCACCATTGGCTGGAAAGGCCTGATTAATGATCCTGATCTGGACAATAGTTTTCAGATCAATAAGGGTCTGCGTGTTGCCCGGGAGTTGTTGGTCAATATCAATGACCTTGGCATGCCCACTGGCAGTGAACTGCTTGATCTCATTACACCTCAATATATTGCTGATTTAATTAGCTGGGGCGCAATTGGCGCCCGTACCACCGAAAGCCAGGTTCATCGGGAGCTGGCTTCTGGTTTATCGGCACCGGTAGGATTTAAAAATGGTACCGACGGCGCCCTGAGTATTGCTATTGATGCCATTGGGGCTGCCAGTAAACCCCACCATTTTTTATCGCTAACTAAAGCAGGTCATTCGGCAATATTTTCCACGACCGGTAACGTTGATTGCCATATTATTTTACGTGGTGGTAAAAAACCTAATTACGATGCCAAACACGTTGAGCTCGCGAGCAATGAACTTGTAAAAGCGGACAAGCCGGCAAAGCTAATGATTGATTTTAGCCATGCCAACAGCAGTAAAGATTACCAGCGACAATTAATTGTCGGTGCAGACGTGGCCGAACAAATTGCCGGCGGTGATGAGCGTATTTTCGGCGCCATGATTGAAAGCCACCTGAAACCAGGGCGCCAGGAAAGTTCGCCAGGTTGTAAACTTGAATATGGTGTTAGCATTACCGATGCCTGTCTGGGCTGGCCAGAAAGTGAACAACTACTCAATGATCTGGCCAAGGCAGTGCGGCAACGTCGGTTGGCGGACAAGCAGGAAAAGCGACGAACTAGCTAATAGCTATTGCTACTGGTGCAAATGTAAATCTGGCGGACAGCATTTTTCATAAGGTACGACACCGGATCGCCGCTCGTACCATGATCGGGATTGATTAACCACACGCACGGCAACCAGCATTACAGGCACCTCAATCAGCACACCCACCACCGTGGCTAACGCCGCACCCGATTCAAAACCAAACAGTGCAATTGCCGTCGCCACAGCTAGTTCAAAAAAATTGCTGGCACCAATCAGTGCCGATGGTCCTGCTACGCAATGGGGAGAACGAACCTGGCGATTAAGCAGATAAGCCAGACCGGAATTGAAAAAAACCTGGATTAAAATAGGCACCGCCAGTAAAACAATAATGAGTGGTTGGGCAAGAATCTGCTTTCCCTGAAAGCCAAATAATAATATGAGTGTTGCCAGCAAAGCACTCAGTGAAAACGGGTGCAGGCGTTTGATAACTTTTCCAAGGCGCGCATAACCATGCTGGTGTTGCAGCAGTTTTCGTCGCCACAAGCTGGCAATAATCAGTGGCACGACGATATAAAGCAATACCGATAACAGTAATGTATCCCAGGGAACGGTAATAGCTGAAAGTCCCAGCAATAATGCAACAATGGGTGCAAAGGCAAACACCATGATCACATCATTCAACGCCACCTGTGACAACGTAAAGTGAGGCTCGCCACGCATCAGGTGACTCCAGACAAATACCATGGCCGTGCATGGCGCGGCAGCCAGTATGATCAGGCCAGCAATATAAGAATCAATTTGTTCGGCAGGAAGATAATCACGGAACAGGAATCCAATAAACAACCAGCCGAGCAAGGCCATTGAAAAGGGCTTTACACCCCAGTTTACGAATAGTGTCACACCAACGCCACGCCAATGCTGCTTCACACCCTTGAGCGCCTTCAGGTCAATCTTGAGCAGCATGGGAATAATTATAAGCCAGACAAGTATTGCCACCGGCAGGTTAATCTGGGCTACCTCGATACGGCCCAGGACCTGAAAGGCGCTTGGCAAAAAATGTCCCAGAACGATACCCGCGACAATACACAACAAGACCCACAGGGTGAGGTAACGTTCGAATAAACCCATTTCACTTTTACTGCTGCTTGCTTTTGATTGAGTATTGTTCATTTTACTTGCCACTCTCTTGATCAAGACGCTCAATTAACTCAGCAACGCGCTGACGGATGTCGTCCCGACTTTTTCTGAACACGTCCATAATCTCAGCTTCTGAACCCGTAGCCCTGGCCGGATCATCCAGTGGCCAGTGTTCTTTGCGTGTGCCGGCCGGCACCGTCGGACAGTGCTCATCCGCGTGACCGCAGACGGTAACCAGGTAATCGGCCCAGACCAGCATCTCGCCATTCAGTTTGGTTGAGGCCTGAGCGGAAATATCGAGACCGACTTCTTTCATTACCGCGATTGCTCGTGGGTTCTTGCCGTGTGCCTCGATTCCGGCAGACTGAATTTCGTGTATCGGACTATTCAGCTTTCTCGCCCAAGCTTCGGCCATTTGAGAGCGACACGAGTTGCCTGTGCATAAAAATAAAATATTCATCAGGTTTTTTCCTTGCAGGATAAATTCAGGCGCAGCAGGCAGCGCTCGGTCTGTTTGGCATCTCAGCCAGCGTCGCGCTATCGCTGATAAAGCGTTCCTGGTTAGCTGCCTCGGCAGCCGTGGCCGAGATCACTCGGGATACCCAGTCAGGCAAGTCTGGTGGAAGGCAGTAATAAATCCATTGACCCTGACGCCGGTCAATTACCAGGCCAGCGTCGCGCAGCGCAGCCAGATGGCGGGAAACCTTGGGTTGGATGAGACCCAGCGCATGGACAAGCTCGCAAACACACAACTCGCCTTCCTGGTGCATTAAAATCAGGCTGCGTAAGCGGGTATCATCGGACAGGAGCTGAAATAACTGGTTAAACTGGATGGCCATAGGGAGAATATACGTTTAAACGTATATATGGTCAACCATATATTAGTAATTTTTCAATAAAATATAAGTCGTGCTGGTTGCAATGGCCATAACCTCTGCCCCGTTACTCCTCCTGGCGCGGCCTGGGCTTTTTTTTGGCTTGCCACTTATCATAACACTCAAGACCGCAAAAATGCATGACGTAGTCCTGGGCCTCAACACTCTGCGCCTCAGATCTGGACACTTCTTTCAGACAAATTTCACATTTAATGTGCTCGCCATTATCCGATTTCTGATTGTTCATTCCCTGCCCCTTTATACCAGATAAGATATACGAATTGTATGCCCTTTAGATTAATCAAGCCCATGAATTTTTTTGTCTGTTAAGGCTTCGTCTCAAGCTCGATTTCATAACCGGCGAATTTGCGCATATTAATCACGCCGCCATCCAATATTAAATACTGGCCCTTGATACCATTTAACAACCCACTGACTTGCGGCGTTTTATCAAAATTAAATGACGTGACCTTTTCCGGGTATTTATTTACAGGGTAATTGATTGTTGTGACTTGCTGTTCTTCGCAGGCCAATACTGACTGTTTGCCTGCTTGTTTGATAACAGGTGCCAGCTGTTCCATCCAGCCTGTCATTTCCTGGTCACGAAAGTTAAGCAGATCTACCGGTTCAATATTACCTTTCAACATGGTGCACCAATTTGTTTTATCGGACATATTCTGTTTCAGTAAAACCTCGACCTTGCCTGAAAGCAAACGATTGCTGACTTTAAATATTGGCAGGGCTGCCACTGCCCCCTGGTCCATCCAGCGAGTCGGTACCTGGCTACCGCGGGTAATACCAACCTTGATCCCCGAAGTATTGGCCAGGTATACAATATGAGCTTGCATACAATTTTCTTCACCCCATTGCGGTTCCCGGCAAGTGCCCTCATGGTAATGGCATAACTCTGGTTTAATGATGCAACTATCGCAACGTGCCAGGCTGCGCATACAGGGAAAACAATAACCCTGGCTAAAACTCTTGTTGGTTTTCCTGCCACAGTTTATGCAGTGGATATTACCGTTGTGTGTCATTGTAATTTTCTGACCAAGGTGCTGGTTCAGGGAAATACGCTGGTCGTCCAATGGCAAATGGTACTGGACCACGTCTTCGAGCACTGTTTTCATTTTTCTGATGTGGCCGCTGGCTTTCATAACCCTCCAATTCGTAAATTATTTTATATAACCCGGGTGAATATTTAACTAAAACACTAAATTTTTCCGTGCCATAAATTATATTCAAAAGAATATAATCAAGATAACACTTTTTAATTATTCAATGTTGACTTATTTATAGGGCGGGATTTTGAGAAAATAATAAGTCGTGGGTGAATTGCAGCAAGATTAGCATCCTGAACGAATATTTTAATGCTTAAGGGTCGATTCGCCATGCCCTGTCTGAATGTAATCCAAATCTATAGCGTCGTAAACCTGCTGGGCCTTACCCAACCACTCACACACCTGGCAGACACACCCGGAATCGTGGCCCCAGGCAATAACATCCCCACGAACATAAGTAATTGCGGTCTCAAGGGCATCGACCAACTCAGGGATTGACCGTAATTTTAACGGTGAAAAATCATCATTGTCACTCAACCACCGACACTCGTCTTCAAGATCGCATGCCAGGCATTTTTTATCCTCGCTGGCAAAACGAAGTTCATGGGGACAATCATCAGTAAGATCATTCAGCTGCTCTTCAATAAGCTGATTCGGAAAAGATAATAAATCTATTAGCTGGTTTTTGGTAACACTACCAACCATATATCCCTCATACTAAAAAATTTCTGATAATGATCATCGTTTTATAAGATTAAAGTGGTTCAAATCAGTGTATCGCAGAAATTTTTTGGGCACTTGATCTAAATCAAAGAATAATTTGACACGTTAACATATAAAATCACCCAAATAATTATGCGGGGGAGTTAGCCTCTTTATTTCACTGCGAATTATTTAACAGACCAGGGGGGCAATAAACGCCAGGCGTCTTTCAGTGATTTATCCAGGGCCCGATATTCCGGGCAAAATGTCTCCACGAGCTTCCAAAAATCCCGGGAATGATTCAGGTGTTTTGTGTGACAAAGTTCGTGAATCAGCAAATATTGTACAACCGCGGGCGGAAAGAAAAGAATATTTCTATTGAGGCTAATCGTACCCCGGGCCGAATAACTCCCCCAGCGACTTTTTTGCGCCCTGATTTGCATCCTTTTACAGGATAATCCTGTTCTCTTGCCAAGTAGCGACAATTCATTCTGCAAATGATCCCGGGCAACCGAAGTTAACCATTTTTCAATATACATTTGCGCCCTGGAAGGCTCGCTATAAATATTCAGACTATCGTGTGCTGACACATCCCAGCCAGCTGCCAGTTCTGTATTTATAAAATAACTAACACGCCAGGTTTTATTTATTGCCGGTAGTGAGATAGTTGTCGGTGGCCCTTCACCAAATTGCTGGCTCAGGTATTGTTTTCGATCAGCCAATTTTTTCAGGGCCCGATTTATCCATTGATGCTGTGAACGAACCAGGATATCAACTTCCTCAGGCCTGACGCCTTTTGGTGCTACCACCACCAGACCGTCATCCACTGTAACTTGCAATCTTATTCTCCTGGCCCGTTTGGATTCTCGTATTTGATATGCTGACATATTGCAGGACCTATTCATTTAAAATTGCTTTTTTAATATCATTACTGGCAACAGGAAACGGTAAAGTCGCCGCAATTAATGGATAAGCATCGGTGAGTCGCAGCAATTGATGAGACTGCTCCCTGTCATAAAAGACAATGACGCGGCCATATCCAGTACGCTGTATCACGGCAAGCAGAGATTCCAGGCTGCTGGTTCTATCCCGAAAGTCTGACTGAAAATTAAATTCTGCAACAATGACATCAGGCTGGTTGGCCTTAAGCAAGGCAAGTGCTTTTCTCACAGTAGTGACGTGCAATACCTGGTACCCGAGCGATTCATATAAGAATTTGAAATCAGGATAACCGCCAAGTTCAACAATCGATAAAAGCAGGTGCTTTTCAGGAGATTCGGAGCTTGTCATTAGTCGTTGTTATAGTTGCTGTTATGCTTGTAATTGCTCTTAAATGAATTGTACCAATTTTCACCTGTGGATTCTGCGCCAGGCACTCGCCGAATTCAATGGTTGTGGGCAACTAAAAAAGATCATACTTGCCAACAAAACATCACAACCGAATATATCTAACCAATCATGAATATCATCTTGCGATCCAGTGCTTTTCACAAGATACTACGACTACAAGGATGTAGCCGGTAGAGCGGGGCAAGGAGACAAAGCCGAGCAACAAAACAAAGGAGTAGACCCATGAACCTGGAAAAGGTTGTTTTCGCATTTTTTATAGTCCTGGCATTGACATTAAATTTTGGATTTTTTATTGGAGAGATACACAATCCAGAGCACCACAATGTCTATGAACTCTATGCAGCATTAGTCGTTAGCCTGATTGCTACGGTCATGAAATTCGGTGATCGCACCCACATGGGGGCTGTGCTACTGGCCACCAGTTTGGTGGCTGATCTCCAGCTAATAGTCGCGGCTATCGTTTGGGGGTGGGCAACGAATATTAATGGTGACGGTCTTACAGAACCTATCATGGTCAGCATCGCCTCATTATCAGGCGGCGCCCTGCTTGCAAATATCACCTCTGTCGTTCTGCTCGTTATTGAAACTGTCCAAATCAGGCGTTAATGCAAGCCGATACCTCCATTGTTTATATTTTACTGCGGCGTTTGCGAACGCCGTTGGTTGTTCTTATTTCTGTTTATGCCATTTCAATTATTGGGATGACGCTGATTCCGGGGGTGGATGACCAGGGCAAACCCTGGCGCATGGATTTTTTCCATGCATTTTATTTTGTCTCATTTATGGGTACAACAATCGGCTTTGGAGAAATACCATATGCATTTACCGGCGCCCAGCGTGCCTGGACACTGGTAACAATATACTTAACCGTAATCTCATGGTTATACACCATTGGTGTGTTACTCCGGATTTTCCAGGATCCGGGCTTCAGGCGACTGGTTGATTACGCCAGCTTTACACGTGCGGTACGTAGAATTCGGGATCCTTTTTTTATTATTTGCGGTTATGGAGATACAGGCAGCCTGTTAGTGCGGGCCCTGACTGAAAGGGGGTTAAATGCTGTCGTAATTGATAATAGCAATGAACGAATCGAAAAATTGGAAACAGCAGGCCTGCCATTATACGTACCTGGTCTGGCTGCCGACTCAGCTGACCCGGCAATCCTTAACCGTGCCGGCCTGGCTCACCATAACTGCGCAGGTGTGGTGGCACTAACAAATAATGACAAAACGAATCTCACGATTGCGATAACAGGGAAATTAATCGCACCGGATACCCGCGTATTTTGTCGTGCCGAGTCTCATGATATTGCAGCCAACATGACTTCGTTTGGCACTGATTATACGCTCAACCCTTTTGATAGTTTTGCCGAACGATTTGCAATGGCCATCCATTCGCCCAGCATGTATCTTTTATATGACTGGTTTACCAGTGAACATCAGACCCCTTTAACTGAGCCCTTGTCACCCCCTGGTGGTGACTGGATATTATGCGGTTATGGTCGTTTTGGGAAAGCACTGCAGCGATACCTGGCTTCCGAAGATATGGACATTACAATTATTGAAGCCGACCCTGAAGGCACCGGGGCGCCGGCAGATATTATTGTCGGTCGCGGCACTGAAGCAGAAACACTTGAAAAGGCACATGTGAAAAAAGCGCTGGGCATCATCGCCGGTACCAATAATGATGCCAATAACCTGTCTATTATTATGACGGCCAAGGCGCTAAATCCGGAATTGTTTACCGTCGCCCGCCAGAATGAAACACGCAATGATGCAATTTTTAATGCGGCCAATATCGATCTTGTGGTCGAGCGAGGCGATATTATTGCTCGCAAAATTTCAGCGCTTATCATTACACCATTGCTGGCTGATTTTCTTAAATTCTCCCGGCCCTACGACAACCAATGGGCCAATATACTGATTAGTCGTATTAGTGGTGTTACAGGTAACAACCCGCCCTATACCTGGGCTATAGAAGTTGACGAAACTAACGCCCCGGCTATTTATGAAACATTAAATGAAAATCTGTCAGTCACATTAAAGGACCTGGGGCGCGACCCAAGGAATAGAGATGCCCGGATTAAATGTCTGCCACTTATGATCAAACATAATCAAAGCCAGACTTTATTACCGGAGGAAGATACAAAACTGAGCATTGGCGATCAAATATTATATTGCGGTAGTAAATCTGCGAGCAGAAACATGATATACATGATTCAAAATTACAATACGCTGAGTTATGTACGGACTGGCGACGAACTTTCCAGCGGGATAATCTGGAAATATTTTGCTGGCAAAAAAGCCCGCTAACAATATTGATCACAATTTAAACTATTTTTCTTCTACGGCACAAACAATATTTAGCGGGCAATCAATTTCATGATCCTCCCCGAGGGCTTTCCAGGCGTACTCAAGGGCCATTTCATTTTTTCGGAAGAACCTATCCGTACCCAGGCGCTCAACAAAACCACTGTCCCGTAAAACATCCATGACCTGCTTCTTGAATCTTGAAAATAAAATCTCGATACCGCCTGCCTTTAACCGCTCTGTCAGGGACGTCAGCATTTCCTCGCCACTGGCATCAATCTGGTTAATGCCAGGCCCATCAACAATAATATATTTCAGGTCAGGCTTGCTCGCTGCCATATCCAGGACTTTATCTTCAAAATAACTAATGTTGGCAAAATATAAAGAGCCATCAAAACGCAGGATTGAAATATTTTCACAGATTCCAAGTCCGTATAAATTGGCATCCCGTAAAGAACCATCCGGATGGCGTGACAAGGCCGCGATACGTGGTTCCATAGTTCGGTACAGGAATATTGCCAGCGATAGAATTATGCCAATCATAATACTGCGATCAAGGTGGGGTGCAAATGCCAGTGTTAGGACAAAAGTAATTATGGCCACCAAACCATCATCACGCCGCACATGCCAGGTATGCAACAAAGCCTTAAAATTAACCAGGCCTATTACAGCCATCATGATTACTGCCGCCAATGTTGCTTGTGGTAAATAATAAAGTAGCGGGGTTAGCCATAACAAGGTGATCACCACCATAATAGCCGTCACTATTGAAGAAAATCCGGTAATCGCACCTGCCCCCAGGTTCACGGCAGACCGCGAGAATGACCCTGATACGGGGTAACTCTGAAAAAAACTACCAACAATATTTGACAGGCCCTGTCCCACCAACTCCTGATTGGCATCCAGTCTCTGGCGCGTACGTGCCGCCATGGCCTTGGCAATAGAAATTGCTTCCATGAAACCAATGAGCGCAATTGCCACGGCCGAGAAAAATAACTGGCCCAGCACATTTAAATCAAAATTTGGCATTTTTAATGCTGGCAAACCTTCTGGAATGGTGCCCACTACCCGGCCGCCACTATGCATAACCAGTGCGCCGTCTTTACTTAATGATGAAATTCGCCATATCTCAGGTTCCAGCTCAACACCATCTGGCGCCTCACCATCGGGGTAAAATTTTGCAGTCTTGTCATTTTTGGATTTGGTTTTATTAAATAACAGGGTTTTCATTCGCTTGAAATCGGCATCAGCGCCATCCACATGGCGATCACGTTGTCGTTTTAGAGATTCCAGTTTCAACTCGGCAGAAAGCGTACGTCTGTTGTCACGACCGTATTTTCCTACAGCAGTATCATGCTTCTTTTGAGCAGAGGTGACATGTTTATCAAATTTTTCAATTTTTCCAGGTAGTTTTAATTTTGAAGCAATAATGTCATGGGTTGAATCATCAACTAGCTGATCCTTATTAATAGTTTGCAGTGTCTGAAATTCTATTACTAGCGACAGGATTGTTGTAATGACAACGGCAAGTAGCACCCCGGGTATTTTGGGATTAATACGTCTAACCACCACCATGATGACTAAAGCAAGAATTGCCATACCAAGCGTTGGCAGGTGGATCTGAGACAGTGCAGCAGTAACCGTATTCCACACCGTTTCATAATGGTGTGCTGCCTTGGTAACTGAAACGCCAAATATTTTTCCCAGCTGTGATGTGGCAATAATGACCGCAGCCGCATTGGTAAATCCCAATACAACCGGGTGGGATAGAAAATTAACCAGCACACCGAGTCGTAACAAACCAAGTGATAGCTGGAACAAACCAACAAAGAGCGCCAGTAAAATAGCGTAGGCGATATAACCCTCGCCTCCCGTGGTTGCCAATGGTTCAAGTGCAGCAGCCGTTAGTAAGGACACCACTGCCACCGGCCCGGTTGCCAATTGCCGTGAAGAACCGAAAATTGCGGCTACGAATGGTGGCAGGAATGCTGCATACAAACCGAAGTACGGGGGCAAACCGGCCAGCTGCGCATAAGCCATTGATTGGGGGATTAGTACCAGTGCTACGGTAACGCCAGCAATAATATCGGCACGAAACGTCGTGCCATTTTTTAACTCAGGTAACCATTTTAGAAAGGGAACAAAATAACTTGCCAATGAAGAAAAAGAAAAATTTTTTGCGGCCATGAAAAATGCGAACCTCAATCCAGTCTAAATATTAAAAACTAAAATGAACTTAACGATCTGTGCCTGTATCTGTACTCGTCAACGGCTACCCCGTACACACGTATACTAATATATTTTTTAACTGGCCGCACCTAGAACAGTGCGATATGGTCCATTGGATTAATGTCATAACTGCCTGACGGGAGTACCCGCGATATTTTTAACTCCTTGCCCCTGTCCAGGTGATGCTCACTCAGGTCGGTGACGAGATCATGGGTCATGGGCGTTTTTTGTGCCGTCAATACCATCGCGACCTTGGGTTTTAAACGTCGCGCCCTGTTAACAGTAATCACGACACCAACAGCGCCTGTGCTTAACTCAACCAGGCTGCCAATGGGAAACACACCCATACACTTGATAAATTCTTCAACAAACTTGGGTTTAAAATCCTTATGTCGCCACTCATACATACTTTTCAACGCATCTTCTGCCGACATGCCTTTCTCATAACCACGATCACTGGTAATGGCATCATAGACATCTACCATACCTGCCAGGGAACCAGGATCTGAAATCTTGCCAGTCTTTTTCGAGCCGGGATAACCACTGCCATCAGCACGTTCATGGTGTTGCTGAATAATTTGCATTGAACCGCGGGGTATTTTGCCGGATTTATTTATTATCTCAACGCCCCACCGCACATGGTTTTTTAATGTATTAAATTCGTCAGGCGTCAGGCCAGTGGTGTTATCAAGAATGACTTCCGGAACACGCATCATGCCAATGTCGTGCAATAGTGCGCCCATGGCAATAACCACCATGTGATCGCGCGATAATACCAGGTGACGTGCAAAAGCCAGGGCCAGGGTGGTCGTGCGTATACTGTGGAGTGCGGTGTACTCACTAACGTCCTTCAAATGACTGAGGCACACCAATGCATCCGGGTTGCGAATAACACTATCAACCAGGTCGTCGCTGACTTTCCTTGCCAGAACCAGATCAACCTTGTCCTTGCCACTTCGTATGTCTTTAAAGGATTCCCGCACCAGTGCCCGGGCCATTAATTCAATTTTTCGCGCCCTTTTCAGCTCTTCTTCGACTGGAACCTCATCGGGATAAGCTTTTTTTGCCTTTTTTTCAGTATCAGTCTCAATTTCTCCTTCCGCCAGTGTCTGCACCTGGCTTGTTATCCGCTGATCTTTTTCGGCCAGTTCCTCCATCCTGCGGGTACCATCATCGTAACCACGCTGTTGAGGAACATAGTCGAGCCCCTTATCTGTATCAATGTACACATACTGGCAGTGTTGTTGCAGGGTTTCTTCGTCCTTATCCGAGCTTAATTCAAAACCCTGAAACATAAACGGGGTCTCTACCCAGGGACGATCAAGGTCGGAGACGAACATGCCTTTCTGTAGATCGCGAACATCAACTTTCTTTTTCATGGGGTATCTTGGTAAGTATTTGGGCAGCGAATGGGAATCTTTTTCATTATTATACGCATACAGTCATTGAACTACTTTTTCAGGATGATTTCACTGTGTAAACTGAATAAATCTGCAATATACGTGCCGAATTAGATATTTAGTCATGATATTTGTTGCCATACGCCTGGATATTGACGGTTGTGGGCCAGCCTATTATTGTGACACAAACAAGATGTGACCCACTTTTTACGATCACTAAATAAAAGGAGTGTTTGATGCCATCATTTGATGTCGTATCCGAGATAAATATGCATGAGTTTGATAACGCCCTGGACCAGGCTAATCGTGAAGTGAAAACACGGTATGATTTCAAAGGATCTGACTGCAAATTTGAATTCAAAGATAACATCATCACCCTCGATGCAGGCAGTGAACTACAGTGTCAGCAAATGCTGGATATCCTGTTTCTCAAGGCCAGTAAGCGCGGCATAGATCTCGTGAGTTTTAAAACCGAGGAAGCCCAGCAAAGCGGCAAACGCATGACTCAAAAAGTTACGTTAAAACAGGGTATCGACAAGGAAATGGCGAAAAAAATTGTTAAAAATATCAAGAATTCAAAACTGAAAGTTCAGGCCCAGATTCAAGGTGAACAAGTGCGGGTAACGGGAAAAAAACGGGATGATTTACAGGAAGTGATGCAATTTTTAAAAGAAGCCAACCTGGAGATACCGTTACAGTATGAAAATTTTCGGGATTAACGATTATTCCATCCTGATACCGTTTAATATCAACAGTTTTTTTACCGCAGACACCTGCACGGACGCAGGTGGTAGAGCGAAGCAGGAGCCAGAACCGAGGTCGCAGGGGTACGCAAAGGTTTTTTCTCGGTACACCTCTGCGACCTCTGCGGTAAAAACTTGAGCTAATAAAATATTAATACTAATCTTGTGAAAAGCATATAATTTTAGCCAGCGGACTGGCAAAATAAAAACAAGCCCGGCCAAGCCGGGCTTGTTAATTTTCTCCAATGAAGTTGTAAATCCTAGAGGGCTGGAGTTTCAATCACGGTTATAGCCGTAAAATCCGGGTCGGCAGAACCAAATGGTGTGACAAAACCGCGCACCCTGACTGGCGCATTCACATCTATTGCCGAGACATCCAGTACGCCGGTATCAACCTGGTAATTGGTCGGATCGGCATCACTCGTCATATCCACACCGGTACCAGAAAAGTCATAAAGACTGACGGGTCGACCATTTATGGATATCAGATTTAGTACCAGGGGTGTACCGGCCGCACCGACTCGCAACCCGCCAACACCGGATAACCACATGTGCGCCTGGCCGTCGGTGGCATCCATGGTTAAGGCAGACGCAGTCTCACCGGTTAACGCACCAAATACGGTTAAGCGCTGGCCAACTGAAATATCATTGATGGTAAAGTTTTCATCTGATAACTGTTTTTGGACAATGGTTGTATTAGCAAGCAAAACTTCAACAATACTCCTGCGTGTTAAACCGGTACCGCCTTGGGCAAAACTGGCACCATAAACTGTCAGGACATCGCCAGTACGTTTTGTAACACTACCGGTTACCATGTCGAGACCATCACCAACCATGCTCGTGCCCACGTAAACAGCCCGGGCTGAAAATCTTCTCGGGTTGAGCTTAAAGTCACCCAATACAATCAAACGCGTCCTCGCAGGCACAACTGACATGGCCTCAAGGCCGGCAGCCCCCTGGTAACGAACGCCATCTACCTTAAAGATTGTTCTTTCGTGGGTTTTAACTGGCAATAAACCAAATCGATCTTCCGGATCCGCGATCAGGTGCCGAAACGGACGAACCGCCATAAGAAATCCGCTCCTGTCTACAAAAACCTCTTTCAGGGCGCCACGAACCCGGTGCAACCTGCTATTGTCCCGATTAACCTCGGCAATCAATATTGGCGTCACTGTCACAGAAGGTAAGCCACCGGCATCAAAGGTCACGACATTGGTTGCCGCCAGATCAAAATCGAGCAACAAGTGGGCCGGGATCCCCGGTGCGATCACCAGGGCGTTGGCATTACTCAAGCCGACACTCATTTCCATTAAACCAGCGGGGTTGCCCATTCCGTCAAGAATAGAATTGACTGTGACGGGATTGCCCGTTGCGTCCTCAACTACAATTGAGGCTGCCTGGTAATCAAGGGTGATACTGGCTTTGACATATTTACCCGACGGCACTGTCGCCGCGGTCAGGAATTCCGTTAACTGGGTATACTGGGCAAAATCTACCCGGGTATTCACTGGTAATGTTTCTACCACGGTACCATCAGCCCGGGTTAAGGTGAGAGATACGATATCCACATCGTAAGACAAAAAGTCACCCTGGGCATCGGCCAGTGCAATCATTAACGAACCTGGGCCAGTGGCGGCACTATCATCACCACTACCAGAGGTGCCGTTGCAGGCGGCAGTAAAAGCAAATCCTGCAACCAGCAAAATTCCATAAAACAACTTTGTTAGCTGGCGCCATTGGGTTGATCCCAGGCCAGAAATATTTGGGGTATGCATTATCAAAATCTCCTGTTTATTGGTTACTTGTTATACGGCTATACAGGCACTTCTTGTCCAGAGAGGTGCCGATACAGGTACTAACGCAGGAGAACGGATTTGGTTGACAAGCTTCCAGAGGATTAAATTCTACTTAAGAAAGCTCTGATTAATTCATCCATGAATTATCAGAGCGCGAATAAGATAAAATGCGATTTTATCTTTTTCTTCATTTTCAGTAGCTTAGCAGCCACAGAAAATGACAGCACATCCATGTGCTGCAGAAACTCTGAATAAAATCAGAGTTTCCTTAAAGCTAAAATCGATATTCGAGGGACATACTACCGAAAGAAATTTGGTCACTACTGATAGAATCACTCTGGATACCGCCGTTAAACCCCAGGCGCCAGTGTTTATCCATGTACCAGTAAATATTGCCGTCAACGGTGGTGGTCTTTTCCCTGTCGACAGCGGAAACGCTTTCTGACCAACGAACAAATAACCCTATAATCGCAAAATTGATACCGGCAATAAAACCGGTACGATTTTTTTCCAGGCCATAGGTCTGGTTTAAAATGCCAGGAGAGAGTCGTATCTGTGTGGCTTCTCGCCTGACAAGATCAAAGAATGACCTGCCCAGGCCGATCTCATCATTATAGATATGAGAGGCGTATAAACCGGAAATCCAGACATCAGCCGGTAAAAAAACAGTCAGGTTTGCATTGTAGCCGACACTGTCAATACGAACTTTAATTTCACGTGGACCAGTCATTGTGTCCAGGGAGCCATTGAAAGCAATATTACGAAATTGGGGGGTAAACGAAAGCGATACTGCCGGATAGTTTAGCTCGATGGTACCTCGTAATGCATTTATCTCGACAAGCTCCTCGAATTTCCAGGACCGGTATTCCACACCCAGACCCAGCTTGTCCCTGGGATCACTAAAAAAACCAATGCCATAAAAAGTACTACTATCTTCCCTGTCAGTTACAGCATTTGATGAAACATTTTTCCCGCCTGATAAAAAAAATCTTCGTTCATAAACCGGCAAATCAATGCTGGAATAATAATTCTTTCCTGAATCACTATCCGCTCCCAGATCAAGAGAGATAGAGGCCGGAAGTGGCTGCCTGGTATCTTCGGATAAAATTTCGTCTATTTTCTGAAGAAGTTTTTCTTCTTCGCTTAACTCTGACGCATTGGTCAAACTCAAGCCCGCTAAACCAATAACCAAAAAAAACATTACGCGCAACGCCAGTATACGCGACCTGGTATTAAACATTATTTAATTTCCTAATGATTTGTAGCCGGGCGCTGCCGTCTCGGGTTTCTCTGATTATTTACTTGTCTTTCTTTGTCCCTGAGATTATTTAAAAATTTTCTTTTTTCATTCCTGTCCATTGACTGCCATTTTTCGCGATACCTGGCGCGCTGCTCTGGCTCCAGATTACGAAACCACTTATGGCGAGCGCGTATTGCCGCCTGTCTTTCTGGCGGTAATTTTCGATACCGGATATAACGCTCTTTGATTTTTTCCCTGGTGTCCGGTGACAAACTTTTCCAGCGTGCAAAACGTTTTTTGAAGCGGGCCTGTTCCTCGCCTGTCATTGTCTGCCAGCGTTGCGCGCCTTTTTGTAAACGTTTTTGTCTTAAGGCCGCAAAACCATCCCACTGGGATTCAAAACGCGACAGGATTTGTTGTTCATCCTTGCTTAGCGCACCCCATGGAATGGGCTCAGGCGCCTCACCCGCCCAAACGGGGCTTAGGTAAAGTGATAAAACTATTACTGTCAGTAGTTTTTTAATCATCGTCACGCCTTTTTTCATTCTTTACCTTAACAGTGATCGTGTTCTCGGCAAGCTCAAACAGCTGCATGGGATCAAGCCAATCATCATCATTTGGTTGCCATGCCCCAAGATAGTCCAGCATTTCCAGATCGGGCAATAACTCGGCATCGACCGTCCCTTCGGCAGAACTCAATGGAATTCCGCCGAATAAAAATATAGTAATCACTATCCATTGTTCAGCCCGTTTTCTGTATCTCATCCAGCCAACTATAAAATTCCAGATCTTTGTATACTTCCAGGTCTTCGACAGCACTCAACATCTGCAAATCATCCAACCCTGCCACGTTTTCAATTAATCTATTTTCGATACTGTCATTACTTGAATTTAGCGAAAGCATGACAACCAGTACAGTTGCGGCCACCGCCCCGCCCCATTGCCAGGCCCGAAAAAACTGGCGCGAGCCTGCCTGGGAAATCGCTTCACGACGTATCCCCTGCAACCGGGTAGCAAGCACCGGATCAAGATCGCGGGCTGCAACATCCAGGGTCGCTTTAACCTGCTTTAACAAAACCTCGTCGTTTTGATCTTTTTTCATGACCAGTGATCTCCAAGTTTTTCTCTCAGAAAATGGACAGCGCGAGAATAATGGGTCTTGACGCTGCCAGTAGAACAACTCATCGCATTCGCAGTTTCTTTCACATCAAGCCCTTCCCATAACCTCAATAATACCGCTTGTTGCTGTCGTAGTGATAATTCACCCATTGCCTTGTCCAGTTCCAGAATTGCCCTGTTATTTGCCAGTGACTGATCTGGCTGGTTATTAACCGGGTCAGCAATTGTTTCAATTTCTTCCTGCCCTTCCTCATTTTTCCTGACTGAAAATAATCGTAACCATTTATTCTTTACCTTGTTACGCCGATACCAGTCACGAATCTTGCTTTGTAGAATCCGGTAAAACAGGGGCGGCCATTCTTCCGGATTGCGCCCGTGATAATGCTGCGCCAGTTTAAGCATACTGTCCTGAACAATATCCAGGGCATCTTCCCGATTACCCGTGGCGATAACCGCCATTCGGTAGGCACGTTTTTCGACTTCCGCTAAAAAATGGTCCAGCGCCTGTGTAGAATCCAGTACTACTCTCCCCGTACATACCGATGTGGCGGTCATCTCCCGAATGGTTTAGCTTAACTACCACGTCGGTTTTGGCCACGGTTTGCCTGCCTGCGATCGTACCTTTTGTGCAGACGCTCGCCTTTATGATCCTGTCTATGATCGATCCGATTTCCTTTTTTGTCCAGACGTTTTTCGATATTGTCACCGCGCCTGTCCAGCCTGGTTACTTTTCGTTCACCGACTCTTTCTAGTCGTTCAGCAAGTTCATCTTTACCCGCTGCCCGGGCCCGCTCAGCCAAAGCCTCGTAACGTGCCTCCATCCTGTCAGTTTTAGCCTCAAGTCGATCGTGAATAACCTCGCCCCGTTCATCCAGGCGTTCATTGATTCGATCGCCGCGCTCATCAAATCGATTTTCGATTTTTTCACCGCGTTCGCCTTCGTCCGCAATAACAGGGGTAGCCAACATGGTCCCCAGTAGTACAGCTAGAAATATTTGGGTCTTTTTCATAATTATCTCCGGTTTTTCGTTAGATTTTGACATTGCCTTTTTTGGGCATTGTCTCTATCAATAACGCACCGGAACAGAATTGGTTGACAGGAAATATCCCCGGTTCAAGCACTATCAGCGGTTGCCTATTCTGCTTACCAGGCGGGAGATCCAGCCCCACCAGTATTCCAGCCAGTGGTGATGCCAGGGTCGGCGACTCCAGCGCTGGTATTGAATTTCAAGGGAGTTTTCAAAATCTCGTCGCAGCATATTCATCACTGCTGATGACAAGGGTTCACCGTATACTTCCTGGTTGGCCTCCATGTTCCAGCGCAAATTCCAGCGATCGAAATTCGATGAGCCAATTGACACCCATTGATCGCATATGGCCACCTTCTGGTGTTGCATCCTGCCCTGGAGTTCAAAAACACGTACGCCGGCACGTAACAACCGCGCATAAAAACGATGGCCCGCATAACGAACGGCCGGGTGATCGGTAATGGCGCCGGGCAATAACAACCTGACATCAACCTGGCGATGAGCGGCCTGTCGCAAAACCCGGCGCAATCGCCAGGATGGAACAAAATATGCGGTGGCAATCCAGATATGATGCCGTGCCTTGCGAATATGTTGTATTAATGCGCGCTTGGTTTCCTGCCTGACAATACCATGGGAAATCGTGACCCTGCCCGGTAAATCGGCTTCAGGCTCGGATTTGACGGCCAACCGCCTCAGCTTTTTTTTGTTACCCCCCCAATGCTGCCACTGGTGGTTAAACAAAATCTGCCAATCTGCCACCACGGCCCCGGAGATTTCCAGCATGGTTTCGCGCCAGCCTGTTTGCAAAACATCAGCGGGTGCGAACTCGTCTGCCAGGCCGACACCACCTGTAAAGACGGTCTTACCGTCAACAATTAATAATTTTCGATGGTCGCGAACCATATTGTCAGCCCAAACAGTCCGGGCAGTCCATTTAATCGGGTTGTACCCCCATCTGACAGGATTGTAATAACGAACTGATATTTGCTCGTGTTTTAAACGAATACGGTCTTTTGATGCCAGGCCTCGAGCACCAAAATCATCCAACAGAATTTTAATAGTGACGCCACGATCGGCAGCAGCCACAAGCGCTGCAATAAAACTTGATGCGACCTTGCCTGATTTGATCAAATAAAGTTCGAAACAAATGCTGATGCTGGCCTGATTAATAACATCGAGCATGGCGGGGAAAAAAACGTCAGCATCGACCAGCAACCTGAAATGATTACCAACCCGCCAGGGGAAAATATATTTCTTGTGCCTGAGATGTTTCCCGAGGTGTTTCACGTTAACCGACCCTGAAATAAAACGTTTGGATTCCCAGGATCGGCAAAAAACAGGACCGGCAAAAATTCAGGATCAATAATCGTGACTAGTCTTTATCCTGCTCTTTTTCAACTTCTCCGATCCACGTCTCTAATGCATTGATTATTTTGGTCGCCTGATCCCGGCTGGAGATATTGAATTTGGATTTCTGCATGTACTGGCCATTGCGTTTTTGATAACGACGGATGCTGTACTTATCAGGGCCATATTCCTCTTTTGTCCGATTCCAGTCCTGGTAGCGATAAATGATGGTTGACCAGGCACCCTTGGTAAGCACGATTTTGTCCAGCTGGCGCGACACCAGTTTACCGTCCTCTTCGTAATCGACGGTCAAATCTTCTATTTCAGTGCTCATGGTAATTCCCCTTTTTATTTATACTCATTTAACAGGTATAATGGCAGAAAGTTGTGGTTGGCCGCAAATCCCGTTTGGCCGCCCAATGTCCTGATTTCTTATAGCCGATGCTGACATGTCATCATATATAGTTGCCGCCTTGTATAAATTCGTCCATTTACCGGATTATGCTGACCTGCGTGATCCGCTCCTGAATTGCCTGCTGGGCCATAAAGTGCGTGGCAGCCTGTTGTTGGCCGAGGAAGGCATAAATGGCACGATCGCAGGAAATCGCAGCGACCTTGATGCAGTTTTGGCCCATATTAAATCGGATCCACGATTTTCAGACCTGGTCCACAAGGAATCCACTGCCACAGAAGTGCCTTTTTACCGGACCAAGGTAAAGTTAAAAAAAGAAATCGTCACAATGGGCATAGCCCGGGTAGACCCAAATCAAAAAGTAGGCGCTTACGTTAAACCGGAAAACTGGAACGAACTTATCTCTGATCCCGACGTACTTGTAATTGATACACGTAATGATTATGAGCATGAGCTGGGTACTTTTAAGGGCGCCATAGACCCCGGCATTAAAACATTCAGGGAATTTCCCGGCTATATACAAAACAACCTTGATATAAAAAAACATAAGAAGGTCGCGATGTTCTGTACCGGTGGCATTCGATGTGAAAAATCAACCTCCTACTTGCGGACATTGGGCTTTGAGAATGTTTACCACCTTGAAGGCGGCATAATAAAATATCTTGAGAAAGTATCCAAAGAAGAAAGCCTCTGGTTTGGCGAATGTTTCGTGTTTGATAACCGGGTCTCTCTAATCCATGACCTGGATGAAGGCCACCGTGAGATTTGTCATGGATGTCGCCGTGCCCTCAGCGAGCAAGATAAAAAGACGCCTGAATATGAGCTAGGGGTGTCATGCCCAAGGTGTTTTGACAAACAAACACCAAAACGACAACAAGCATACAGGGAACGTCAGTACCAGATGGAATTGGCTGAAGAACGGAGTACAATTCATATGGGTGCACCGCAAAAATAAGTCTGCTTCAGCCCGATCAACGTAACGCTTTTACTGACGAGATACGTAATGCCAGGTTATTTATTATATCGCCGACAAAAGCGGTAACCAAACTGATAGTCGTGGTCTGTTTTTCTGTGTTATTTTTTATGATTTGTTATACTGCAAAAATTAAATAACTAATATTATTTACTGGATATAAACATTAAACGGATTTTTTAATATAAACGGACTTGAAAAAATTATGAGCGAATTAAAACAAACAATACTGGCAAAAAAAGCGGCGCTTGCTGAGGCAATTAGTGACAAGCTTGCCAGGCTTTCTATTGATTGCGCCAATGTCTGGCCTAATGCAGATAAGCTTGATCATGCCCTGGAAGAAAACATTAAATATATACCTAACTGTCATTTGCTTTACACCTGGGATGTCAATGGTATCGAAATCTCATCCATGGTCCAACCCGATCGTACTGATAAAAACTGGCGTGGCAAGGATTTGTCAGAGCGACCTTACCTGAAAAATAATTTACCTTTCAAGGGCATTATGCTGTCATCCCTGTATTGGAGCATGTACACAGAAAAACAGTGTATTACCGCACTACAGGCAATAAACAGAAATGAAAATCTTGTTGGTTTTATAGCTGCTGATTTTGCGGTCAATGATCTCCTCAAAGATACCAAACTGTCTGCCCCCGATATGCACTGGCAACAATTCCGCGGTGATCCGGCAGTGCGCAGCACTGTTTTTATGCAAACACGCACCCAAAGCCTGCTGGATGAAAACATGGATGAGGTCTTGCATACATTTCATTCCTTAATGACAGAGCACGGTGTCTTCCACAGTAAAATACATTTTTCCAGTGGCCGTTGTTCATTCTGGATGCTTGATGATCCCTATAATTATCGCATACATGGCGTAGATGAAATTGTTAATCCGGAAATTTGTCTGGCCTACCCCATGCACGACTATCCGAAAGATGCCCAGGTAACACCAGCTGAGCTGCGTACAGTATTTAAACAGTTTAAGCAACTCAGATTTGCCGATGATACGATCTACTTAAGATCTGCATCGGTTAATACCATGAACGGCATGCTCGGCTTAACTTTTTCCTGTGATGGTTCGCACTATATGTCAGTGCAGGAATTTCTTGAAAAGGATCTGGCCTTCTGGGTTGGATCGCTGGGAAAAAGTGAAGCTGAAGCTAACATAGAAAAGAATGTAACAGCCATTGCCTGATACATTGATTGATACATCTATGAATTTTTTTGGATGGCTAAAATTCATCTATCAATTTTTATAGTAATTTACTTTTTATTGTAATTTTTCTACGGCCTGCTTTTGTTGCATTTCCCATAAATGGGCATAACTCCCCTTCTCGCCAAGCAATTGATCGTGGGTTCCCTGCTCGATAATGCGTCCCTGATCCAGCACCAAAATTTCATCGGCATCAACAATGGTAGATAAACGATGGGCAATTACCAGGGTCGTATGATTGACCGCAGCCTCGCGCAATGCCAACAGAATGGCTTGTTCGGCCTTGCTGTCCAGTGCCGAGGTGGCCTCATCAAAAATTAAAATTTTTGGGCCTTTCAGGATAGTCCTGGCAATGGCAACCCGTTGTTTCTCGCCCCCGGAAAGCTTCAGGCCTCTTTCGCCAACAACTGTTTCATACTTATCGGGCAGGCTCATGATGAAGTCGTGGATATGGGCCAGTTTAGCGGCGTTTTCGATTTCTCCCTGGCTGGCGTCTATTTTGGCGTACTTTAAGTTGTAATAAATTGTCTCGTTAAATAGCACCGTGTCCTGGGGTACGATGCCAATTGATCGTCGCAGGCTTTCCTGAGTCACAGCACTGATGTCCTGTCCATCGATAGAAATTACACCTGCATCCAGATCATAAAAACGAAACAATAACCTGGCCAGTGTTGACTTGCCGGCACCACTGGCACCCACCACGGCGACCTTTTTTCCCGATGGAATAATAAAACTCACATCATGAAGAATTGTACGTCCCGCCTGGTAACCAAACTTTACATTCTTAAACCGTACTTCTCCTTTACCAGTTACAAGCGGCCTGGCGTCCTTTACATCTTTTATTTCTGGTTCAATTTCCAGGAGTTTGACAAGCTGATCCATGTCTGCAAAAGCATATTTAATTTGCCGATACACAACACCGAGAAATCCCAGGGGAATAAATAGTTGTAATAAAAAGGCATTTACCAGGACCAGGTCGCCCAGTGTCATAATCCCTTGTGTCACTTGCCTGGCCGCAAAAATCATGACCGCAGTGACACTTATCGCGATAATCGCACCCTGGCCAAAATTTAACAGTCCCATAGACGAACGACTCAATACAGCACTGTCCTCCCAACCTGACAAGGACTCGTCACAGCGTTTTACTTCCAGACTCTCATTGTTAAAATATTTAACGGTTTCATAATTAATCAGGCTATCAACTGCTTCGTTGTTTGCCTGTGACTCCAGCCTGTTCATTTTATGACGATACTCCATACGCCAGTTTGTAATAGCGAATGTAAAACCAACATAAATAACAATACTAAAAAGAATAATAAACGTAAAAATGAGATCGTAGTTAACGGCCATAATGGTAATGACAAGTATTAACTCAACCAGTACAGGCAACTGGTTAAAAACCATATAATTGAGCAGACTGCTTAAACTTGCTGACCCACGTTGCAAATCCCGGGTTATCGCGCCCGTCTTGCGTTCCAGATGAAAACGCAACTGGAGTTGATGCAGGTGAGTGAGTGTTCGCAATGTTAAACGCCGCATGGCGCGATATCGAACCCGGGTAAATAAAATATCACGCAGTTCATTAAAAAAACCACTGGTTAATTTTAATGCGCCATAAGCCAGTAACAAGGCGACAGGTATTGTTAAAATCTGATGCGGTGGGACATCAAGGCTATCAACAATTTCTTTTAAAACCAGCGGCACACCGACATTGGCAATTTTTGCCAGGATCAGGCATGACAATGCCAACAAAACACGTCCACGGTACTCCCACAGGTAGGGCAATAACGAGCGCAGGTTGTGCCAATCGCTACGTTGTGATTCTGATTTTGGTGTGTACTCTTCTCTTGATACGTGAAATTGAGCCATGAAACAAATATGCCTTACTTGTATATTAGACGGAAAAGTAGAATCTTATCACTGCTTGCATTGATATACAGACTTACCATGAACATGTTTATCCGAAAATAATTATGAACTTCATGGGATATATTCAGTCTTATCCATAGAAAGCTGTATATTTAACTAAATTAAATGCTTGCATAGTTAGAATACAGACTATACTTGAAGATAAGGGTTAACCTTTTAGTGGAATAACAACCGGGTTGTATTGATTATTCGCGTAATCGCAGCCGTTGGTGTCGCTATCTCAACTATGGGGGTAATCATGAAAAAAATACCACTTAACAAGACTGTACCACTGCAATTAATTACACTGGATATGGACGACGGCCAACAAGGTATTTTCGTTGGTGTGCCGCTGGTAATAGATAAATCCAGAGCTGATACTACCATCGAAAATATCTGGTTCTCGGATATTCAGGATATACCGGATGACCTGACCGTTGAACAACTCATCAAGCTTGTTGGTGCACAACTTTGTCGATGCCAGTCCACCCTGCAATAAATATTTTTCTCGTTCTTTTACTCTTTTTTTTCCATCTTTATCCTGATGCTTTATCGGGATAGGCCACTGCCAGGCCGCCAAGGCCGCAATACCCTCCCGGATTTTTTGCCAAGTACTGTTGGTGGTAGTCCTCTGCATAATAAAATTCCTGGACGGGCAATATTTCTGTTGTAATGACCAACTTCCCGGTCTCTGGAATCTGCTGGATCGCTTTCTGATAAACAATCTGTGATTGGCGGGCAATAGCTTGCTGTTGTTCACTATAGGTATATATACCAGAACGATACTGAGTCCCGATATCATTACCCTGGCGCATACCCTGGGCTGGATTATGGGCCTGCCAGAAAGTTTTTAACAAGTTTTCAAAGCTAATTATTTTTTCGTCATAAACAACCAACACCACTTCATTGTGGCCGGTTTTACCACTACACACTTCCTGGTAGCTCGGGTTTGCCGTAGTGCCACCGGCATAGCCCACTGCAGTTGAATAAACACCGGTTAATTCCCAGAACTTTTTTTCTGCACCCCAAAAACATCCCAGCCCGAAAACGGCCTTCGTTAAATGCCCCGGGAACGGTTCGCAAACAGGATTGTTATTGACGAAATGTTTGTTGTTGACCCGCATCAACGTATCGCGACCTGGCAGGACCTGGTCGGGATTCGGTAGCGTCGTCATTTTATTATTCATGGTTGATAGTTTTACTTGCAGTGACAAACTGCTTGATACCAATCACGGTAAATAACCAACCCAGCACAAAAAATGCCATTACCGCTTTTAATTGGGCGACTGCGAAAAATCGGGGCTCAAGTGTTAACATTTTTTCCGGGTACATCGCCAAACCGGGAATTGAGTTGACACCACAGAGATTCCAGGCTGCCAGGGCAAAACTAAGATAACCCATTGCCTGAAAATCTGACGCCCTGCGTAACTTGTCTTCAAGACCCGCACGATAGGCAGACCAGTACCATGCATACAATATAATTAACACCATAATAGTGACGCCACCCACACCAAAATAAGCAGGGCTATGGGAAGTGCCCAGCACGCCATGTATTATTAATGTTAACAACACGCCCGCTATAGCAGCGGCCAGGAACCAGCGAACAGTGGTTTTACTGCCCAGCCCGGACATAATACTTGCAACCATCACAAGGCCAATCCCTAACGGAAAACCAAACGAAAAAAATAACATAAAGAATTTATTTTTTTCAGGTCCCGCTTCCATATAACCTTTCATACCCAATGTCTCAACCGAGTCCTGGATAAACTCTCCAAGCACTACTGTAGAGATCATTAATATAATCCCGACATAAAACAGAATTCTTGAACTTGTATTAGTCATGATTTTTACCCATTAAAATATAATTATAAAAATGCTTGTAAATCATCTTAAACTAATTAACATTGGTGTTGCGTTGTTGCTGTATTATTTTATCACTAAGCCAGTCTCCAGTATTATTGCCCCATGCATTTCTCTCATAGTTTACAATTTTTGCCAGCTCGGAATCTGTTAAATTTGTATATGCAGGCATCGCTGTGCCCTGCTTGCCCAGCAGAACAATATTAACGTGACGTTTAATGGGTCCTGTAACGATGGCACTGCCTTTGAGTGGCGGAAAACCATTGGTCATATTGCCCTGACCATTCTTTAAATGACAGGCTGCACAATATTTTCCATAGAGGCGCTCGCCACTTTCCAGGTCAAGCAACTGTGCTTTAGTCCACTTTTTTGATGCTGTATTCCATTTATCAGCTGGCAGGGAAGGCTTTGCAGAGGTATGTTTCTCGCAGCCAGAAAGACTGACCAATGCAAGAAAAACTGGTGCCAGTAAAGTATATAAGGCAATTTTACTAAAATTCATTCTCGTATCGCGCCAACCATCGCATGTTGCCAATTTATTTTATATTAATCACTCAACCAGTTTACAAGGTAATAAATCCTGAAACCTTCCGATGAGCGACATGGCCCAACCACTTTCGCAGGAAATTGATTTGATTCAGGATTAGATCCGGTAATTGCATGTTCTTCTGAGGAAACCGTTTCAACGCATGTTTCCGGAAACCGATCCCTGTTACGACCGGGCGCATAAACAATGGCATATTGTTCATTTGCCAAATCACTGCCGGCCTCTATTTTAATATTTGCCATTAACGTTACGTGTGCCAGGCTTTTTAATAAGGCGAACCATCCTTGTGAGTGAACCCCAATTCTCCATTTGGCGCAAACTTTATCGCTATATCGTCGTCTGGGTAGACAACCTGGTCTTCCGGGGTACGATCTCCGATTTCTATGTAAGCTACTAATAAGCTCGATCGGTTGATAAGTTGATGTGCCAAACCTGACCCAGCCGGAAATCCCACACAATCTCCCGGGCTCATTTGAAATTCCTCTTCACTTATCACCAGGGTGGGGTTTCCTTCCAGGATATAAATAAACTCATCCTGCCGGGAATGACTGTGTGATAGTGAAGAGATCGCACCAGGCGAAAGGCGGGTTATATTGACGCCGAAATTAGATAAACCAAAGTAGTCGCCCAGCTTTCTTTTCGTCCTGCCTTTAACCATGGAAGCAAAAGGTTCAGGATAGCTTGTTCTTTTCTCAGGTTCTGGAATCTTTTCTGAGGAGACTGGCATATATTTCATAAATTATTTCTCCGAAACAGGAACTACAGATCGACAGACATCAGCAGGTATTTTTCCCTTGGTTTAAAGTTTGCTCTTTTATAAAGCGCTTGCGCTCGGTAATTCATGCGGGATACCTCTAGATGGATTGCACGTATTTGCATTTTTCTTGCTTCAACTTTAATCAGATCCAGCACTTTTAATCCTATGCCTTTGTGCCGGAATTCTGATTGAATAAAAAATTCATCGACAAATGCATCCAGACCATTAAACTCGATACTATAGCCAACACACAGGGCAATATAACCAATGGGCTTGTTATCAGCATAAACCATCCAGATACCGCCAAGGTTTCTATGGGCAAGCAGTGTTCGGAGAGAATTTTCACGCGCGACTTCTGTAAGTATTATTTCTTCAAATTCATGGTACTCCCGGACCAATGGTAGTAATTCTGCCATGTTGGTTTCCGTTGCTAATTGAATATTAACATTCGGCATATTGGTCTGGCCCCGTTGTTAGAAAGCAATAAAATATGTTATTACTATTCTGATAAATCATATAATTTTTGCAGTGATTTCCAGTTCCTGGTGGTAGCAACAACCCCCAACATGTTCTCCAGAAAAGCGTTGGAAAGTTTGCTCTTGCCATATCCATTGGGACAATACAGGTATATTTCTTTTCCCCTTGGGACTAATTCTTCTGACGCAGCGACATATTTTTTTATTAGTGCCAACTTGTCTTGAGGTGGCCTGGCAGATAAAAATGTTACTAATACCCTGGTGCCCTCTAACGAAATATCTATTGATCCGAAAGGACATTTTTTTATAATATCCGAGATTTCCCGACGCGTCCGTAACGTGACCGGGACATGGAATTTATACTTTTTTGTAATCCCGTTTTCAATAATATTAATTATCTCTGCCCTGTCCTTTATACCTGAATTGAATATTACATTGCCGCTCTGGATATAAGTTAAAACATTCTGAAAACCCAGTTTTACATAAAGCGATTCCAGGTCGCTCATTTTTATTTTTTTCTGACCACTGACGTTTATCCCTCGCAGCAATGAAATATATCTCATAGGCTTCTAGTCTTTTTATAAGTATCCTGAAGTATTCTTAACTATTCTTAGCCATAACCTGTTTATATTAGTCTTTTAATTCTTCGCTAAAATGATAACTGGCAATATTAAAACCGTTTTCAAAATAAAACTTATGGGCACGGTCACGACGAGTGCCTGAATCCAGGTGGAAAAACCTGCAGCCCTTTGACCTGGCTTCGGTACGTAACCACTTAATTAGTTGCTCGCCATATCCCCTGGACCTTTCTTTATCTGTAGTTACCAGGTCATCGACATATAGATTCTTGCCCATGAAGAGGTTTGTAAAAATCCTGTAGCCTGCTACCGCGACGACATTGTTGTCTTGTTCAATGCAAGCCATCTGGTAACCTTCCGCTTCCATGTGACGTACCAGTTTCAGGAATCCCTCTCTTTTTAAATTAGTACGCAACTCGGACATGGCAACAAAACAATTATTGATATCTTCATCGGTTTTTACTTTTTTAATCACAATTTTCCTCAATTAAACCTGTTCTGCTGATAATTTAAAGTATTTTTTCCAATGATTTCTCGTTTTATTATCAGGATTCACAAAAAGCACATATCCTTTTTTAATATGACCTTTTGGAAAATACTTTAAGGGAATTGCCTTGCCACTTTTTATTAGCTTATCAACATCTTTTTTCGGCAACTTGAAGGCCAGCCCGACAGGTGACCATGAAACACATATTGCGCCATTGATATAGAGCGCAGCGCCACTAAAAAAATGTTTAACCTCTATTGTTTTCGTAAATTCTTTTTCTATATCCAGCCAGGTGACTAGACTGGATAATTTTTCTAAATAAACTTTTGCCATATTATTTATGTAAGCTAAAAATAATATTCATATAATCTCTCACCTGTCTTTTTTCTTTATGGCTGATTTAATCAACTTTCCAATGTTTTTATCTTTTTTTCGTTTACCATGATTTGACATTTCATTAAATTTAGACTCTTTTACCATCTTTAGATAATTCTGGTATCTTTTTTCTGACAATTCACCTTCATTCAGAGCTGCAAGTAACGCGCATTCTTTTTCTGTTTCGTGTCGACAATTTCTATATTTGCATTGGAGTGAAAGTTCGACTATATCAGTAAAGGTTTCTTCGATACCAAAATCAACAGATATATTACCAAGCTCCCGCATACCTGGCGTATCTACTATCATCGCGCCATTATCTAACTGTATAAGTTCTCGCCTGGTTGTGGTATGTCGCCCTTTATTGTCTTGCTCCCTTACGGGCTGAGTTTTGAAACGGGCGCTACCAATTATATTGTTAAGCAGTGTAGTTTTACCAACACCTGAAGAACCTAACAGGCAATAAGTTTGGCCGTAGAATAATAAACCCTTGATCGTATCAATATTCATACCGTCCTTGTTGCTAAACGGCAATACCATTTCCTGGCTAGCCACAGTTGCTATACCCTCAATTATTTCGTTTACTTCTTGTTTTGATTTAAGGTCACATTTGCTCAATAAAATAACTGGTTTAATATTATTTTCATTGATCATCACCAAATATCTTTCCAGCCGACTGAGGTTAGAATCCAGATCTGCTGCCTGAACAATAAAGGCGACATCAATGTTCGCAGCTATCAATTGATAGTCAGAAGTTTTACCAGATTTTTTTCTCTTGATTACTGTTTTCCTGTCTGCTACATCGTGAATGATTGCTCGATTGTCATTCCCAGGGAAATCCACATATACCCAGTCACCGGTTGTTGGTAAGTCGACAGCGGAATCACTTGCGTACATCAGCTTGCCGGTAATTTCTGCAGAAATATCCTCGCCTCCTTTGGTGACTACGTACATGTCTTTGTGTACTGCAACAACCCGGGCGATTTCATGATCAGCCAGTTTTTCTGTGTCAACATGATCTTGAAACCAGCTGCCATAGCCCAATCGTTCCAGTTTTTTCATAAGCTCACTTGCTGGCTCATTTAGATGTGCCATCAAAATATAGAGACCATCAGTATTGTCAGAATGACTAATATTTCCCGCAAAACCAGGTCATGGAATAATATTTTTTTCACATTAAAATAAAATTAATCCGTGGGCCTAAAACGAATTATAAACTGCCTAAATACCAGGGCCAATAGGTAGATATTTCTGAAATTCAGGACTTTTCTCAAGCCTGGCCGATAATTCGGCCAGCCCCGGATGTTCTGAAGCAAGCACAACAGTATCCAGCATTGATTGTGTAAACTGCCAGGCAATAGCCGCCCCAATAGTCGCATGACTGTGTGCGACGGTAAACACGGCCTGCCGCTCCTGGACCTCATGCTCCAGGGCCTTAAAGGCCGCCAATAACTGGCCAGTTACGCGTGTCAACCAGGGCTCGTAATGCAATTCTTCTGGCCGAAGATTCCGTTCATAAATGAGTTGAACACTTTTTTCACAGGCTGCTAACGCCAGGCCTAGCGCCCGGAAATCATGCTGTCGTTCGACAGGATTTGAGGGCCATAAAGACTTGCCACTCGTTTTGGTGGCTTCAATGAATTGCAGGATCAATGACGATTCCATCAGGACTTCACCATCCTCGCAAACAAGTGTCGGTGCCTTTACGATGGGGTTAATACTTTGAAACTTTTCGAAGGTACCGAACACAGATACTGCTTCGTGCTCAAATGGAATGCCAAGAAATTCGAGACAAATTGCTACACGTCTGACATAAGGAGAGTCAAGCATTCCGATTAGTCGCATGTGTACCTCAAGTTTCTAAAATGGAAAGTCAGAGACCAGCCGCACGGCACGTAAATTTTCACCGTACCGGAATGCCAATCCATATCGCGCGTAATCAAAACCTAAAAAAGTCCTGGGTTTATGGGTGCCAAGTGTTAACGCAATTTCAAATTCGTTCCTGACTGTAAAAGGTTCTTTATTGCCTTCAATAAAATCAATTTCGTTTAGATAACCATAATAAACAAGATGGGTACCGAGATTTGTGTTGCGGTTAAACAATGTAAAATTCAATGGCGTTACCCAGTTTAACCCGGTAACGAAGGAGATCATCGCCCGGGTGGAACCTTCACTGGCGGAATACCCGGCATAATTCAACGAATTACCCAGAGTAAATTCGCCATTCTGGAATGGCAGTATCCAGCGACTCTTAATTCCAGCGCCATAAATCCATGACCAGACTTTCTGGGTAAACTCCTCACCCACCCCGATATTTGCATAGGGTTTTAATACCCAGGATTCACTAACCAAATATTCAAGCTCAATCCCCGGTACAACACTTAATGTCGCAACATTATTTGGCAAGTCGAATAATTCATTAAAATCGAACGAGTGGAAACCCGCAGAGACAGGCACCAGTAATTTTATACCATAATCATCCTGCTTTCCTCGTATGGTTTTAAATGTGTAGGTAAAAGGCATTTGTAATATGCCGACTCTGGTATCACCAACTTTGTAGTAACCAGTACCAAACATGTTCGCGTAGTACCAGTTGATCACATTGACATCTTCTTTAGCTTTAGCAACAGGCATAGATGCTATAAATATGTAACTAAAAAGCATTGCCGACAGGATTTTTATTTTTTTAAACATCATGTGAGGTTTTACAAGACTAAAAATATTTCTGATTCATCATCTTGTTAGAAATTGTTATTTACATTATCCATATTAACCAGAATATCATTTATTAATACTTCCCTTTCTTCATGCAACCTTGTCAGTAGATTTTTTGGCGCACCTTTAATGATATCGCTGCCAATACCTGGTTGCGGATTATATTTTATACTCCACTCGACTATTTCCAGCATAACAGGGAGTAAATCTTTGCCTTTACGTGTAAGTTGGTAGATATTTTTCGATAAATTCTGTCTGTCTGTTGTTTTGGATATAAGCCCTTCAGCTTCCATTTTAAGCAGCCGGCTTGCCAGTATATTTGTCGAAATTTTCTCAGGTGAGGCCAGGAATTCACCGTAGTATTTTTTCCCCTTGAATACCATGTCTCGAAGAATAACGAGACTCCATTTGTCACCGAATATGCCCAATCCATAGGTAATTGGACAGGTACCACTGTGATCAATTTCGGGTTTTTGCATACATCAAATTTACCACATAAAGTACTTGCATAATACAAGTAGTTTTGTATACTTAGTCTACTTGCATTGTACAAGTACTTTAATATTATATACATATCAATTACTTACAACAACTTAATGGTTCGGAGAAATGAACATGCAAAGAAAATTAATATTCATTCTAACTTTACTACTGTCAGGCAGGGCGATGACCCTGCTCTTTATTCACCGTGCTGGTGGAGCAATGCCTGGCGATCCACCAATTGCATGGCTCATGCCCCTCATAGGTGATGCCGTAATAGGGCTATCAGCGCTATGGATTGCGTTTCTTGTTTTAAAGAAAACCGGTCTGTGGGTATGGACGACGATCATTGTATGGAATTCGCTGGCTATCTGGGATGCTCTGTCAGCATTCATCATCCACACCACAAACCCATGGCCAGAATTTTTTATGATACAACTACTGGGGCCATCCATGTTTTTTGCAGCCAGTTTTATGCATCTCCTTATAATAATTCTCGCCTGTCAGCCGGATGTAAAAAATAAATTATTGGGTTAGCGTTTTACGATTAACGTTGTAAATAACTGGGCTTTAAAAGTGGTGCGCGTTTTTGGCGCAACGCTTTTAACGGCCCATGTTGGTTTGCCTTGCTAGTTTTTTAATTGCGTACGCTTAAATGTGAACTCCCAGGTCAACCGAATATAACCGTCGAACTCCTCATACTTCTGACTCGCACCAACGTTTTGCTCGATATCCCCGCGCCAACGAATCCGCGCTTCCAGCAACGGCCAATAGGGTTTATCCGGACTCCAGATGTAGCGTACCTCAAACAGCTCCTCGTTGGGTCTAAACTGGGACGATATCAACCAGCCGGCGCCAGTCTGTGCGTAGTTAATGCCGATGCTGTGCGTCGGCATAAAATCCATGAGACTGACCACGGCATTCCACGCGAGACCATTAACGCTCGAGTTGAGGTTCTGGGCCGCGCGTGTCGCTGTTACCGGCGCGTAACCGGCCTCGAGACCGGCGCGCAATCGAATGCCCACTCGCCGTTGCGGCCAGCGACCGACCAGCCGGCCGACAATGCCCCAATAATCCTCGCGGCGCCCGTTTGCCACACCGTCTTTCAATAGTGAGTACGGCAAATAAGAAATATCCAGCGAGCGCTGTACGATAGGGCCCCACCGCTCAATGTTTTCGAAGCCGGCGAACCAGGTATTTTGTGCCTTGCTGTCGTCGAAAACGAGGTTACAGGCATCACCGGTAGCACAGGTGCCGGCGAAGCGAGTGCCGATATGGAGCGGCTCAGTGATACCGTAATCCACGCGTGAACGGACACGAAACCCCGCCAAATCATCACGAAAGGACGTACCGTTGCCAAAGGTAGCATCCCGGTGGTCATAAATCGCTCGAAAGTCGGTATCGAATTTTAAATCTGTCTTGGATTCCGCGGAATCGACCGTGGTCTCGGTGTCTATTTCCGACGTATCATCGTCTTTCTTGGACAAGAGCTCTTTTTCCTCCAACTCGGCATCGGCTTTTGCTTCGGCTTAGGTTTTAGTATCTGTTTTGGTATTGGTATCAGCCAGTGCGCCAACCAGCGGCAAAAAAAGCAATATTAATATTAAAAGTAATCTGCGCATCATCTATCAAAGCGAGGACCAGGGGATCAGGTCCTGGATTAGCCGTAGGTAACCATCCTTTTTTTGTCGTTTAGTTTGCGTATTTTTGTGCCAGCTTTTCCCGGGCTTCTTTATCCAAAGCCTTTTCTGCCTGACTGGGTGGGCGCTCCCTGGTTGCTCGTTTGGATCCTCGATAGGTGCAAAGAAATTCATTCTGAATTGGTACAATTGTAGAGTTGAGCTCACACACCCGCTGGAGGTCATATGCATCAACCTTCACCAAATCACCGGCTTTGCAATGCTTGAACGACGAAACAGCCAGTGTTGCTATTTTAGCTTCACAAATCGTGTCTGGATCAGTCGATTGGTCCGCTAATACAGCGCTACTGAAAAATAGCAGCATGATTGGAATTAATTTCATTTTCTCTCCTTTTTTGTAGCGTGCATGTGGCCCGCTTGGCACGTAGATAATTCTGAACATAGTGACATATTACGCGATTATTGTGTCTGGTATACAAGCATTATTACCTCATCCCGTTTCTGATCATCTCAATGACAACCGTCTCTATCTCAACAAGAATATCTAACGCAGGGTTATTCTGGTAAGTAACCGTTGGCCGCAGATGATAATTCAATACCTGAACCCCTTACTCTCTGGACCCCCTTACTGGCTTACTTTATCGGGGGAAGTGCACTTTTACATTCTTTGCCATGATGCCTCCATCCCTTACTTGTTTTCGCCATCGCGACAACATGAATGGATGAATGCTCAGTGACTCGGCAACATCATGTACCGTGACATCAGGTAAATGACTCAAACGTACTGCTGTCGATTTAAATTCTTCACTGTATTTATAGGTAGTTCTTGGACCTGGCTTTGGCATATTTTACACTCCTGAATTGTTAGTTCAGGGTGTCCACTAAACCGAAGGAACCATCCAATCCGCTGGATTCACCTTGTTATGCATTTGCTTGGCTACCAAAGTAAATCAACCCACTCATTAGAAAGCAGAATATCCACTGACCAAGAACTAGAATTTGCTTGTTATTGGTTCTTGAAAAAGCAACTGTGTAAAGCCATACAACGCCACATACGAAAAAATAGAAACTTAGTAATAATGAAATTTCTGTTTTTGCCTTTATTATTTCAGTAGTTGCCAGTAAAACAAGCAAAACCCCTGCAAGAAATAAATCGACACTTACCCAATGCCAACCACTTCTTACTTGCACCCATGTTTCCTTGTTTTTGTCTGGACAATTTTCTACTGGTTTCAGTGCCCTGTATTCCTTATCGCCGATAAATGCATGGGCGAAAAAAGCAACTAATGCCAAGACTCCTGCGATGAGAATAAGAATATTCATGCTCCTCCTATATTGTTTCATTGCATAACGCCTTGCTCAGCGGCAATTTAAAGTGGCACGTTTTTTCGTAAGCAAAACAAGTGACGCTTTAAATTGTCCGCTGGAGCTAATTGTTATACATTATTTTCACTAGCCTTAATCATTTCGATGAAGTTTAAAGGACTAGAGAGAACTACTGCGCCATCTAGACTATTTCCAGTTTCAAATATTTCCTTCCAATAGTCATAGTTATTCTTTCCGGAAAATATAGTACTAGCCATAGAACGATCTTTCCATAAAGGCAATTGGCTTAAGTTTTTAACAAAGTTATCAATATTTATCCAAAGCTGGTCATCGAATGGAGTTTGAAATATTTTTTCTTCAACAAACATTTTCCCAGTATTTGAAAAATAAGTTGTAATAACCTTTTTAAGATATTGAAGCCAGTTATATAGAATTTCCTCTTTGCTTATTCTATATGCAATTAAATGTTCATCAGTTATTTCAGTGTCTTTTTTATCTATAATTTTCTTCTCTACTCTTGCTGTTCCAATTTCAGGCAAGAATAGTAAGGATTCTCACTATCTGGTTAATTTCAAGCTCTCTTGGGTTTAACCCTTCATCGGACTTAGAGTCAATTGGTGTCTTCAAAACAAGTTTTGAGCTAACGAAAGAGGATAAAATTGTTTTATCAAAAGCACTATAAGAAATCGGCAGTTCTTTAGCTTTTCCCTCAAAGTCGATGTAGTCTTTTAGTTTGTTGTCTTTATCATTGGAGATAGAGTGTTTTATAGAGTCAATAATGTATTTTTTTATATTTGCGCCATCTCCTTTAAAAAAGTCAATTAGCTGTTGCTCTGAAAACGAATAATTATCTTCTTTAAGGTTATGTTTTTTCTTCTGAAAGATTGTCAGTGAAAATTGGAGCATTGTATGTTTTATTATCGCCTACTCCAGAAAATGAATATTTTAATTCATCATTTTCAATTTTATGCTTAAAGTCGAATTGAGACCCACTATATTTATTTAGTATATTTTTTAGTGAGGCTGATTTTCCAGTTTCTGCATGTACGGAATCCTGAATTTTACTGAGCTTTTGCAATATTTTTGCAATTTTTAAATTAGCATCTTGTTTTGACTTATTACAACTCTCGTGTGTAACTGCAAAATTAACCTCTGCATCTTTTCCTTCATTAGCTAATGTAACGATATGGTCGATATTTGTTGTATTTAAATCTAAGTCAATCTCATCCTCACATATAAAACACTTATGGTTTTGAATATCCCATAATTTTTTCGTAAGCTCAGAATATTCATCCTTTGATAGGGATGACAAATATTTAGATGCCATTCGTTTCTCCTAAATTTTGTTAAGGTTTATTTTTTGTATAACGGCCAAGCTGTGCGGTGCGAACGAAGCGCAGCGTAGTTTGTGTCCGAACGAGCGCCTTGATACTCATTGAGCCTCCTCCCTCAGCTTGGCGACATTCGCTAAACTGAGGGCGACCAAACCAAGCGGAGAAAGCCCAATGAATTTTTATAATAACACCCATCCCTATTATTGCGGTATCGATTTACACGCCCGCAGCCTCTATGTCTGCATTATAGATCAAGCAGGTACGACCTGTGTCCATAAAGAAATATCGGCAAACCCTGATAAACTCGCCAAACTTCTTGATCCCTATCTCGGCCAGGTGGTCGTGGGCGTGGAATGTATGCACTGTTGGTACTGGGTTGCGGATTTCTGTGAAGATCTTGGCGTTGATTTCATCCTCGGCCACGCGCTTTACATGAAAGCCATTCATGGTGGCAAAGCCAAGAACGATCGGATTGATTCCTTTAAGATTGCCAACCTGATTCGAGGAGGTAATTTTCCACTGGCCTACCGTCTACCCAAAAGCCATGCGGGCCACCCGCGATTTGCTGCGCCGACGCATGATAATCGTACGACATGGTGCGGATTTAAAAGCCCATGTGGTTAATACCACCAGTCAGTACAACCTGCCACCCAATAAAGTTAATTTAAAGAACAAGGTGGCACGCGAGCAACTGAAATCAACTTTTACTGAGTGCTCAGTACAAAAAAATATTGATCTCGATATGGTCATTCTGGATTGTTATGCTGAGCAACTCAGCAAAGTGGAATGGTATATCCAGCAACAAGCTAAACAACATAAACCTAACCACTTTCATCTGCTAAAAAGTGTCTGGGGCATCGGGCCTATTCTGGCGCTGACCATCATTTACGAAATTGGTGACATCCAGCGATTTGAGTCGGTGCAGAAATTTGCTTCTTATGCCAGGCTAGTAAAGTGCAAAGCCGAGTCGGCTGGAAAGACCTACGGTACACAAGGCAACAAAATTGGTAATGCTCATTTGAAATGGGCATTTTCTGAAGCGGCTGTGCTTTATTTACGTGGCAATAAAAAAGCTCAAAATTATCTTCTGAAATTACAAAAACGCATGAGTAAAGCAAAGGCCCTTTCTGCCCTGGCACACAAACTGGGGCGCTGCGTTTACTTCATGCTGAAAAATGAGACGGTATTTGATGAAAAACGATTTTTAAAGAGTTAGTCACGCCATAAGGTGAACTGAAAGCCTAACTGGACAACGCGGTGGAATGTTAGAAAAACGAAGTGTTTTTTTAACTGAGATAATAATCTCTCGCTTCGTTTAACCATCACGACACCTGAGCCCGACGCTTTGATTAGACACCTCATGGTCGTGCATTCATACGATTAACAAAGTCGTTTACACCCTGGCTGAGCCGGCAACTAACTGGAGATATATGATATATCAACCCACCGCCTTGAATCGTGCCTTCCAGGGTTACGCCGATGAATGTCTCGGTAACTGCTCCTGCGTTGCTCTACCTCCTGCATCCCTGCAGTCGTAGTGACCCGGTTGCACTCAATGGATTGAGAAAATAACCGGCAGCGATGAGACCGCAATAAGAGATCCTCTATATGTGTTTGTTGTAAGCGACTTGCTTAATAACGAACAGGACAGACGAAGTAGCTGGCTTTGTTAATCGTTATGTCTTTCATCTCGCCTCGCGAGACGAAATAAAACCTTAATGCCTATTGACGGGCCTGGGGCTCATATGTGTTAGCTTCCACAGTCAATCATCCAATGAATGGCCACAATGACTACAGGTAACCGGAACCCCCTTCGCCAAATAATCACGTACAGTCAGCCAATTCGTTTTGCCGCGAACAATACTTGGATCGAGCGCCTTCAAATCCTTGACAAGTGAAGCACCACAGTGAGGGCAGACAAGCGCCCGTTTTATGATAAAGATCCATAATATGGCGCCTGCAACAGCAGCGATATAGATCCATGCGGACGAACGGAGTATTCCGATGAGCGCCAAACCAAGGATCGCGACAAATAAAAATAACAGGCGATGCACGCGGCCGAGTAGCATCCTGCGGTTGGAACTGAGAGGCCGATGCCGTCTTTTTGCCTGTTGATACTGTTTTGCACGCGAAGAAGCTGCTTCGTAGCGGGTCTGTGGGATGAAGGATAGAAAGAATACGGTTACTAATCCAATTCCCGCGATACTTAACAGCGTCGCTGTAAATGGGTACAGATAATTGAAACGATTGATGTATGCACGGCCGTCATCCAGATACCATACCGGCACGGTAGCGCCTATGGTGTTTAATTCTCCCCACATATCCCATACAGCCCGGGAAGTAACAAGCCGTTTGCGCTGACCACGTGTCTGATACTCGATCACGATCTTAAAAGGATCACTGGTTGGCCCGACCTGACCAGGCTCTCGGAGTTTTGCAACAATATGCCCTGTTGCCTCGGCTCCAGCCTGAATGCGGGAGTACTCGATACTGAAAGCAATTCCAGCGGCAACCAGCAACAGGAACACCACTATAAGGATGTTTTTGAAATGTCTGACATGTGCGCTCAATTGTAGTGCCTCGTTTTAGAAGCTAACGTCGCAAATAGCCGGGTGCCAAAAGTTGCAGAGCGAAGCGAAGCAGCTTTTGGCAGTCCGAGTTAATTTGTCTTGTTATGTGCTGCTCGTTCATGCCAATAACTTCGTACTTTTTGCATCACCTCAAGAATAACAAGTACAACGATGGGAAAAAAAACCCACACCACTCCATACAGGATAAGCCATGCAAACTCTTCGCCACCAGCATTACTCCAGCTCGCGATCTGAATAAGTGAAAGAATTGTGATAATTGGAATTATTGGTAGTACCGCGATTCGTAAGCCAATGTTGCCCACCAATAGAAACCGCCCGATGATACCAAGAGAGATTGGAATAACAATCAACCAAGTCCAGAAATTAATTGCGTCTCCCAGTACTGACGGTAACTCCATGTGCAACCCGATTATTAGTACAATCGTAGTTCCAGCTACTACTGAAGCGTTTCGGAAAATTTTTCGATTGAGTTCCATACTATTTTAGCCACACACAACGCCCTTATCAGGGACTTTCAGAAGGGGCGCGATTTTTGCATTCTTTGCAAAAAATCGTGAACCTTCTGAAAGTCCATCTGGATGAGTTTGTTAGGCGCTCTTTTTTGCACTTTTATTTTTAATGATGCTCTTATATGCCTGTTCTACCAAGGTAACAGCATAGTTAACATCTTCATTAGAACCAATGTTTAGCACTTTATCAAACGTCCATGCCGGTGTTCTTTTTATACTTTTCGCAATCCCTTTTTTATCTGAGAAAATTGATTCATCCATTTTTAAGCTAATCTCCAATGAATCATTTAGTACTTTCACTGTGCAAAAGTTCTTCAACGCGGATATTTGGTAAGTTGTCCATTTTTTTCTATGCACCTCTTTCACTTCAGGTGCAATACAGCATATTTTCTCCCCTAATTTAAGGAATACATCTTTCAAATCATCGGATGTGTTTTCAAGATGCTTTTCAACAGAAACAGTTTCCCATTTAAAAGTCCACTTCTTAGCCTCTTGCTCCAATTCTTCTCTAGTGAACGATTTGAATGAATGCACATGATCATCTGTAACTGTACTGTTTTTACAATAAGTTTGAAAAGGAATAGCCTTTACTTCTCCATGTTTTGATAAAAAACTCACAATCTCAAGCAAAGGGTTTGTTTCTTTCATCGGATCTCCGACATCATCAATAACAATAATTATCCCCCAATTTTTTACTATGGATTTTAATCGTTCTTTGTCAATTTTGTTTGAGTTTGGTAATTCATTATAAAACTCACTCACTAGTTTTTCCGTTGTATTTTCATTATCCAAAGCCATAATGAAATTTGTTATTTGAGGAAGAACATGCTTCTTTAAACTATGACTTATAAGCTCCACTTCAATCAGGTACAATTTGTTTTTCGCCAAATCAATAACATAACCATCCGGTATTGTTCCAAACCCTGATTTACTACTAATTTTTCTTTTTAGATCAAAGTACACGGTATCCTTACCAAATATTTCACAAGAATGTTCAACCACCATTCTTTCTAATTCATTTTCATTTTTGTAATTATAAAGATGATAAGTTCCATCTCTTGTAACTATGACTGATTTTTCGGACATACTTTATTCCTTACCTGATACTTTAATCATATGCACATATAAGCTATTTTGCGCGCCTAACGCAGAGCTAAACGGCAATTAACCGAGAGCAAAGCGAGTGGTTAATTGTCCGAGCCGTGCCTTGCACGGCGGTTTTGAGCGTTTTGTTATGTGCTTTTAATTTAACCATTTCTTCTGTTGCTGCTTTCCCAAGATGGCCAGCCCACTTGCTTACTTAAGTTAACTATTAACTCTTGATACAAACCTGCCATTTCAACTGCACGCTCAATTGTAGGGCATAAACAACTAAACTCGTAATCACATTTAGCTATTACCCGATACCAATATTCATTTTTATTTTTTTCTTTTGAAATTTCTATTTCTGTTGTTACTGCCATTCGCCATTCTAAATATATTTTCCATGAACCACTTTCTTGTATTTCGGAAATAATATTATTTTCATCTGCATTTAGATTTCCTTTTTTTAGCAGGCTCGATAAATATTTATTTCTCCCAAACATTTAAATTCCTTTTACACATAACGCCAAGTTAACCGGGAAGGCGCGTTTTTTGCGCCGATCCGGTTTAACGCATTTTTATTAGTCTAACAATAAGTAGATGTCCCAATTGCTCCCTTTAAAAAGGGCGTTTTCGGACCTTTTAAATTAATGACTTGATAAAATTCAACGATTTAGTTAATTTTATCGGGCTTTTTCTATTATAAATATCTGCAAGGAGGCAGTTATGGCATCTTCACGTCTGATGGACCAGGCTCGTGATTCACTTCGACTACACCACTACAGCTTGCGTACCGAGCAATCATACCTACACTGGATCAAGCGATATATCCTGTTTAATAACAAACGTCACCCGGCTGACCTGGGCGCAGAAGAAATATCCCGTTTCCTGACTTTTCTTGCTGTAGAAAAGCATGTCGCAGCAGCAACACAAAATCAAGCGTTATCAGCAATACTTTTCCTATATAAGAAAGTACTAAACATGGACCCTGGCTGGGTCGATGATGTCGTTAGGGCAAAAAGACCGAAACGGCTACCCACGGTATTGTCTAAGACAGATGTTATTAGGCTACTGGACCAATTGAATGGTTCCCGGAAACTGCAGGCTTATTTGATCTATGGTTCCGGCCTGCGTTTGATGGAAGCATCTCGATTGCGGGTCAAGGACCTGGATCTTGAGTCTGGCAAACTGATTATCCCAGTGGTAAAGGCGACAAAGATCGCGTAACCATGGTTCCTGACCGCCTGCGAGATCCACTGCAAGACCAACTGCAAGACCAACTGCAATTAGCAAGACGTTATTTTGAGCTGGACCGGTTAGAGGCATCACCCGGTGTTGAGCTACCCTGCGCTCTGGAACGCAAATACCCAAATGCAGGTAAAGAATGGCCATGGTTTTGGGCCTTCCCGGCAAAAAATAATTCGCGGGATCCGCGCAGTGGTGTTATCCGACGAAACCATCTTTATGAGAAAACGCTTCAACGTCATATTAAGCAGGCAGCAAGAAATCTTGGGCTTCCTGTGCCAGTATCTGTACATACTCTTCGTCACAGCTTCGCAACACACCTGCTGGAAAGTGGTGCTGATATTCGTACTGTTCAGGAATTGTTAGGACATAAAGATGTAAAAACTACTCAAATTTACACGCACGTAATGCAAGGAGGCGGCATAGGGGCTCGAAGTCCTTTGGACATAATTTCATAACTCTTATATTCAAAGCTGATAGAAAAAAATTTAATATTTTGTAGGGGATCCGAATACTCATACAGTCGATAAATAAAAATACCCCCTATTGGGGGCATTTTTATTTATGGCGCGCCCGGAGAGATTCGAACTCCCGACCAACCGGTTCGAAGCCGGTTACTCTATCCAGCTGAGCTACGGGCGCATAATTTTAAGATATTATTTATTGCAAATTTTTATATTATATTTTTATATTTTAAATTATCCTGTAACCCATTTCTATTTACCAGCCAGGGCCGCCAGGCCACCCTTTAATACCCGGGCATCAAAACCCCTCTGGCTCATAACAAAAGCGGCGACTTCGCTCTGGATGCCGGTACGATCACAAATAATATAAATAATGCGCTTGTCCAGTTTATCCAGGGCGGCCCGTAATTTCGGAACCGGCAAATTGAGACTGCCCTTGAGCGCGCCCTGTTTGTACTCTGTTACCGAACGAACATCAAGGAGTTTGCCGCCCTGGCGAACTAATTCTTCAGCACCGCGCTTGTCAACATAAGAAAGCAGCGGCTCTTTGAGCAACTGGTCAAAGTCATTTTTTGCCAGTTTCATGATAATAACATCATTCATGGCAATGATACTGGCATTCCTGTCGGCACTGGTAATCAGTGATTCTTCGCCAAATACATCACCTTCTTTTAAGGTGGCCAGCATTTTTACTTTTCCATCAACATCTTTCCGGGAGACATTCACCTTGCCTTGTTTCAAAACGAAATAAAACCTGCCGACATCACCTTGCTTGATAATAATATCCCCGGCTTTTAACGAGACCGGTTCCATTTTCAGCACCAGTGGCGCCAATTGCTCCTGGACCAGGCGGCTGAAGGCAGGATTTTTTAACATAGCATCCAGCCAGTCACTGTCACCGGCAAACTTTTTGAAACCGACCGGACGAATCTGGGTAATACTGGTGGTTAACTCATCAAGGATCGCCATACGATCGAGGCGGGCATTATCAATGCGGATAATACTGATTTCTGTGGTGGCCTTCACCGTGAACTGGCGTGGCCGGGACTGGGCTATCGGTGATATCGCATCATCGGTGCCACCCTGGATAACAGTCGTTAATGCCGAGCCGTCTGAAGATAACTCGACCCCCCCTTCAAGCAGGTACAGGGCATCATTGTCTGTATCACCCTCATTAACAATCACTGAGCCCTTGTCATATTTTTCCACTTCCAACTCGTCAGCCATGCGCGCCAGGTTCTTGTCGGAAAGATTAATCAGGGGAATCAGGTTATTGATTTTTTCAACGTCGATCATATATGTTGCTTGATTGCTATGTTTGCAGGCTAGCTACTTTAGCATTTACGAAGATTGAATGTAATACATCAGAATATATGCATGTTTTTACGGGGTGTGAACCAGGCTGTCAGTCAAAGCTAAAATTCATTGCTGCTGGACTCCGGCATACGCCGGAGTGACGGGCCTTACTGTTCATCGATCAGCGCTTCCCAGTTTTGATAGCATTCGTCCAGCTCTGCTCCTAGCGCATTTATTCGCGAAAGCGTATCCGCGATAGTCTTTTTATCGCCCTGGTAAAATTCCGGTTCTGATACGGTTTTATCCAGTTGTGCTTTTTCGGTTTCCAGTTTTTCAATCGTGGCTGGCAACTTATCCAGCGCCTGCTGATCTTTATAGGTAAGTTTCTTTTTGTTGGCTTTGCTATTCGTGGCGCCAGGAATATTTTTTGATTCGGGTTTTTTATTTTTAGCAGTTTCATCCTGGGAAAATATCAAGGCATCGGGTTTTCGTTGCCTGAGCCAGTCCTCAAACCCACCCACGTACTCGTTTACCTGGCCGTGACCTTCAAATACCAGGGTACTGGTAACAACATTATCAAGAAAAGTTCGATCATGGCTGACCACGATCAACGTGCCATCATATTCACCCAGCAATTCTTCCAGCAGTTCCAGTGTTTCCACGTCCAGGTCATTGGTTGGTTCATCCAGCACCAGTAAATTGGATGGACGGGTGAACAAGCGGGCCAGCAATAACCTGTTTCGCTCGCCGCCGGAAAGTGATTTTACCTTTGCCTTGACCTGTTGCGGTGGGAACAGGAAATCTTTCAGGTAACCGATAATGTGCCGGCTCTTGCCCTTGATGGTGACGGTTTCGCTGCCCTGGTTTAAATTATCGGCAACTGTTTTTTCCGGATCAAGAATGGCTCGTTGCTGGTCAAAATAGGCCGGTTGCAATCGTGTACCGATTCGTACTTTGCCCGAGTCCGGTTTCAGCTCGCCCAGCAAGAGTTTCAGGAGCGTGGTTTTACCAGAGCCATTGGGTCCGAGGATGCCTATCCTGTCACCACGCATAATGGTCGTTGTCAGGGAGCTGATAACAACATTGTCGCCGTAGGATTTTTTAACGTCCATGGCATCAATCACAATCTTGCCCGACATGGCGCCACTATCAAGGGCCATTTTGACGGCACCGGATCTTTCCCGGCGCTGGTTGCGCTGTGCCCTTAATGCTTGCAATGCCCGCACCCTGCCTTCATTGCGCGTCCGCCTGGCCTTGATGCCCTTGCGAATCCAGACTTCTTCTTCGGCAAGTTTTTTATCGAACTTGGCCGACTGTTGTTCTTCGACCACCAGTTGCTGTTCTTTTTTTCGCAGGTAATTTTTGTAATCACCTGGGTAGGAAAATATTCGGCCACGGTCAAGCTCAACTATTCGGGTCGCCAGGTTTTGTAAAAAAGTCCGGTCATGGGTGATGAATAAAAGCGATCCCTTAAAACCCTTGAGGTACTGCTCGATCCAGTTAATTGCCGCAATATCCAGGTGGTTGGTCGGCTCATCAAGTAATAACAAATCCGGTTCATTTACCAATGCTTGTGCAAGAAATACCCGCCGCCGGTAACCACCGGATAAATTTTTCATGAGCAAGTCCATCTCCAGATCCAGGCGGGAGATGACGGTCTCAACCCGTTGCCCGATTAACCAGCCCTGGCAACTGTCAATTTTTCGTTGTAACTCATCAAGCCGATGGATCAGCTTGTTTTCCAGCTCGTCAGAAGTAGTGCCGGTACTGGCCTCTGATATGGAATGTACGACATGGTGATATTCGGCCAACAGGTGGCCTGTTTCCTCCAGTCCTTCGGTGACTACATCATAAACTGTCTGGTCAGAGTTGATATTCACGTCCTGGGCGAGGTAACCAATTTTTAGTGTTGGCTGACACCAGCGTTCACCATCATCCAGAATAGATTCTCCGATAATCGCACGCATTAATGTCGACTTGCCGGCACCATTTCGGCCTACCAGGCAAACACGCTCATTGGTATCAATCTGGAAATCAATGTGGTCCAGTAGTGCGCGATGGCCGTAAGCCAGGTAAGCTTTATCAAGTTTGATTAATGGCATGGGATTTTATTGTAAGTAACGCACTAAAAATAAATTTCAAATTATTTATCTTCAGGCGTGGTGTTTGAAATGATTCTCACATCTCTTTGCGGGAATGGAATGGAGATGCCATGTTCCTTGAATCGATGCCATATGCCCAGGTTCACGTCTGATTTTACTTTACCAACGCCCTCTTCCACATCATCTAGCCAGAGTCGTAACTCCAGGTTGATGCCGTTATCGCCAAACGCCAGCAGACGACTTTGTGGCTCCGGGTTTGTCAGGATTCGATCATTCTCCTGGCAGGCTTCGATCATCAGTCCCATAGCCACTTCTGGATCATTGTCATAACTGATTTGTACGGGGATTTTTACGCGGACGTGACGATCTGAGTAACTCAGGTTTGTGACTTCTGAAGTAATAATGGTTTCGTTAGGAATTAATGTTTCGACACCATCCCTGTCCTTCACCACAATATATCTTGCATGTAATGCCACAACCCAGCCGATGCGGGTACCAACACTGATTACATCACCGGGCCTGATAGATCGATCAAATAATAAAATAAACCCGCTAATAAAATTACTGACAATACGTTGCAGACCAAAACCGATGCCCACACCCAGGGCACCACCAAAAACGGTTAAGGTTGTTAAATCAATGCCAACACTATTGAGCGCAACCAATATAGCCAGGGCGTAGAGAAAAAACCTGCTGGACTTGGCCAGCACAACACGCATACCTTTGGAGATAAGTGTTGAACGCCTGGCGCGACGCTCTATTAAGCGGGATAACCAATGTGCCAGGACAATGAAAAGGGCAATGCTCAGCAGTAACTTGATCAAGGTCAGTAAAGAAAACCGGGTATCTCCCAGCTGGACTGCCGGACCATCAAGGGCCTGTAGAATATCAGGCAACCAGCCCAGCAAATATACTGCAACAATAGACCATGCCACGGTGCCGATAATGCCTTCCCATGCTTTTAATGCCGGACTCGGCGAAAATGCACGCCGTAATGTATAAACAGAGATACGAATTGCTGCCAGGGAAATCAATAACGGTACCGCCAGGTGAAGCAGGCCGGTTTTAAACTGGAACTGGTTAAGTGCAAATTCTCCTATTGCCACCAGCACCAGCATACTTAACGGAAAAGTGACGCGCTCGATGCCTCGCAGGGCTGCGCGGCGCAAGCCGCTCTTTTCGGCTTTGCCTAATCGTTTGAGCACCAATTCACTCGTATAACGCTGGAAAAACCAGGCGCCGCCAGCACAAACAACCAGGATAAATACCTGGGTCAGGCCCTGCACATTGGCAATTGCCACAAATTGTTCTTGTATGAATGAAATAAATTTTTCCACCGGGTTTAGTCTCGCTTATTCCTCTGGTTTAGTCTCGCCCTACGCTCAATAATAGCGTCTAAATTAATCCTGGCTCGCACACTGTACACATAACAATACTGACGGATCAATTTCAAGTCTGCCCGCGACTATTTCTTCCTGGCAACGCGCGCACAAGCCATAATCACCGACATCAATGCGTTTCAGGGCAGACGTGATCCTGGTTAACTCTGCGTCTGTCCGCCTTTTTGCCTCAAGAGACATCGCCTGCCCCTGAATCGCGTCCATACGCGACAACCTGCCAACCCGCGACTGGTCAAGCTCAACCGGGCTGGCATTTTCCTGGCTCATTTTCGAGACATCCAGCAGTTCTTTTTGCCTGTCCAGTAACAATTTTTTGTAATGCTTCAGGTTCGGTGAGGTTTTTTTAGTCATAATAACCTGGTCTGCCCTGGTCTTATCCCTGGCCTTATTAATTCTACTCAGTTCTGAAAAAACTGGAAACGATTAAAACGCATGACATCAATATCATACTGGCATTCGCCAGTTCGTACCTGAAAAATATTTTCGCCAATTTTCAGAATCGATTTCGGAATCACTATTTCAATCACCTGATGATCCTTGTATTCAAAATCCCGGAAGTCAATACTGGCCACCTCGATCCCATTTACCAATACCTGTGTGGGTTCGTAGGTTAGCGGGCAGTGCCCTTTGTCAATTACCGTAAAATCAAGCAATAACCTGGGAGCATCCGGAATCTTTTTTATTGTAACAGGTACTTCGTAATACTTGATATTATTACCAATACTGAGATTTTTTTCAGCCATACTAACCGGTCGGCCGTCTTTGTTATCCAGTACTTTAGGCTCAGTTCGCTTGATTATTTCCATGCAACCTGTCAAAAACAGGAGGGCCAGCAATATATAAATAACTTTTTCAGTCATCTGTTTCCTGGATCATCACCCAGGGCGCAACGACCACGGCCCAGAATGCTTGCCTGTTTTGATGCCACAATTTTGCTTGCTCAATATTAGGTTTTTTTATTATTCTGGTCTCGAGTAATTCTGTTATTTTGACGGTTTGGTCTTCTGCCAGGGCGGCGGCAATCTTGATCAAATCCTGTTTTTTATCAACACAGACAATGACACCTTTGGCAAAAAACTGCTCTAGTTCTGGCCAGGTAAGTTTGCCCGTCTCCAGGTTCAACTTTGCTTTTATTTCTTCGTTTGATAATGACATGCCAGGTAATCAAATTTTTCTATCGTAAATTAACGTAGCCGACTCCCGGCGGGCGTACGGGTTTAGCTGGTGATCGAGGGTACTGTCTTCATCAATAATATGTTTCACATTAACGCCTTCGAGTAGCAGGTAATCCGCGATCAGTGACCGATGGCAATGTTCTGGCAGTTTCTCGGCACACATCATCACGAGCGGAGATTTTCTTGCCATATTAATAATTTGAGTTGCCCCATTTTTGAATAACTCTGTTTCCATATATTCTGCAAAGGCCCGTTGCTGGTCGTCCGCCAGGGATGGATGTGTGTTATTGCGGTTATTTTCCAGTTTCCGTAATCCGCCCAATTGTCGGCCCGCCCAATGATAAACAATATTTTTTGATGCCAGCGATTCACGTAGTGCCTGTTCATTGTATTGGGGAAACTTGCCAGAACCCGGGTGTGAACGGATATCGAACAGTGTCGTTATTTCATTTGTTTCGAGTAATGAAACAAAATCATCCGCATCCCGATTGCTGTGGCCAATGGTATATAAAACAATTTCGTAGTTAAGTGCAGACATTAATTATTACTTTCTAGTGATAAATAGAAAAAAACAAACCGGCCATCTTCAATGTCTATTTTTAAACTTGCGCCATGGTTTATCCCGTAATCAACATATCCCGGTACTGCGCTGTCCTGGTGGCATTCGTTGGAGTGATTCAAAGTCACGATCCCTATCATACCATGACAACAACATGGCCTCTCCCAGGTGCTCGCTGGCCAGCTTATCGGCAATCACCATGGCGGCCTGGTAGTCTGCCAATGGGTCCGGCGTTGTGACCGTTAGTATTTTAACTCCGTTATTTGCGACAGTAGTATTTATATTCATGGGCATTTTTCGCTAATAATGAGTTGCCAGTATTGTTATTTTCGGGATTTACTATCAACGCGCCATTGGTTGCGATTTGTATTCCATTATCCTGTTTTCCAGACTAACCGTAATCTCATGGCCCGGCGCCAGTTGTTCCAGTGTTTTTAGCACGCTCTCTGCATCCTCGATCAATTTAGCATTCATAAATAATTGGCCTGCCTGGCCATAGGCATCAACGGCTTCTTTTAAATTTCGCTTATTGTGGTCTGGATGGTGTTCTGAATAATAGCCAAGCCGCATTGCAGCCTGGGGTAATTTTTCACTGGCCAGTCGCAACCAGTTCATGGCCGCGTCCATATCCCGGTCAACCCCGGTGCCGTCTATATATAATGATGCAAGTTCATTCTGCGCATGTTCATTACTGCGATGTGCTGCCAATTCATACCAGTAACCTGCCTGCATCACATCTCTCATCACACCTTTGCCAGTCGCATAGAGTCGCCCCAGTTGGTACTGGGCTCTTGGATAACCACTTTTTGCCAAAGGCTCAAGTTTTTCCAGCGCCATCCGGTAATTTTGATCTTCCAGGTATTTCATGGCGTTTTGATATTTATTCCAGACAGGCCGGTCAGCCTGTTTCATTCGGTACAGTAAATAACCCAGCAACAGGACTGGCAGGGACAACAAGATTTGCAAGGAAAATGTTTTAATGAAAAGACCAATCATAGACATGAGTACAATCAACAGAATAAACCCGGCCACCATAAATATAGGGATTGAAGTGGCTCTACCTGCTGTAGCCAATATTGATTTATCCGGTTCTTTGAATTTTTCCTGGTGTCTTTCCTGGCGTCTTTCGTTTTTTCTTTCGCCAGGCAGTAATCCTTGTGCCCAATGCCGTTTTTCCCGAAAAAGTGTCACGCCCATTATCAGCCCTACCGCCGCGCCACCAAGGTGGGCGATGTAGTTAGTATTACTGATTCTGCCAATAACAAAATAATCATAAATATTCCAGCCAACATACCAGATCGAAACCATCCACAAAGGAATACTGACGGAACCAATCAGTATAATTATCCAGTAAAAAAATTTAATTTTTACCTTCGGTGCAAAATAGACTGCCAACGTTAACATCCCAAAAACAATGCCTGACAATCCCAGGGTCGGAATATCTTCCTGACCAAGATTGGCCAGGGAATCAATCACCCCGATACCAAGAGACATGCTGACGAATACTACAAAAAAAAGAATTGGGCCAATTATGATTTCGACCACCATGGCAAAGGCAAAAAAGAAAAATAGATTGCCGATCAAATGATCCCAATCTGCGTGGGCCACAGAAGACGTCAACATACGCAATGGATTCCAGCTTGACCGGTAGTACATTAGCGAACTGGTTAAATCTGAGGGAGCCGAAACTGCAAAGGCGTGGTATTGAGTCAATAACAGCTCGGCACGATAATTGTCATTTTTTGCAACTATCTCGTCATGATATTCCTTCAATAATTTGGAGTCTTTTTCACTATACAGGTACAGCATGATTTCCGGGCAGGAAGCCCGGTCTCCAAAATAATGTTTGCCCGGATACTCAATATCCCGCGAAACTTCATCGGTACAAAAGTTAATGGCATATTCCTCAAGGGCCGACCAACTGCTGCGCTGGGCCATTAAAATAGCAGTGCTCAGAATCATCACCAATACTGTCAATACTGGCCACCTGGTGACATTAATATCAGGACGATAAGGAATAAACATCGTTTATAGACAAGTCTGCCGGTTCAAGGGGAAATAATAAAACTTTGTGTTGTTCATGGTAGCCAACCTATTAATTTTATTAATGAAAAGAACCTTTACATCAATAATTCCCTGTTTTTTTCTTGCATTACTTCGCTTGTAAGCGCGATAATCAGCTATATTACTACATACAGACTATAGCTTAAGTTACCGGAGGCTATTATGGAAAATGCCAACATCAACCATCGAAGTTGCTCGAGAACACCACTTGATCTTGATGTGGTGCTTTACTTCCGAGACAATGCAGAACGTCAGGCAAAATTACTGGACATCAGTTTTGGCGGCGCTTTTATTGCTACTGATAATTCAGATATTAAAGTAAATGATCTGGTCACCATTGGTCTTTATCTGGAAAATGTTGATGAAGAATTTTACACACTGGCCGCAACCGTCGTCAGGTGTGAAGTTAGTGGTGCCGGGCTTGCCTTTGATGAATATGATCAGGATACAATAAAGAGTCTGCGAAAAGTTTATCGCGATGCCCTGCATTAAGCCAGGGCAGCCTGGTGCTGTATTTCGTCTAGGAAAAGAGCGCGTAGTAAATAACGTAAAACCAGGAAAATATACCGTGGAGTATTGCCCACAATATTGACTTGTTTGCTGACCAGGAAATAGCAATTGCCAGCGCCGTACCCAGGCCAATTCCCGATCGAGCAATTTCTCCCTTGTAGGTGTATATATAATTTGCCATATTAATGCCTTAATTCAATATTTTAAAAAATCATCGTATCATTCTTGTGGCGAATCCGGGGAATTAAATATACTCACAATAAAAAAGGCCCGTCTCCGGGCCTTTTTTATTATTTCAATTTCAGTAAAAAACGATTAGCTTGCCAGCTTTTCCTTGATGGCATTAATCACGTCATCACTGGATGTCGCACTTATCGTTAACAACATATTTTCCTGATCATAAAAACCAATTAATGGTGCAGTTTTTTCATCATAGATTTTCAGGCGATGGCTAATAGCTTCTTCAGTTTCATCTTCACGCTGAATCACAGGACTGCCACACTTATCACACTTGCCTTCTTCTTTAGGCGGATTACTCTTAACGTTATAAATGGCCTGGCAATCACCATTTGAACAGGTACGGCGTGTTGATAAACGATCAAGGATGACATCTTTTGGCACATCAATATTCACAGCCATATCAAGTTTGATATTAATTTTTTCTAGTAAAGTTTTCAGTTGCTCGGCCTGGGGGATAGTGCGGGGAAAACCATCCAGTAAAAATCCTTTTGCGCAATCCGGTTCTTGCAACCGCTTTTCCATAATACCCATGATTAATTCATCTGGTACCAGGTCACCGGCATTCATAAATGCCTGGGCCTGCTTACCAAGATCTGAACCCGCCTGGACGGCGCCACGGAGAATATCACCAGTAGAAATTTGCACGGAACCATCAAGCTCGGTTAGTAACTTTGCGACCGTACCTTTGCCTGCGCCAGGAGCGCCTAACAAAATCAGTTTCATGAAAGTGCCTCTAAGTATTTTATGCGTCTATAAAAATTATCGACTACTGACTGTAGCCGAAAACAAACGCGCGCATTGTGCCCTTTCATCCTGGGGATAGCAATACAACAACTGGCAATTGATCCTGTTTTACCGGTTTTTATTCAAATTAAGCAGCTATACAGCCTTAAACAAATAACCTGCTGCTAGTATTCCTCGTATGAACCCCCGGCTACTTCTGTTAGCGTTTCATTAATTGCATCAGGCGTGGCCATGATATTCATGAAACTGTTGGCGCCCATCATGCTGAGGTCCGGAAAATTGATAGCGATACGGAACCGGGCGTGCAGTGCTTCAACCTTTCCGCCCTTGACCAACAACTCATAGGGCAAGTGAGCCGTTGAACGCAGTGGCTTGAAATCAATTTCACTCATTATAAATTTATCATCCATAGGGGAATTAGTCTTTCCTTTTGGGGTCTTCATGCCAACACCGAATAAAGTTTGCTTGGTTCCCGGAATATCAATTCGGTAAACCTTAAAGGCGCCACCTTTATTGTCAGCCAGATTCTTTTCTACTATTTTATTTGCAATCTTTTTATTTGGGTGTTCAGCCAACGATACTGGATCAGTAAAATATTCCATGCCAAACAGGTAGTGGTATTTACCAGCTTCTTTTAACGTTAAACCTTCGGCTGGACCAAACATTTGTTTGTGTCCAAGGGCCTTACCAAGCTGACTGTTAACAGGACCAAGATCAGTTTTTACCCGGTAGGCCGCGGCCATATAAACAGGATTGGTATAGGAGACCTGTATTTTGTTATTGAGCAAGGTCAAGGCAACCCGTTGCGCTACAATATAACCAGCTCGTGGGTTTGTCGCTGCTGCTTTTTTTAACAAGTCATTTGTTACCACAATTATATGTGCCCCTTTATAAGGTGAGTACTCACCGGCTATCTCAAAGCCTGCTTTTACAAGTGCGGACCTGGTAGAGGCAATTTTTTTTGTGAAATCTCCTGCGTTGTTTGAGGCCAGAATAAAAGGTTTGAATTTTTCTGCGGCCTGGGCAGTAAGAGAAAATATACTGGAAATAAAAATAACCAACGCCAACTGTACAATGATTTTATTCATGAAACGCCTCCTGTTATGAACTCAGATTTTTATTGTCTGACTGACTTACTGACTTAGTAACCAGATTTTCGGACTGCCGGGAAACAGGATGCACCGATCAGACCCTCTTTGCAATGGGGTTTAATTTGAAGATAGTTCAGAAAAAAATTATCTGTACCAATTGGTACAGACTTAATAGTGTGGTGGTGGTTCATCTTCCAGTGAGCCAGTTTCCGACGGCGCCATTTGTTGCAGCAATATTCTGATGTCTTGCAACTGGCCGAGTACATGCTCAATTTTTTGTTGTTGCTCAAGGCTGGCTTGAGTCAGGGCCTCAATTGCAGCCTCCTGATGGGTCAGTCGTATCTCAATATCTGTAAAACGGGATTCCATGAGGCACTACCTCTAGTCCTGCAGTTGTTATCGCTGCTTATTATAACCCGATAATCACCAGCTTATTACCGGAATTCAATAATATTAATCAATCCTGGATATCCACGTTAAATCACGGGTAACTTTTATCCACTTATTTACTACAATAAGCCAATAGAAACTATCATGTCCAGCCTATGAAAGACTCACTAGAAACGCTAAATTTTTCCAATTCATTTGCAGAATTACCAGACAGTTTTTATTCTTTGGTATCGCCGACACCATTTGATACAAACGCACAACTCATTCACTTTAATACGGCAGCAGGTAAATTAATTGATCTGGATTATGACAATCAACATGCGCAATTTATTGCCGATATATTTAGTGGCAAGTCCACCCTAAAGAAGAGCAAGCCCCTGGCCATGTTGTATGCAGGCCACCAGTTTGGACATTACGTGCCCCAATTAGGCGATGGTCGCGCCATCCTGCTGGGCGAAGCAACCAGTAGCAAGGGGGATCGTTGGGAGATCCAGCTAAAAGGCAGTGGTGTCACGCCCTACTCAAGAAACGGTGACGGCCGTGCCGTCTTGCGATCAAGTATCAGGGAGTATCTCTGTAGTGAGGCAATGTTTGGCCTGGGCATTCCGACTACCCGGGCATTGTGTCTTGTCGGTAGTAAAGACGAGGTTTATCGTGAACAGGTTGAAACGGCCACCATGCTCACCCGGCTTGCCCAGTCCCATGTTCGTTTCGGGTCATTCGAAATTTTTTATTACCGAAATCAACATGATGATATTCGCATCCTGGCCGATTATATAATTGAACATCATTATCCGGATCTAGCTACCCTGGACAATCCTTATCTTGCTTTGCTGGTAGCAGTGACACAGCGAACAGCCAGGTTGATTGCCCAATGGCAGGCAGTGGGTTTTTCCCATGGCGTGATGAATTCAGACAACATGTCCATCCTCGGCTTAACCCTGGACTATGGGCCTTTTGGTTTTATGGAGACCTACAACCCTGATTACATTTGCAATCACTCCGACCATGCGGGTAGATATGCTTTTAACAAACAACCCGAGATTGGTTTATTTAATCTTAGCTGCCTGGCACAGGCGTTATTACCCTTGATGGAGGTAGAAGCAGCCAAAGCAGTGCTGGCCACTTACCAGTCACAATTCCTGTCACACTATCATTTTTTAATGGCCAATAAACTGGGTTTTTCTGAAACCAGTGATGAAATACAGGTTTTACAAAACCAGCTGATGGTGATGATGCAAAATAATCAAGCTGATTATACCAATACATTTCGCGCATTATGTCGTGTCAGTCAAAATACAACGTCTAATGAAAAATCATTTTTAAGTTTATTAAACAATAGTGATGAAGCTGCAAAATGGATACAGTCGTATAAAAAATTGTTGGGCAATAATACGCAATCAGATACAGAAAGGCAGGATTTTATGCTCGGCATCAATCCAAAATATATATTACGTAACTACATGGCGCAGGTTGCGATAGACAAGGCAACAAACGATGATTTTTCCGAGATAGATGATCTCATTAAAATTTTACACAATCCCTTTGCTGAGCATGCCAGCCACAATCATTACACTGGGCCAGCGCCAGCATGGGCTGACAACCTCCAGGTAAGCTGTTCATCCTGAAAACCTGGCTCCCATTCCCCGATCTTGGTGACTCGCTATTCGCGCCATTAATCAGATTTATCTCGCCACTAAGCCATTAAAATATTGATAACCGGCATATTGCTACTAAATATATAGGTATGATTGCAAAATTATACAATTATATTTATTCGATAAATTACATGAAACCGATTACTGATTTTCGATTCAGGTTGTTTGTCTACTGGCATACCCGATCAAAAATTCCCCTGATTGTTTCATCAGTTGTGGTGCTTGTCAGCGGTCTACTGGTTTCGGTAGTTTTCTCATCCCTTGATGATGTCAGGGTCACAAAAGATCTCACCTGTCTGGCGCTCAATGTTTACCACGAAGCGCGCGGAGAACCTAAAGCAGGTCAATATGCAGTGGCCCGGGTTACCCTGAATCGTGCCAAATCAAAACATTATCCAGATGATATATGTGCTGTAGTTTTTCAAAAAAATTGGGATAAACGTCGGCAACGTTACGTAAGTGCATTTTCATGGACAGAGCTTGATTCCCGTCCTTCTAAAAAATCAAAAACATGGCAACAGGCCTGGAATATTGCTGAATCTGCCTACACTGGAACAGATAAATCAAAGACACGTGACGCGTTGTTTTACCACGCAAACTACATCCGTCCGTCCTGGTCAAAAAAGAAAAAGCCTGTCGCCAGAATTGGCAAACATATTTTTTATAATTGATTGTTTTCCGGCCCCGGACCTGGCTAAACTTGGTTTATGGATATCCTGTGTTATGGCCAGCGAATGCTAAACCCGTTTCGCGGTATTATTAATGTGATTAAATATAAAGCTGCCGAAGCCGTCACTACCGATGGCGTTCGTTGGGATATTTATGTAAAGAATGAGTCCTTGTTATCCGATGTCCATGGCAAACATCACCCTTCAAAAAAAATTCAGGTTAGCGAAATACGCTATGCCACATGGACCACCCGGGGCATTAAATATGGTCGCGTTTATCAGTCAGAAGACTACACAAGAATGGCGGCACAAGGTGATGTGCTTTACCGGAAAATACTGAAAATAAATGAGCGCCTGCCCTTCCCGCTACAGGATAACCATGAACTCTGGTTACTTGATCAGCAACTGCAGCCACTTGCAAGGCAGTTAATCACATTATTAAGGCCATCGTAATCAACCATCTCCAGCAACGGTGTTCTTTTTAGCTATTTGTGTTCGGCCCGCAACCAGTGATACATGGCCACTTCATCATCGCCCAGTGTTTTTCCCAACAGTTCATAAAATTCCAGGAAACAAATGCTGCGCTCCCGGGTTTCGGTTCCGGTTTCCAGTAATTTTTTACCATTTGTCATTAAACCAATATCGCTACATAAAACATTAAGTATTCGTGCCAACTCGGCACCATAGAGACCAAGCATGTCTGCGGCTTGCAACACGGCAGGTGTTAATTTTGTGGCTTTCATGGGTGTTGATCCAGGTACTGCCATATTATTTATTCAGGCCAACCAGGTTTCAATCTCGGGCTGGAGTTCTTCATATGAGCGATAACCGCTGCATAACAATTGATGGTTTGTTTCATCTTGCAAGACACAGGTTGGAAACCCACGAATACCAGCCTGGCGGGCCCGGGAAAAATGCGCTTTTGTTTTCTGCTTTATTTCATCTGACTTAAATAACGCCCTGAAGACGTCCGGTTTTATGTCGTAGCCTGCCAACAACTCAACCAGGATATCTTCCCGGGTGATATCCATTTGTTTTGCGTAAAAGGCTTCTTGTAAGGCGGTAAAATACCGGAAAGTTTGTTCGGGTAAAATATCTGCCAGCGCCAACACCGCCCGGCTGGGCGGCTCGGTATCATAGATAAAACCCTCTGGCATGGCACTATCAAACAAAAACGGTTGCCCGGTTCGTGCATGGACATCATGCCAGTGATGCAAAATTTCATCGCGACTATCAGCAGACACAGGCACAGTTGTGCCAGGTTGCAACCCACCCAGTAACAGTGAAATTTTTAATTCTTCCCCGAATTTTTCCTTGATTGCATTTATTACGGGGCTAAATCCCCAGCACCAGGAACACATGGGATCGGCAACATACCAGAGTATTCGATTTTCTTTCATGGGTTGAAAGATTTAATAAAATCAGTGTAGTTTAGGAAGATCAACTGCTACCTGTTTGACATAATCTTCATTAAATACCAGGTCAATGGTGACCTTCTCTTCGTTCTCGGTAATTTTGACCTGTTTCAGGTCAGGTAAACGGTCGGCAAGGTAGCTACACAAGGCAGCTGACATGGATTCATCGCTGTTTTTAATGGCATGTAAAAGATTTGCCGTGATGAACTGGGCCCTTTGATTGACGTCAGGATTTTCGATGTGCTGTCCGTCAAGCTCAATGCCCGCATCCATTTTTTTGTCCATCTTTTCAAGATAGGTTGTCTGGTAGTCGGACAAGGGTTTATTACGGTCATACTCCAATTGTGCGATATCATTTAGCAATACTGCCATTAAATTATTCATAACAAGGCCATCAGTTCAGGAAAGTAGTCGCATCCTACCCAAACTATTCAGGCCAGTACACTGAATATTTGTTAGTGAGTTATAAATAAAATTGCGGTCAGGCGGCGTCAGACAATTGGGATAAACCGCCCTCTACAACCACTACATCGTAACCTTTTTGTCCCAGCAAATAGGCAGCCAGGTCACTGTGTTTGCCATCCTGACAAAAAATCATATATTTCTGGTCCTTCTCAAGACATTTATAAAGATCGCGCAAACGGTTAATGGGAATTTCAATGGCGCCGGGAATTTGGCCCACCTTGCCAGCACCATTGCGCCTGACATCAAGATACTGGCCGCCTTTATTCAACATCTCTTTTGCCTCGTTTGCAGTCACATAAGTAACTGAGGTATTTGTGATCAGCTCTTCAAAATCATTCTTGGATAACCGTAACAAGATGCCATCTGTATCGGCAAAAATACTGGCGTTCCGGGGTTCACCACTGATTAATGCCGATTCGCCAAAGGTCTCGTTTTCGCCAAGCTGGGCAAGTAATTTTATATCGCCGGGTCCGTTACTCTGGGACACGGTAAACCTTCCCGACTTGATCACATAAAAATAATCACCCACTTCATTTTGGCGCACTATCACATCGCCGATCTTGACTGGAAATTCCTCCAGTCGCAGTACCATGGCTGCAATCTTGTCCGCATTAAGTTTTGAAAAAGCCGGGCTGTTATGCAGCCCCTGCAGCCAGCCAGTATTCATGGAGGCCTGCTGGGCAAGCTCGCCCTCCACTGCACTCAGGGTCTCATTGACGTCGTCGATTAACGCCTGCCACTCTGCTTCCATTTCATCTAAAACGTTAGCCATAGTCTGATCCTCGATTTCATCTGGTCCCGGGACTGTTAAATTAAGCATAGCCCAGATAAACGCGAGGAAAAGCCCCGTTATAGCAGGATTAGTGAGGGTGCTGAATGGCGATATCCCCGAAAACCACCGGCAATCCGGCTGAATTGGGGTGTTAGCTGTGAAATAACACGACGATGAAGTACAGCGGTTTAAAGCGGGGCGAGTCCTGTCAGGACGACAACGGTTTCAATCTATTGCCACAATAATCACACTCAGGCAGATGATTGGTGTCCACGGCGACAGCCGCCCGGGTCTCACAGCCACTGCATTGGTACATGCCCGCCTTGTACTTTTTTGGGGCTGGTGGCTCAATTTTGGTGATTTTTGGCTCGTGCCCCTTGATCTTATATGAGCCACAATTGTCGCACTCAGGGAGCTTGTTCGTGGCTGTGGTTATCAGCACACTTTGACCGCACTGGCCGCACTCATAACGCCCGGAGGGATACTCGACAATGGTCCGGGCCTTTTGGGCGGCCTTGGCCTCTTCTTTGGCCTGGGCAACTGCCTTCATCATTTTCTCACCCAGAACGACTGCCCGGGCTTCAGCAGCTTTAGATTCCGCCATGGCCTGCATGACTTGTTTGGCAAGATCTTCGGCTTTAGCTTGTGCTGACATTTTAGGCTTCCTGGGCATCCCGGATCAGTTACACCATTATAAAGGAAATCATTATATTTGGAATAGACTCTTATGCCTACTAAAATGAGGCGGGGGCTTGCAAGTGGTTTTAGTGGGTTAAAAAGATACTATTAATCAGTATTATAAACAGCAAATCTGGTTAAAACGGTTCAGGCTATTTTAGCAGAATCATCATTACCTGGAATTAAATCTGCCAACTGGTCTTGATGCATTTTTTCCAGAAATGGCTCTGCCATTTCGGCTGATACGGGTCGACTAAAAAAGAACCCTTGCATCTCATCGCAACTTTGATTGTGCAAAAATACCGCCTGCTCGGCAGTCTCGGCCCCCTCGGCTACCACGCGCAAATGTAAATTATGGGCCATGGCAACCACCGCCTGGACTACCGCGGCATCATTCGGGTCAGTTGTTATATCTTTTACAAAGGAACGATCAATCTTGAGCGTACCCACAGGCAATTGTTTAAGATACGCAAGAGATGAATAGCCCGTTCCAAAATCATCAATCGTTAAGTGCACGCCCATGTCATTCAGGTCAGTTAACATACGAATACATTTATCATTATGGTCCATCAGCATGCTCTCGGTAATCTCGAGCTCTAGCCATTTGGCGTCCAGTCCCGTTTCCTCAAGAATATTATTTACCAGGTAGGCAATGTCCTGTTCTCGAAACTGTCGTACCGATAAATTTACTGCCATTCGAACGGGACTGTGTCCAGCATCCTGCCATGCCTTGTTTTGTATGCATGCAGTTCGTAATACCCATTCTCCAACTGGCACAATGAGACCAGTATCTTCCAGCATCGGGATAAATTTTCCCGGGGGCACGATGCCCTTACCGGCTGGCGCCCATCTTAACAAGGCTTCAAATCCGGTAATAAGACCACTACTTAAATCAATCTTGGGCTGGTAGTGCAACAGGAATTCATCGCGCTCCAGTGCCCGGCGGAGTTGCGTCTCCAGTTGCAGGCTTTCCATTGCTTTTGCATTCATGCTTTTTTCGTAATACTGGTAATTGTTACCGCCTTTTTCCTTGGCACGAAGCATGGCAGCCTCGGCATTACCCTGCAAGTTCCCGGCTATATCACTGCCGGCCTGCTCAGATTTATCAGCCTGACCGACATAACCTGGTTTAAAAATTGTTAAGCCAATACTGGCGCTGGCAATCAGTTCCAGGCCTTTGGCTTCAACAGGCTGCATCAACTTATTCAGTATTTTCTGGGCCAATCTGGCCAAGCCACGATCGTTACTGGGATCAGGCAGGACTACTGCAAATATGTCGCCGCCCAATCGGGCCACGGTATCGCTCTCGCGAACACAATCACGTAAACGATAGGCAACAACATTTAATATCTCATCACCAGACTGGTAACCGAGGGTATCATTAATTTTCTTGAATCGATCCAAACCCAGGATCATGAGACCCACAAAATGTCCGGCACGTTTCGCTTCCAGGGCGGCCTGATTTAATCGATCAAGAAATAATGCCCTGTTGGGCAAGCCGGTTAATTTGTCCTGGTAGGTCAAATTATGCAACTGGCGTTTTGTTTCCTCGTTCAACAGCTCGGTATTTATTCGTGCCTCCCAATACTCCCGGTAAATATTACGCCCCTGGGCACTGCAATAACCCAGGTAAACAAAAAATATAAATCCCAGTACCGTACCTGATGTACCACCAATCGTGAGACCGACAATAATATTGGGCAACAACATGGCGACTAAAAAACTATCCAATAATGTCAATTTCATACCCAGGCTATACATACCGCCGGCACACATAGCCACCGTAATTACGGCTGCAAGTAATGAAATCCAGGAATCCGGGTAAAGATAAATAGCCATGGCGCTCACTACGCCCCAGGTTGCGGCGGTCACGACCACGGCAATAGATTTAAGCAAGTGCCAAAGACGGGGATTGGCATCATAGATAGTCTCAAAACGCTGGACCAGTGCCAGGCTGGTCAGGTATGTGAATATAAACAGGACAAAGGCCGAATAAATCAACTTCGGATACTCGCTGGCATAGGGAGACATAAACGCCAATACACCTAGTGCTGCGAAGCAACTCAGGGCCGCTGTCGCACTACGACGACCCATTTCAAAGGCACTGGTACGCTTGAGCCGCCCCATTTGGTCGGTGGTCAGTTCCTGGACTTTTTCGAGCTGGAACTCAGTCATGTATTTTCCTTAATCCTGTAAATGAAGGTTCACTCACAAGTATTTGATTTTAATAAGCTGATTCATACCCGCAAAAAATCACCGCGAGTCACATTACGCCACCCACGGCACGAAACTTATTAAGTTAATAATTCCTTGCAATAAATACGCCAATTCCGAAATTATTGGCGCTGATTTCAGTTTTTTTTAAGTAAAACAGGAGTGTAAAAGGAAGGGGAAAACAGGCGGTTAAGAAATTACATCGGTTTAATTAATGGGTGTCAGCAATATTGCTGTTTCCAGTAAGCTGGTCAGGCCCTCTTGCCGAAAGTGATCGTGATCAGCAAGTACTTCTTTTTCGCTCAATATCTCCAGCTTATAACGATCGCCAAAGAGTGATTCGACTTCGGACTTTGGTACCGAAAACGGCGGGCCTTGCATTTGCTCCTGGGGGTATTCCAGCGTAATTAAAAATATCGGTGCCTCGGCTGGAATAATACTGAGCAAGTGATGGACATACTGCGTGCGCATTTCTTTAGGGAAGGCAACGAGCGAAGCCCGGTCATAAACAAGTTTGCATGACTGGATGACGGCTGCATTCAGGGCAAAAAAATCCCCGCTATAGAGCATGTAACCGTTTGCCTGGTAAATATTAAACTCCCCAGCCTGCAAGTTACGGCAGGGAATTTTATTGCTCTCAAAAAATGATTTTAGCGCAAGATCACTGACCTCAATTCCGACAACAGAGAATCCCTGTTCACGTAGCCAGATCATATCCAGACTTTTCCCGCACAATGGGACGAATACTTCATCGCCTCGTGACAAGCCCAGACCTGATCCATATTTTACGAGCAGCGGGTTAGTCTCCGCCAAATGAAAACCGATTTTTTCCTGCTGCCAGCGTTGATGCCAAAAATTATGATCCATAATCCAGTCTTATATATTATTCCGGGTAAATTAACCACCTTGATCAACAGGATAACAAAAGTCACTGAACTGACTGGCTATTTTTTACGGGGTTTGCCATGCCAACCCTGATTTCCTCAACTATACTTAAAAGTGGTGGCACAACTCTTTAATTATACGGAAACCCCATGGGCGCACAGAACAAACAACCTGAGACCGGAGAAATGGGCAATCCATTACCGGCACTGAACAAACAGCAGAAAGAATCTTTGCTCATGTTGATTGTGGTCAATTTTGCCGGTGAACAAGGTTTATTAAATCATGAACAATTAGAAGACGCTCGGGCCAGTCTCCGCACCTTGTTTATTCGCACCACAGGCGAAGAAACCATGCTTCGCAAACTAATCGGTATATTAAGAATTAACCGTTCCCTGAACCAGACATTTAACGACATGACCTATGTTCTGGAAGGCATTACAAAATCACGTGCCAGCCTGGAATCCAAGCACGAAATACTTAAAGAGAAACTCAAGGCCATGGATATTACCGTGGATGAAAATAATGATTTTATCGGCATGTTGCTGGAATTCTCCAAGGACTTTATCCAGAATGTTGCTGCTTTTGAGCACCAAATGCTGGAATATCAGGAAGTAAGAGAAAACGAAGCACGCACTGCCCACGTTTTCAGGCTGGCCCGTGAAGCACGAAAAAGATTAAAAAACAGATTTGAACAAGCAGAATCTGAAGACAGCCAACATGAAACTGAAGTAAAGAAAAAAGTTTACCAGTCCTTTAATTACGCCGATGCCGAATCTGAATATAATTATGCTAAAAAAAGCGCCGCAAGTGCTGGTAAAGAAATTGAAAACTCGTTAAAACAATTTCATCAAATGTGCCAAATGGCCATGAAACCGGAAATGCGCGCACCCTCAAAAATCGAAGTCGGTTCTGCCGGTAAATCCTATCCGGACATTTATACATTCTCGGCCAGGGGTCTGGCGGACCATTCCAGGTTAAAATTTCTCATACCTGTTATCCAGGAATTGTTGCAGTTGTATCAACATTCCTTTGGCATGTTCATGCATGATTTTGAGAAGTTTAATCGCGCTATTGTGCCTATGATTGAAAATACAGAAGACTACTTCAATGCCAAGGAAAATGATGAAGATGCCCGCACCAACCAAAAAAAATTAAAGCAAATCGAAGCACTCATTGCGTTTATTGAAGCAATATCTGTACTGCTTAAAGATGGTGGTCAATACACCTACCCGGCTTTTTCTACTCAAGTCACTAAACTGATAACCGACACGGATGAGACTAAATGGATTTATATTTCCGAAGAATTGCTCAGGATGAAACTGGCTGTTGAAGCGAAATTAAGCACTCAGCTCACCTGATTGATCTTTAATTATTATAAAATAATAAGCCAACTAAAACCCGGTCCGGGAAATTCCTGGACCGGGTTCATCAGAACATCTAACTTTATTCTTAAATATCTTAATACTTGTGAGTCTTTTTTCGAATCGTGCGACATTCGTACAGGTGACGACTACGTTCTGCACCCAGCTTAACAGCACCACTGGGTTTAACTATGCGTTCGCGGGCAAGGCGCACGAGACCAACTTCAAGCAACAACGGCTTGCCATGTGCTGACCAGTCTATTTTTACCTGAATCGGACGATTGGCAAGGGGTAAGCTAGCCATACCAAGAACGTCCCAGCTTCGTAATTGCGCAGTCTGGTTTGGATCAAGTATAGGATCACCTGCACCTAAGACACCGTTTACAAAAGTTGGCAACACGCCGGTAAAATTATGGGTGACGACGCCGTGAGAATCGAAAAAACGGATACGGTCGATCTTAATAGCAATTTTGGGGTCGTAGTTTCGTAATACATAAACTGCCCCCTGGAACTCTTTACCACCATTCCTGACTACCTGGTTACCGCCACAGGCAACTGTACCACTGTAGGCACGAGCAGTGCCGTCTGCAGCGTCGGCAAACGCTGCTGAAATCGGAATAACCGCCAATAGAAGTCCAAACAAACCTGTTAGTATTTTTTTCATTATGCATTCCTTTTAAAAGTTGATTAAGTAAGGTGAATTATTAATAAATCAATCAGCCTGTTATTTATATAGCTACTAATGAATTCATTAATGACGTGCCAGTGTGCACGAACAAACTTACATACAACTTACAGGTAGAATAATAACTGGAATTAATTACCAGAATATAAGTAATTTATAATATAACGATATGACTAACTACTTACTATATGCCCAACCAACCCGACCACTCCTTAAACAAGTCCTTGTCCGTTGCTGCCACCGAGGAACGGGGTTGAAGTTTTTTTACGAAAATTGGCTCCCCGTTTAATGTACAGGAAAATCCGCCAGCAAGGTGAAAAATGAAGTTTCCGGCAGCATAGTCCCAGATATGGGAAGCACCATGTAAATAAAGATGGCAACGCCCTGCTGCCAGCCAACACCAGTCCAGTGCCACCGAGCCAAAACTACGTTGTGATGCATAGGGTATTTCCGTTACCAGGCGTGTCGCCAAATCTGCATCAAGGCGTTTGAAATCGATTAGGCTCGTTGCGTGATTTAATTTAATGCCTGCCCCTGTTAGTTTAAGCTGTTTACCATTTAGCCTGGCGCCATCCTCTTCATTGCCAGTAAAACACTCTTTCCTAATCGGATCATAAACCAGTGCCTGCGTCACTTTTCCCGATTCTATCAACGCCAGAGACACGGAAAAATATGGAATACCTGCGGCAAAATTACTGGTGCCGTCGAGGGGATCCAGGCACCAGACAGGTTTGTCCGAAGACAAGAGTGTAGTCTGTTCATCAAGACTCATCTCTTCGCCGAGGAATACTGTGTCTGGCCACTGCTTGGTTAACTCACCAGCTATGCGCTGCTGCATGACCAGGTCGGCCTCTGTTAAAAAACTACCATCAACCTTAACTTCACGTTCAACTTTTGCGAAACGGGGAAGCAGCACATCCCTGGTTATGGGAATAACAATATCCTGGATTATTTTAATATCAATCTTTTTCATAAGCTATTGAATACATTTTTTGCTACATAATAATCACGAATGGTCATTATCGTCTTAAGATTCTAAACCATCTGAATAAGTTAAACAGGTTGGCCAGTGAACTTGCTACATAAGTATAAGCTGCTGCTTTTAGTATGACACGAGCATGGGTTGACTGGCTCTCAGAAATATAATTGCCCGATTTAAGCATTGGTAGCGCCCTGTTAAAACTGGCATCCAGCTCAACGGGTAAGGTTATAAAATGCACCAGGGTGCCAAATGCAATCCCGGCAATGCCCAATCCAAAAATAAGCCCACCGACAGCAGGTGAGCGTGTAATTATCCCAATGAATGGCATTACAATAATTGCTGCGCTGCCCATTTTTTCTGTGACCTGGGCAATACGAACCATCGAAAGTCGTAATTTAAATAGTTTAGAGCCGCTCATATCCTGCATCACATGGCCGACCTCGTGTGCTGCGACCGTAATGGCGGTTAATGATTTTCCTGAATAGATATCGGGCGATAAACGGACAACTTTTTCAACAGGATCATAATGGTCTTGTTCTGGATCGGTTTGCTCAACAGTTACATTTTTTATGTTTAATTGTTCAAGCAGGTAGATTGCAAGCTCACCGCCCGTTCCCTCAAAAAGATCTTCTGGTGAGCTATATTTTTTGAAGACACGGTTCACCCATGCTCGGGGCCCGTAAATAAGTCCGAGAAATAAACCAAGACCAATAATGATTAATACTATTTGCAAAAGTAAAAAGCCCGGTATGAATAATCAAAACCGGGCGATATGATATTTTTAAAAGTTGAAAAAAAGGAATTATTTATTAAACACAGCCCGTTGGTTTTGGTAAACCGCCAAATTTGGCAATTTTTTTCATGGGGCCGCCGCCAAAGAGATCATTCAGGGGTCCAGCCTTGCGGTCCATGCCATGAAGCTTGGCAAAAACACGTAATGCCGGCACGGTACCTTCCTGGTCGAAAACCTCCCGGGCAGACAGGATATATTTAATGTGTTCATCTGACAGCTCGAAACCTTCCTGCTTGGAAAGCTCAACCATTACGTCCTCAGACCATTCATCCCGGTTTAATAAAAATCCGTCACCATCAGTTTGCATTACATATCCTCAAAGTTATCAATTAGTTTGGCTTCTAATGGTCCCATTTTACCTGAATAACAAGCCACTAAGCACCCAAATTTTGTGGGTTTTATGGTTATTTTCAAGGTGCCTTGCCCCAAAGTTCCTCAAGACGGGCGTCCCGACGGCAGCCATAACGATATAAATTATAACGATACGGGTTCTTTTTGTAATAATCCTGATGATAATCTTCGGCCGGATAGAATTGGCCCGCTTTTATAAGCTCAACTTTTAGTGGCGCCTTGAATGGTTTTGTTTTTTCAGTTTTTTTTATCGATGCCAGCGCCTGCTTATGCTGGGTATCATTTTGATAAAATATTGCCGGTCGATACTGGGGCCCCGTATCACAGAACTGGCCATCATTACGGGTTGGATCGATGGTAGGCCAGAACCGATCCAGGATATCGGTATAACCAAGCTTATCAGTATCGTACGTCACCTTAACTACCTCAATGTGACCGGTAGTGCCTGAAGAGACCTGCTCGTATGTCGGGTTTTTAACGTGACCACCGGCATAACCGGATACCGCGCTAACGACACCATCCAGTTTTTCAAAATCTGCCTCGGTACACCAGAAGCAACCGCCCGCCAGTATTGCCGTTTCAGTATTTGAGGCAGTGTCACCTGCCTGTTTTTGCCCGGCCAGCACCCCTAATGGTGCCAGCAGTATTATAAGAATAGTGAATAAGCGCATTGGGAAACATTCCTGAAGTGATGAATTCTATCATTAGTACGAGTGACAGCTACTAAGTTCAAAATTGACCTGAATTGAATTGAACTAATTGCTCATGAAGTTTGTCTATACTTTACAATAAACCGTGATTGAATATAAACCACAGGAAATACACACATGAACAGAAGGCGATTTATTATTCAAACCCTGGGTTTGCTGGCACTACCGGTTATTGGCTCGAAGGTACTGGCCAGCAAAATTGTCGAAACCAGCACCTTTCAGAAAATAACCAGGACCAGGGAGGAATGGCGCAAAATACTGTCACCCAAACAATACTACATCCTGCGTGACGAGGGCACGGAAGCGCCCAATTCCAGTGTTTTGAACAAAGAAAAACGTAAGGGTGAATATGCTTGTGCCGGTTGTGATTTGCCGCTCTTTAAATCTGAAATGAAGTATGACAGCGGCACGGGCTGGCCAAGTTTTTTTACCACCATACCTGGCGCACTCGAAACCAAAACGGATTACAAAATGATACTGCCCAGAACAGAATATCACTGCGCCCGTTGCGGGGGCCACCAGGGGCATATATTTAAAGACGGCCCCAAACCTACGGGTAAACGCTGGTGCAACAATGGTTTGGCATTAAATTTTATTAAGGCTTAGATTCTGACCGGGATGCCTGTTTCTGAAAAAAGTGACTCCAGTTCCAGGTCATAACGGGTTGTTTATTGGATAACGACAGGATTTCCACGGTCATCTCCGGCAGGGTGAGCAACATGCAGGTGTGATTAAAACAGGTACTACCCGGATTAATAACCAGCAAAGAACCAAAATATTCTGCAAACACCTGGTGGGTATGGCCGACAATCAGGATATCGCTGTCCAGGGATGCCAGTTGATCCAGCCAGGGCGACTTTTTGTCCGCAATTACACGGCCTTCCGGATCCATGATCTTGATACCCCCATGGAGACTGTCTGGTGGATGGGCATGGACCACATAGATTTTTTTATCTTCTACTAACAACTCAATCTTTTTAGGTAAACTGTCAAAAAAAGACTGAAGCACTTCCCTGCTGGCCGAATCTACCAAGGCATCAGGGACCACGTCATGATTACCGATGACTGTCAGGCAGTTAAATTGACGTAATAGAGCGATTGTTTCTTCTGGTTCGTCCTGACCATAACCAACCACATCACCCGCACAAATAATGTGTTCGACACCTTTGCTTGTAAAAATATCCAGCGCCTCACGCAAGGGCGCGGTCGTTGCATGGGTATCACTAAGAATGCCGATCCTGATGGACATGACAAATTCCGGTTATTGCCTCAGTTGCAAGTATCTCATCTGGCCCGGAAAGCTGCACCAGTAATATGTATTCAGCTAAACCGGTTTTTATTAATGGCAGCCTTTCAGCTTGCCTTCAATAACCGGACGAAATTTTTCTTTGGCGCCACCGATAACGGGTTCACCATGACCAGGCAATACGTGTTCAAAATCCAGATCAAGCAAGGTCCGCACTTCTGCTGCCTCGGGTTTGGCGAATTGCAGCCAGCCCGGCCCGACATTATATGCTTTGAAAAAACCCATTTTCCCCATCATTTTTTTTGCCAGGAACCCTACGTATTCATCTGGTTTTGCCGTATTCTGAAGTGAATCGCCTGTAATTAACACGCCACCATCCTGTTGCAGTAACAACGTGGCCTCGGGCGGGTTTGATGATTGAAAAATTTTTAACTGCGCTGACTTGATTGGCAGGGGGCTGTCCTTGTCCAGGTTACTATCGGCTTGCATGTATTCTGTGGGGTTCGACCCATGGTCAAACTTGCGAATATAAACCTGCCCTTTAATCGCATAAACAGTGGCACCATAACGCTGCCGGTAAAACCCATCATCACGGCCATGGAAACCGGCAATGCGAATCACATTGGTCACCTTGCCCAGTTTTTCCAGTTCTACCAAGCCAGCTTCAGATAAACGCATGCTATTGACCAGTGTTAATTCATCAGTATCGGCATCTTTGATAATGACCATAGAGCGGGAAATTTTCATGGGCATTAACATGGGCATTTTCATTGCACCCTTGACTACCCAGATATTTGTGAAAAGTTTTGTAATTACGCCATGCGCCATTGCCGGCAAAAGTTTGTGTGTAACCTGTTTGACTTTTTGATCCATGGAAAAGCCTCCTTGTGTGAGTATGTCTCTGGCCGAGAATGATACAGGCTACTGATAATACTTGCATAATGCAAGCAATTAAACCATACTTTAACTTGTGCCACAGGTAAAAAAACGCAGATCTGATTGCCCGGTTAATTTCGCACTGGAAATATTTGGTGATAAATGGTCGCTACTGGTTATTCGCGACCTGATGTTTATGGGTAAAACGACTTACGGTGATTTCCTGAAAGGACCTGAGGGTATCGCCACCAACATACTGGCTAACCGCCTGGAAAAACTTGAAACAGCTGAATTAATTATCAAGGCAGCAGATCCGGACAACGGCACGAAATTTATATATTCATTAACTGAACGCGGTAAGGATTTGATTCCCGTCATGCTGGAAATCGTCAACTGGAGCGGTAAACACGACCCCAAAACCCCTACCCCAAAAGAAATGCTAAAACAAATCTCCACAAACAGGCAGGCAGTGATCAACAAGATTCGAAAAAAACTTCTCTCTACATGAGCACTGCTTGCCCGATCCAGATTAAACGACTATCTTAAAAATCTCCCGCAGCACCCCGGTTCATGATGTCAAGAATAATGGTCTTCACCCTTATGGCCTCTTTCTTTAGTTCCGGTGGCAAAACTTTACCACCATAAATCATGGCATCCATATTCAGGGAATAAATCCAGAGTTGCTTATTCTTGTCTTCCACCAGGGTCACGCGACAGGGCAAATAAGCCGAATAGGCATCATTGTAATCCAGCATGAGAGCAGCGGTCATAGCATTGCAAAACATATAAATTTTTACAAAACGATAAGGCTTTTCCGTCATTGCCTCAACTTGTTTGTACAACGGTAGTTCGCCGACATTCTTAATATTGTGCTCGTTGGCCACAATTTTCATTGTCTCTTCTACATCTGCCGCTGATAAACCTTTTTTGACCTTCACCTTCCAGACCGTGGCCTCGGCAGCACTGCCGGTTTCAATCAGCTTGTTCATCATATCTTTATAAACACCCATGGCTTTTTCATCAAAACCATTAAACTGCGATGTCATGGAATACATGGTTGGTATGGCTAACGCAGCCAGGATAACGGCAATCAAGCCAATTAATGCAAGTAAATTCTTTACAGTATTCATAACTTCTTCCTTTTTTTTCATTATCATATTTCGGTCTCACTGAGACCAGGGATTGTTTTTGTCAGTTAGTTCTGATGTTAACTAGCCTGGTAACTACCAAAAGGATTTTATTCCGGACACTAGACCCGACAGGTTACGCTGAAGTGGCAGGCAACACCTCTGCAATCAACCCGGAGGAGCATTATACAGAATCATAGCGGTGGAGCACCAAAAAATAGCAGTGAAGAAATTGATTGATGTTTATAGTTTGGTCGTTGGTCACCTAGGCCATCATTAAAGTATTCTCGAGACGAAATCGTGTTACCTATCTACCTATAAATAATTTGAATAGCCGTATCTTAAAAAAAACCGGCTAGCAAAGCTAGCCGGTTTTTTATTAAAAATAAAAAAGATTTACTGAATAGATCGCACTGTCGCATTCTCACTATCAGCAATGAAGAGCCGGGTGCCGTCTGTGGTGATACCGCGTGGTAACCGGAAACGGGCAACCATACCAATACCATCTGCTGATCCAGTGGAATTAGCCATGCCGGCAACCGTAGTGACTACACCAGTGGATATTACAATCTTGCGCACGGTGTACCCGAACTCATCTACGACGAACAGGTTAGCGCCATCACTGGTAATTTGCCGAGGACTGCTAAATCTGGCCACGGTGCCGATACCATCAAGCACAGCTCGAACGCCGTCTCCCGCCAGTGTGGTTACTTCGCCAGTTGCGATGACAATACGTCGAATTCTATCGTTGCCCGAGTCAGCCACAAAAAGATTGGTGCCGTCGGTGGTAATGCCCCCCGGATTATCGAACAGGGCTGCCGTCCTGGTACCGTCAGCAAAACCCGGCGTGCCCGGACTACCGGCCAATGTAGTCACATCCCCGGTGGCGAGAACCATCTGGCGAATAGTATGATTATATGTATCGGCAATATAAAGGTTGGTGCCGTCAGTGGTAATGCCCTGAGGATTATTGAAACGTGCAATACTGCCGATACCGTCCATTATTCCGGAAGAATTGGCAGTACCGGCGATGGTAGTGACGTCCCCTGTGGCGAGAACCATCTGGCGAATGGTATCGGCCCCGGAATCCGAGATGTACAGGTTGGTGCCATCGGTGGTAATCCCCTGCGGGTAACTGAACCGGGCACTGGTTCCGTTACCGTCCGTTGTCCCTGCACTATTGAGTGTACCCGCTATGGTAACCACGTTATTGGTAGCAATCTCAATCCGTCGAACAACGTTATTCACCTCATCAACAAGATACACATAGGTGCCGTCAGTGGTAAGACTGCGCGGTGTATAGAAACGTGCGTCGGCTGCCACTCCATCCGTCCCGGTTGCAATACTCGCAAACGTCGTGACATCGGCCCCGGCAATCGTCATTTGGCGAATCGTGAAGTTGTTGCCATCAACAATATAAAGATTGGTGCCAACGCCTACGATGCCAGTGGGAGACCAGAATCGGGCAGCGTTGCCCGTGCCGTCAGCTGAGCCAGACGCATATGCCGTGCCCGCCGGCGTGGTCACTACACCTATAGAGAGGTTTATCTGGCGAATGGTGTGGCCGCTATCGGTCACATACACATTGGTACCGTCAGTGTAAACCCCGACAGGGCTGTTAAATCTTGCCACTGTACCAGCATCACCGTCGGCTGAGCCAGCGTTACCCGCGGAACCTCCAGTATCAACTGCGCCTGTAGCAATCACTATCCGGCGAATGGTGTGGTTGTTACGGTCTGCTACGTACAGATTGGTACCATCGTTGGTAATGCCGTAGGGGTAATTAAAACTGGCCAGGGTACCAATGTCATCTGTAGAACCAGGGGTGCCGACGGTGCCGGCAATGGTCGTCACCACGCCCGTGGTTATCACCATCTGGCGAATGGTGTGATTCGACGAGTCACTAATATAAAGATTGCCACCCGCAGTAGTGATGCCACCCACCGAGCCAAACCGGGCGGCGGGGCCAATACCATCAGTAGTGCCTGATGTTCCGTCACCGGCAATGGTGGTCACCGCACCCGTGGTTATCACGATCTGGCGAATGGTGTAACTCCAAAGACTCGTCACATATAGATTGATGCCATCTGTGGTAATGCCGGTGGGATAGCTGAAGCGTGCACCGGAACCGGTACCATCCGTGCTGCCTTGTATGCCGGCCTGTCCTGCCAGTGTGGTCACCACACCCGTGGCAATGACAATCTGGCGAATGGTGTGGTTTGCAATATCAGCAACATACAGGTTAGTACCATCAGTCGTGACATGAGCTGGCGACCTGAAATTGGCTGCCGGCCCGGTACCATCGGCATCCACCGCTGTGCCCGCGATTGTGCTTACTGTACCACTTAAACTGAGGGTTTTGCCCTGAATCGAACCGCCCATTTGAATCGGAGTAGGGCCGGGTGACCCCCCGCCTCCACCTCCTCCACCACTGCTACCGCCGCAACCCTGCAGGGCCAGTGAAGAAAAGATTAATATAGTTGGTATAAACAGAGTACGAATGTTCATTTGTGGCCTCCACATGAAAGTTTCAACGCATATCTTATATGCGTGACCTTACACAGGCCTTACAAATACCAGGATAAATTCATACCGACCCACTAAAAGCAGAATTTAGTGGTTAAAACTGTAAAATAAAATGATAAATATCAAAAAATGTTCTGTACTCCAGACATAAGATGCTTATTTTTCTGGATATGAACTGAGTCACAAATAGATTATACAGAATGGCTTTAAATTGCTTGTTGCCCCTGGTGCAGGATATCAGTTTAAACTGTACCAGCAGCGATCATCATCGTGCCCATACTACACACTGTCTTAACTACTACTTAAAGGCTTCAGACATTGCCAGATATTTACGCTGGGTTATACAAACGGCTCTTTACTTAAACCAGTTTTTTCTGGCTTTGTAAGAAATAGAAGAAAACAACTGCGCAGACCTGGCAGCTAGCTCAAGTAAAATTAACGGCGCTTGCCCTTAAAACCTTTTCGTACTTCTTCGAATTTAACCTTGATCAGATTACCTTCAAAAGATTTGCCATCGAGACCAGCAATAGCTGCGCGCGCTTCGTGGCCTTCCATTTCCAGGAATCCGAAACCTTTACAGTTACCAGAGAACAGGTCTTTCACAAGCTTGATCGAACGCACCGTACCAAACTCTGAGAACAGGGCCTGCAGGGATTCTTCGGTGGTGGTGGGCGGCAAACTGCCAACAAATAATTTCTTCACGTGGAAGTTTCCCCTTCTTCAATGAATAAAAATAATCCCTGCGATGACCGCAGGGATTACTCGAAACACAAGCTTACAAATGGTCCTTAGACCGTTACGTTAGCTGCTTGTGGGCCTTTAGGTCCGTCTTCCACGTCGAAAGTCACTTCCTGACCTTCGGCCAGTGTACGAAAACCATCGCTGGAGATTGCAGAAAAATGTACGAATACATCCTTGCTGCCATCGGAAGGTGAAATAAAGCCGAAGCCTTTGGATTCGTTAAACCATTTAACGGTTCCTGTTGCCATGTTAATTACCTCTTTAAAAATTAAAATATATTTACTATGTGTTGCAAACATTACTAGGTAATTAACAGGAGAGAACTTCTAGAAAACTTCTGACAAGAACCAGGGTAGTATGTAGCAACCGGGATTCTAACCTGTTTTTGACCAAAAACACCATACATTGCACTATAAAATATGCTTATTATGCGTCTGATAACAGCAAAAACTGCCACTATTCCTGTAGTTATTAGGAAAATCAGGATTTCAGCCCTAAACAGGCCTATGTAAGCCGTAAAATTGCCGGCTTTTCGTGAATCTACCGGTATTTTCGCGCCGCCATCACGGGTCATGACAGACTGAAAACACCGCGTTTCTGGCCCCTGTTTTTACAACTACGCAATCCAGTTGGCAAGGCAAATTCCCGGTAAGGCCCGGCTGTTTTAGCGTTGCATCAGACTTTCAATCGGTAGCCCGATTTGAATATCCACCAGATGCCGGCCAGACACAACAGCATAAAAACAAAAATCATGGCCACGCTAATCACCACATTAACATCGGCCACCCCGTAAAAACTCCAGCGAAACCCGCTAATCAGGTACACAACCGGATTAAACAGGGTCACCTTCTGCCAGAATGGTGGCAGCATGTTGATTGAATAAAATGCACCGCCCAGAAACGTCAGGGGCATAATCACCATCATGGGGATAATCTGTAATTTCTGGAAATCGTCCGCCCAAAGTCCAATAACAAAACCAAACAAACTAAATGTAATCGCCGTGAGCAACAAAAATGCAATCATCCACACGGGATGCATGATCTCGTAATCGACAAATAAACGTGCCGTGGCCAGGATCAGCAAACCAAGAATAACTGATTTTGTTGCAGCTGCGCCCACGTAACCAACCACGATCTCGATTGGCGATACCGGTGCCGATAATAATTCGTAAATAGCGCCTGAGAATTTTGGAAAATATATACCAAACGAAGCATTGGAAATACTCTCGCCCAGTAACGACAACATGAGTAAACCAGGGACAATAAACGATGCGTAGCTTATGCCATCGATCTCCCCCATGCGTGAGCCGATAGCTGCCCCAAAGACAACAAAGTACAGGGAAGTAGTAAGAATTGGCGAGGCCAGGCTTTGCATTAATGTCCGCCACATACGCGCCATCTCAAACAAGTAAATTGCCCTGACACCGTAGAGATTCATGACTGCTCCTTTACCAGGCTAACAAAAATATCTTCCAGGGAGCTTTCGCTAGAGTGTAAATCCTTAAAATCAATACCGTGTTTACCTAACTTACGCAGTAATTCCGGGATGCCTGTATGTTCCTGGTGAACATCGAAGGTATAAGTTAAACAATTCCCGTCTGCTGACAAGGTCAGTGGGTAATCAGCAAGATCAGTTGGAATGCTGTTTAAGGGTTGTTGCAGGGTCAGGGTCAGTTGTTTTTTCCCCAACTTGTTCATGAGCACGGTTTTGTCTTCAACCACGCCAATCTCGCCATTATTAATCACGCCAATACGGTCAGCCATTTCTTCGGCTTCGTCAATATAATGTGTGGTCAAAATAATCGTCACACCGCTCGCGCGCAGATCCCGGACCATGCCCCACATATCATGTCTTAGTTCAACATCGACGCCCGCAGTGGGCTCATCGAGAAATAAAATTTCAGGTTCATGTACCAGGGCCTTGGCAATTAATACACGACGTTTCATGCCGCCCGATAGTGCCATTATTTTTTCGTGGCGCTTGTCCCACAATGACAGATCACGTAATAACTTTTCAATAATGGCCGGGTTATCAGGCTTGCCAAACAAACCCCGGCTGAATTGCAATGTCGCTAACACGCTCTCAAAAGGCATGTTGGCTAACTCCTGGGGCACCAGGCCAATTTTGGATCGGGCCGCACGGAACTCTGACAGGATATCATGACCATCTACTAATACTGTCCCCTCGCTGGGGGTGACAATACCGCAAATAACACTGATCAGGGTTGTTTTACCTGCCCCGTTCGGACCCAACAAGGCAAAAATCTCTCCCCGGCGAATATCCAGGTTTATGTTCTTAAGTGCACGCAAACCCGAGCCATAGGTTTTGCCAAGATTTTTAATCGATATAACCGGCACCACTTAACTCCTATGGATGTGGAAATGGGTAAGCGGCAAATATACCTGAAGCTTGTGTTTATTTCCTGTTAAACAGGTTGGAGATTAGTATGGTAACTAGTCAGGATAAAGCCCGACTTACTTTCGTAGTATATAGATCAAAATACCGAGATTAATTATTAACAGTACAATCCACGCCAGCGAACCATACTCTGTATGATTGATCGCCATGGCACTGGCAAATGACACCACCATCAGGGCGGTGAGCAACATGTAGCTTATAATCTTGTTTTGTTGTGACATTTTGGCCGAAGAGATTAATATTACATTTATCGAAATAATTACTTCTCTATTGTTACTTCTCTGGCTATTTCTTTTTAAGCAACTCTTTCAAGTCAGCAAAAGGTTTATTGGTCGCATCCTTTTTTTTGCTTTTTTCTTCGCCGACGCCATAAATTTCAAGTTGCCGTTGATGTTCATTATCATGGCAATACATGCATAATAATTCCCAGTTGCTGCCATTGGCCGGATTATGATCATGATCGTGGTCCCGGTGGTGGACAGTAAGCTCGGAAAGATTCTGGCGGGTAAATTCACGGCTGCAACGACCGCAGATCCAGGGGTACATTTTTATTGCCAGTTCACGATAGGAGTTGGCGCGCTGATCCTGGTAACGACGATTTTCGGCAACAATCTGGTCCAGTCTCGCTTTTGAAGATTTATCTTTATTCATACATTTTACCTGATCATACAAAACAGGTCCGAACCTCGGTCATGTTTAATTATGGTACATTATGACGGTTAACGCCTGTTTTTTTTATTTATCATTAAGATACTGCTGGACAAATCCATGGCGATTTATAATGATATAGTCACTCGTTGAATACGACTTGAGAATCCCGGCCAGACACCCCAAAACGTAGTAAAGGATGACACGATGGTACTTGAACAGGGAAGTGAAAATAACACCGTAACCCAGCTCCAAAAAGCACTAAACCGCCTGGGTTTTGCCAGCCACAAAGCAGATGGCCATTTTGGCGATCAGACCGAAGATGCAGTGATTGCTTTTCAGGAAAGCGAAAATCTTTATGCAGATGGCATTGTTGGGCCGGTTACTTTTGAAGCATTACAAGACGCCCTGCATCGACTGAATCTCGAACTCTATGCGCCGGACCAGGAAAGGTCACACCTGCCACTGGTCAGGGTGGATGCTGATCCAATGGGTGAGGGTTATAACAGGTTTAACCTGCGGGCCGATGTAGCCGATGCCTATGACCATGTTCGCAAAACTGTTGTTGCCGCGGGTGGCATCATCACTTCCTCGGGCGCCATACGATCACTTACTACACCGGTAAACCCAAGCAGGAGTGCCACATCCCTGCATTACCTGGGTCGTGCCCTGGATCTCTACATTTGGAGCGGTATGCAAAATCCTGAGAAGGATCCCTTTATAATAGTATATGAAGGCGACCGTTATTTCCGTGTTTATGCGCGCACTGGTAAGGGCAAACATAAAACATTAAAAGCTGCGACCAAAAACCATCGTCAAGGTGGCGATGAGATCAGCGCCAAGGTGATTGATTTGACCGCCCTGTTTGAAGAACAGGGATTTGCGCGCATCAAGGCGCGGCGATCGTTTTTTCGTGGTGGCACCTACCTGGGAGCAGAATGGTGGCACTTCCAGAATATGAATGGATTGTTTTCAGGGGTGACCACTTACGGTAGTGAGTTGCTTCGCCTGTATTCAGAACACAAACTTGAAGGCACACCGCCGTGGGCCCATCGAAATAAAATATACGATAAGGGCTGGGCGTAATTCAACCGGGATAAATACATGGAAAGGATATGAATTCACTGCTTAATAATAAAAATTCTCACAGCTATAACCCTTATTACCTGGTTAAATTTATCTTAATCAGTGCCGCTGTTTTAGTGGCATTATCTGGTTGTTCCGGCATTCCAATATCCTATTACGACACAAATACCTATAAAAATTTAACGGGCCTCAAGGTTGAAACAACCATGCTGGTGGCAAGTTTTGATTCAAAAAGTATTAACAAAAACGCCGAAAGAATTGAAAAAGTTACCATGAACCTGAGAAAAGCCTATGAATATGAAAAAGGAAAAGGTGAGCCGAATAGCGATACCATGCGGCAATTTAGAAAAATAGTTAAGTTATTTGAAAGTGATGTAAAAGACTACCGTGAGAATGGTCCAAAAAGTTTAGGCAAAAAATACTTTCAGGAAGCAGCGATTGTGCTGGGCCAGGCATTTGATATTGCCATTAGCACTGAAAATCTTAAAAACAAAGATAAACGTTAAGGAAAGATAATGAGTAAATTTACTGTTTTTATTGATAGCATTAAAGATGAAAGCGGGAAATTGGCAAAAGGTGAATTAAAAAAGCTAATTGCTGACGCCAAAAAAGATAAATCTGATTTTGTAAAGTTACAAGCTGCAAATCTTGAGCGCTGGACTATCATGCTTGCCGAAGGGGATCTTACGGTCAAGGGTTACAAGTTACTGGTCAGAAAAATGGAAGTGCTGAACCAGCTCGATACAATCAGGTTAACGGTAAAGGCAAAAGCCAGCGCCCAGCGCCTGGCTGCGGGTATTACTGATATTGTAATTAAGAGTCTGTTTGCATTAATTTAATTATGGCATAACTGAATACCCAATTTAGTTAACTAGTACTTTATAATCCTTACAGCAAATTGTGGGTCGTTAATTGCGAGGATCTTGTAAATCCTCTCTGCGTCTTTAGCTGAATGGGAAGTTGAATACGATAATACATACCTGTTCCCATTTAACTTTTTGACACTCAGATTTTTCTGCACATAACGCTCCGACCTGAGTTTCATGCCTGATATTTTAGTATGAGCAGCCCACGCGTCTTCAGCCGACTGATATTCCCCTATCACAATTAAATAGTTAGGGCCGCTAGATGCGATTTGAATGGGTTTTGGCCTGTCGGAAGCCATGGCTGTGCCGATAATCGAGTCCAGGAAGGTGGTTTTCTCCTGCTTTTGATGTGACTCAGGGCGAGGTACTGCCTCAATTGAATCTGCTTTTTCTGTAGGAATTATGGGGCCTTGCACAACCAGCGCAGTTGCTTGCTCCTTCGCCTTCTCGACCTCAAAATTTGCACCAATATTACTAACTGTTGCTATCAGAATTGCCGGAATACCAAGCGCATAAAAGAAAATATCCTGGGGATCTCTTTTCTCGAAACTTGTCGTGAAAATAATGCAGGTAATCGCCCCAATTAACAGGCCCGTCATAATAATAGGAGTGTAGTCAGTTGGCGTAGTACTCAGTGTAGGGTTTAACATGGATGGCAGAAGTTGCATAAACAAAAAAGGTGCGATCCCTGCTATCATCCCTATTAGAAATGTAATAACAGCAAATTTGCTTGTTTTTAATGTGTCTTTCATTTTTTACACTCCCTGTAATAGTTTGTCGTTAGTGGGTTTAATCGAAAATTATAAAAATCTGCGCATTATCCTGTCCTTCGCACCAGATCATATCATAAATTGTATTGACCACCCCTTGTTGGCCATAAACCTGGTAAAGGCCATGGTTCATATCTCAACGAACCCCGATCAGTATGATTTGCTAATCGTGATGCCGCCCCATTGGGGGGCGCTAGCGCCCGGTATTTTTAAAGCAGCATTGCGCTGGCGGCGAAACAAACTGACACGGATACCTTCAAATAATTCCCGGGTAATACCAATTGTGACCTCATACGTGAATTTTTCTATTTCATCGTCATCAAAAGTCACTGCACTCTTCCTGAACTGGCCTTGTAATATCGCATTATAGATTCGGTATTGAACGCTACTACCCAACCAGATAAAAAATTCCGGCTCATGAGTACGTGCGGTATTATTTACAATAGGGACACCCATATTAATATAATCGCTCAGGTGCGGATTAAAACTCCACCAGGGCGTTGTAATTCGGCCCCATCGCCACATAAATCCCGCTGAAGCGTTAGTAGCAAACCCCAGGTTTGCTTCAGATGTTAATTTAAATTCATGCCTGGTGTACTGACTTGCCTTGCCACGATTGAGCATTTTTTGAGCAGCGAAGGTATATTTTGCTGTTGGCTCACCGCCGGAAGATATTTGATTATCCCAACCCATGGGTTCGGCAGCACCAAACGCCCTATGCATCGCTTTCTGGATATCTTCTGCAATATTCAGGCCCAGGAAACCAATAGAAAAAATGGATTGATAAACAATGTCATCTTCAGGTACAACGATTTCATTTGAGTTTGAAATATACAGGTAACTGGCATAAGGATGATCATTTAAAATGGGTTCTGTCTCGCCAAGATCAGCAGGTGTAAACAGTGTCATGCCATAAGAAAAACTGTGCAAATTGAAATGCGCCTTCTTTTTATAAAAAGAATCCAGCGACATCCACCTTGTAAGTATTTCGCGCCAGCTATCTATTGAGATTAGATAACTGGTGGCCCTGCTACCTGATAGTGTGACCGAAAGACCGCCCGTGTAATCCCGGTCTATCTTGCCTGCCGATACCAACACATCATTATCTATATACAAGGCCCAGCCAGTATCATAAGCCTCGTTTAAAAGCTCATATTCTATACCAGACTCAGAGGTCAGTTTACCCCGGGAATATTCCGGGTCTTGTTGGTGTTGTGCGATATGATCTGCATTACTGTTGTTAACCCAGAACATCAGCACCACAGCAATTAAAAAAACCAGCGGCCCATTTTTTAGCACCAAAAGACAGTGCATCGATACTATTCGATACATACTTATTGTGACAATTTATAGTGGCTTGAGTTTCAGGCCGGTACTGATTTTATCTTAATTTTTTGTACTGTTTCAGGAAGCCTGTTTCCTGGTATTGTAAATTGTTGAGAAATCGGCAGCCAAACAGGGTCTGGCATATAAATAACCCTGTACATTACTACAGCCGGCTTTTCTCAAAAATGTTTCCTGGGACTTTGTTTCTACGCCCTCCGCAATCACGTCAAGATTCAGGCTTTTTGCCATCGCTAAAATTGCCTTCACGATCTCGGCATCTCCAGGATCGCTGATCACATCATTGACAAAACTTTGGTCAATTTTGAGCGTGTTAATAGGAAAACGTTTTAAATAACTCAGGGAAGAATAACCCGTGCCAAAATCGTCAATAGCGAGGCGCACACCACTCTGGTTCAACTGCTCGAGAACATCAATTGTATACTGATCCTTATGTAACAACAGGCTCTCGGTGATTTCGAATTCCAGCCTCCCGGTGTTAACGCCGCACTCCTCGATAATTCCAAGGACAGTGTCAATAAAATTTCTGTCATCAAACTGACGTCCTGAAAGATTTATCGACATCCTATCAAGATAGATACCGTCTTTGCTCCAGCGCATTAACTGATCACATGCCTGCTTGATCACCCAACTACCAACGGGGATAATTAATCCCGTATCTTCAAGTAACGGGATAAATGCGTTTGGTGAAATAATACCTTTCTCCGGATGTCGCCAACGTAAAAGCGCTTCGGCACCAAAAATAGTACCAGTCTCCAGGTTTACCTGGGGCTGATAAAAAAGCTCGAGTTCATTCCGTTCAAGCGCATGCCTGAGGTTCGTCTCGAGGCTGAGATACTCCCTTACCTTGGCGCCCATTTCAGCGGAGTAAAACTGGTATGTATTTCTGCCCTGATCCTTTGCCCGGTACATGGCATTGTCCGCGTTCTTTAACAGGGTTTTTGGATCTGCACCATCATCCGGGTAGATACTGATACCAATACTGGCAGAACTGAATAATTCATGGCCACTAATATGGAACGGAATTGACAAGGCACTCAGTATCTTCCTGGCAATAGGGACAACATCGTCAGCGCCATAAACACCTTCCAGTAATACTGTGAATTCATCTCCACCAAGTCGGGCAACCGTATCACCCTCTCGTACCGACTCTTTCAATCGCTCACTTACGGACTGTAACAAACGGTCACCAGTATCGTGTCCGTGAGTATCATTGATATTTTTGAAACGATCCAGGTCAAGAAATAATACGGCACAGGTTTGCTCGCGTCGATCAAGCACTTTTAATACGTGTCCCAGGCGTTCCAGGAACAGGATACGATTAGGCAAATCTGTAAGTACATCGTGATGGGCAAGATAATACATACGCTCCTGCGTTTCCATGCGTTCGGTAATATCCTTGCCGGTGGAAACAAAACTTGTAACCTTGCCATTACTGTCCAATAGCGGCGTAATCGTTTTTTCTTCGTAGTAGAGATATCCGTCCTTTGCCAGATTTATGAGAACATCACTAAAAACTTCTCCTGCCAAAATCGTATCCCAGAGTCGTTTGTAAAATTCCTTGTCATGTTTACCTGATTTTACAATACTTGGTGTTTGACCTATCAGCTCTTCCCGGGAATAACCTGTGGCCTTCTCGTAGGCTGGATTTACATATTCAATCACACCCCTGTGATCTGTAATCATCACCGAGTCTGCTGACTGATCAAGGGCGCGAGCATGCTTATCTCTTTCAGCCTCAACCAGCATACGCTCGGTAACATCGTTACCAAGTGCAACAACAAAAGAAACCTGGTTACCATTATTACTAATAACACTATTAGACCACTCGATCATATGTTTCTTGCCGTCTTTTGATAACCAGTAGTTTTTAGAATTACCGGGAAATGTACTGTGACGCAGATTATTAAAATTTTGTTTGACAGGTTCAATATCTTCTTCTTCCAACAAAAATTCCCATATAAATTTGCCACTTATATCATTAAAGCTGTAGCCCGTCAGTTGCTCGCAGGCGCGATTAAATCGAATAATTCGACCGTTATTGTCCATTACGACCAGTAATGAGTTGGCAGTTTGCAAGATAGCGCTAACAAAGTTTTTTTCATGTCGCAGTGCTTCTTCTGCAAGTTTGATATCGGTGATATCTTTAACCGTACCAATACGCCGCACCATTTCACCGTTTGCATTCAATACCGGTTCACCCTCACCCAAAACATAACGCACGCTCCCATCAGGCATAATAATTCGATATTCGATCGATACCTTGGTAGCATTTTTTACACTTTCTTCTGTAGTCGCCTGCATGCGCGGCAGATCATCGGGATGAATGCGTTCCTGCATGATCTCCCACACATCAACAGATTTATTTTCTGTATCTGCACCATGAAGTCGGTACATTTCATCTGACCAGGTTATCTCGCTCGTGACCATATCCCAGGTCCAGTCGCCAACATGGGCAATGCGCTGTGCCTGTTTCAGGCTGGATTCACTGGCACGAATCTTTTCAGTGATCTTCTTTTTCTCGGTAATGTCTATAAACGTTCCCACGACTTTTACTGGCGTGCCGACATCATCTGAAACAACCGTACCGCGACTGTGAATCCAGATCAGTCTGCCGTCATCAGCAATCATGCGATGCTCAACATCATAGGCCGAAGCACGACCTTCAATATAATCTTTCATTGCCAAAGTGACCCAAGGCACATCATCAGGATGGATTTTATGTTGCCATGTCGCTGATGGATACGTACCTTCGCTACTCTCAATACCAACGATAGACAAAGCCTTGGATGACAAATAAATTATTTTGTTTTGTATATCCCATTCCCAAACACCGTCGCGCGTGGCTTCAGTTGCCAGCTGGTAACGTTTTTCACTTTCTATTAATTGTTTTTTTCGAATTACCTCAACTTCATCACGAAAATAACGCGCCAGAAGAACCGCTGTGCTGGTAAAAAAAATAAAAAACGGGCTAACAAACGGATCATTGAAAGGAACACTACCGGGGAAAATTAGTATCAACGACGTGACAATAATAAAAGTGGTGATGGCTGTCAGGCTAATTTTCAATAAATCCAGAAATGTACCGGCAAGCAACACAGGTATGATCATAAAAAAGTAAACACCGGATTCCCGGGAATCAATAATCAGGATACCGATGCTTCCAGCCAGAATCGCGACAATGGCAATACCGGTAGCAAGTTCATACTGTCCGCGCTTGGCAAAAACCCAGGCCACAAAAATAAATACAAGAATTCCTGTATCAACAAGAAAAACATACAGCCGTTCGGGGAAGATGAGATAATGCGATATGACCGCCAGCAGGCCAAATGAAATAAACACAAGCAGGATACCGGCTAATAAACCAGAAGCTCGACGACGTTCCAGGTTGACAATACTGTCGGCGGGCTCAACCAGTCTGCTGAAGACTTGTTTGAGTAGCGTCATGGAGCACGTTTCCAAATACGGAATATATTATCCATTTATTTTAGTATAGGGGAGAAAAAAGCCCATTTCTTATAATTGTATGACTATAATTCAGGCATTTTTCCTGTTTTGAGCATGCTTGACGCGAAAACTAACTTTTTAATCAATATATAACCCGGAAATAATTTACGGGTATTATACTTGCTTTTTGTACGCAGACATAACCATACAAAGTTATTGAAAGGTGTTCAATCAAATAAAATTTCATGCTATATATCATGTCCCTAACACGGTCGGCGGTAACCTGCCGCTTCCCTGAAACAATCAAATGAAAAAAATTGCAATTTTTGCAGATGTGCAAAACATCTACTACACCACGCGCCAGGCCTATGACCGCCAGTTTAATTACCGGGAACTCTGGCAGCGAATCAGTGCCGAGGGCGAAATTGTATCTGCAACCGCTTATGCGATTTACCGTGGTGATGACAAGCAAACCAAATTCCAGGATGCCCTCAAGCACATAGGCTTTACGGTAAAATTAAAACCCTTTATCCAGCGCAGCGATGGCTCAGCCAAGGGTGATTGGGATGTCGGCATTACCATTGATATCATGGAGACCGCAACAGTAGTAGATACGATTGTTTTATTATCTGGTGATGGCGATTTTGCCATGCTGCTCGATAAAGTTAAGAAGGATAACGGTGTTTATGCTGAGGTTTATGGTGTGCCTGCCCTCACCGCTAAAACGCTGATTGATGTGGCCAGTGCCTGGCACCCCATAGAAGAAGATTTATTATTGTGACTATGACAAGCTTATTTTTTTTCTAACACCCTGAATACCATTTCTACCGTTATATCTATCTCCTGTAATTCAAGCGCAACCTCTCTGCCCGTTTTATTCGCCCGGTAAAAGTGCGGCGTCATCAATAACAGGTTTTTAATTTGTTCGTTATTATTTATAGTAGTTTTATATAACAGTGACTGCTCATCTGAGACTCGCAATCCATTTTCTTCGGCCAAACAGGAACCAGGTGCTTCAGTTATTTTAGGATCATTATAAATAATTTCTCTCAATTCTTTTAAGTGATCAGCACCGGGATCGACAAGAATAATTTTACCGTCTGCTTTTAATATTTTTCTGAATCCTGCGAAATTTTGAAATCCAAAAACACATAAAATAATATCCACACTATTTTCAAGCACCGGTGGTTGCCGATTAGTGCCAACGATCCAGCTTATTTTATTATTCCTTTTTGCTGCGCTGGCGATCGCAGGTTTTGAGATGTCCAGGCCAATCAAGGAAAGTTTGCTGTTAAAATCTTTAAACTTTAGACTATTAAATATGAAATCAAGATAATAACCCTCACCACAACCCGCATCCAGCAGGCAGGCCTCTTGCAGACTCGAATGATTGTCTAAAAGTCTGGCTAGAAGCATTTCAGTTAACTTATCAGCAACCGGCTCATAAAAACCAGAATTTAAAAATTCTGTTCGCGCAATCACCATTTCTTTGCTGTCACCGGGTTCTTTTGAACGTTTATGTTGAACCGGTAATAAATTCACATAACCTTGCCTGGATACATCAAAACTATGGCCGTTTTTACAGACAAGCTGTTTTTCATGCAGATCCAGGCGCTCGCCATCTATGGGGCAAGCCAGGTTAGAAACTTTGGAAATAAACATCGGGAGAGTTGTGCCTGTGGATTCCAGACAAGATTAAAACAGCGCAGACAAAAATAGATAGAAAATAGTCATGATTGGTCATGACTACCGCCTATCAAAAAAATGGATCCAAAAAAACTAAACCGGGGATATTAAGTCTTCTTGCGGGGCGCATAAGCTGAGCTACCACCGCCCCGTCGTAGATTAAGCTCACTGGCAAAAACCTCGGCATGCTGGGTAACGCCCTTAAGGGTACCTGGTTTTTTACCTTCGACTTTCGAGGTGCCCTGGCCAACAACGTAACGATACCAGTTATCACCAGTCAGTCCTTCCGGGGGGGTGGTCTTTTCAACCATTTCGACCCGGTATTTAAACTTGTTTTTAATGTCTTCCTTTTCGTTTTTTATTTCTTCTTCCATAATTTAATATCCTCGTGGTTGGCTTTGTCTTGAATTACCGTTGGCATTACCACTGGTCTTGACATTGCCACTAGATCGGTTGCTTCTTGATGCATAAGCCGAAGACTGTGATCTTCGGCCCCTGTGCTTTTGAGGTTCCTGTTTATGGGAATGTCGTCGTCCACTACTTGGTCTACCGCCCGGCCTGCCACCCCGGCCTTTGTTAATAGGCTCTGGTTTAATGGAAGGGTCAGGCTCATAACCTTCAAACATGACCTTGGGGATCTCGTGTTTTAAGAGTCGCTCGATATCTTTAAGTAACTTGAGCTCATCAACACACACCAGTGACATGGCTTCACCTTCATGACCAGCACGGCCCGTGCGGCCGATACGATGAATATAATCTTCAGCAACGTTCGGTAATTCGTAATTGACCACATGTGGCAACTGGGTGATATCAATACCACGAGCAGCAATATCCGTTGCCACCAGTACACGTACCTTGCCAGATTTGAAATCAGCCAGTGCCCGGGTGCGGGCACCCTGGCTTTTGTTGCCATGAATGGCCGCAGTCGTAATGCCATCCTTGTCCAGTTGGTCAGCCAGGCGGTTAGCGCCGTGCTTGGTCCGGGTGAATACCAGCACCTGCTTCCAGTCATTACCGCCAATCAGGGCAGAAAGTAAGTCACGTTTACGGTTTTTATCAACCGGGTGCACCACCTGGGTAACACTTTCGGCAGCCTTATTTTCCCGCGCCACTTCAATCAGCTCCGGTGACTTCAATAAACCATTGGCCAGTTTTTTAATTTCACTTGAAAACGTGGCTGAGAATAACAACGTTTGTTTTTGTTTCGGCATTAATGCGAGTACTTTACGAATATCACGAATAAAACCCATGTCGAGCATGCGATCCGCTTCATCAAGTACCAGGATTTCCACTTTTGACAGGTCAACGGATCGTTGGCCAACGTGATCCAGTAACCTGCCCGGGGTCGCAACCAGGACATCGACACCCCTGTTTATTTTATCTTTTTGCGGATTAATGCTGACCCCACCAAAAACGACGGTGGATTTCAACGGCAAGTGTTTGCCGTAGGTGGCCACGCTTTCAGCCACCTGGGCAGCCAGTTCTCGCGTGGGTGTCAACACCAGGGCGCGAATGGGCCGGCGGCCTTTTACTTCCTTGTGGGCCGACATTAATCGTTGTAATAACGGCAGGGTAAAACCAGCGGTTTTACCGGTACCGGTTTGGGCACCGCCCATGAGGTCACGACCTTCTAGAATAATAGGTATGGCCTGTTGTTGTATGGGGGTGGCCGTGTCGTAACCTTTTTCAGATACAGCACGGAGCAATTCGGCCGATAGGCCGAGGGATTCAAATGACATGTAAGATATTCTCCAAAATATGTTTGGGATTCAGCCTGCTACCAGAAGCACATGCTTGAGCATGGAACGGTCCAGGCGGAAACTAGTTTTCGTTTTCGAGGGGAAACGGGTTGAATTACCACGTTAACCATAGATACAAACCGAGGTGTAGACCGAGTACACCAGATCTTGAAAGTGGATTATACCAGAATTTCTGTATTAATTGGTCATAAAAGCCAATAATTGGTCATAAAAGCTTATAACGGGGCCATACAATAAATTTTTTCACCCCATAATTTCGCAAAATTATTCTTCCGGGTTATCTCGTTAATTTATTTCTTTTAGGCAATTTGATCATCGGCCACATGGTATTGGGGATCTTCCAGTACGTTGACCTCCACCAGGTTACCGGCCTTTTTTAACAATCCCCGGCATTCTTCGCTCAAGTGGCGCAAATGTAATTTTTTGCCCGCCTTGATGTATCTCTCCGCCAGGGTATCGATGGCCTCAATGGCCGAATGATCCGAGACCCGAGAATTCTGAAATTCAATAATCACTTCATCGTGATCATTTTCCGGGTCAAACAACTCCAGGAAATTTTTCACAGAACCAAAAAACAGTGGGCCATTAAGCTCATGGACACGTGAGCCCTGCTCGTCATCATAGGATTTAATATTAATATGCTTGGCATGTTCCCAGGCAAATACCAGGGCCGAGATAATGACACCCACCACCACGGCAATCGCTAAATCTGTAAACACCGTCACGGCTGAAACCAGGAATAAAACAAAGGCATCACTGGCGGGTATTTTTCTCAGTATACGCAGGCTCGACCACTCGAAGGTGGCCATGACCACAATAAACATGACACCTACCAGGGCGGCCATGGGAATACGTTCAATCAGTGGTGAAGCAAACAGTATAAATATTAACAAGAATATCGCCGCCGACACGCCGGATAAACGCTGGCGACCGCCGGAATTTACATTAATCATGCTCTGGCCAATCATGGCGCAACCACCCATACCGCCAAAAAAACCGGTCACCGTATTGGCAATGCCCTGGCCGACACACTCACGGTTGCCGCGACCACGTGTACCGGTGACTTCATCGATCAGGCTCAAAGTCAGTAACGACTCAATCAAACCTACCGCTGCCAGGATAAATGCGTAGGGCAAAATAATGCCCAGGGTCGTTAGGTTAAACGGTACCGACGGGAAATTAAATTCAGGTAAGCCACCCTTGATACTGGCCAGGTCACCGACGGTGGCTGTATCCAGGTCCAGGCCAATCACCAGCAAACTCACGGCAATAATTGCCGCCAACGAAGCTGGAAACGCACCCGTCAGTTTTGGTAAATAATGAATAATTAACATGGTGAGAATGATCAGGCCGGCAAAAATCATCAGCGGTTCACCGGTTAGCCATTGTTTGGCGCCATCCACTGAGTTCACTTGAAAACTTTGTAACTGGGCCAGAAATATAACAATGGCCAGGCCATTCACAAAACCCAGCATCACCGGGTATGGCACCATGCGAATAAACTTGCCCAGCCGCAGGGCACCGGCGCCGATCTGGATCACACCGGTCAACACCACCGCAGCAAACAGGTATTGCACCCCATGCTCGGCCACCAGGGCGACCATGACCACGGCCATGGCACCCGTGGCACCGGAAATCATGCCCGGCCGGCCACCAAAAATGGCCGCTAACAAGCCAACCATGAAGGCGGCATACAAACCCACCAGGGGATCAACCCCGGCCACAAAGGCAAACGCCACGGCCTCTGGCACCAGGGCCAGGGCCACGGTTAAACCAGACAAAATTTCGTTTTTAAAGCATACGTGGCTAGTGCAACCAAGCTTGAACATGGTTATCCTCGGAAAATTAAGACGTGAACCGGTCGGGCCGGGTCAAAAAGCCGCGGAGTATATCAGAAATTGCTTATATAGGATATGGAAATGATAGCCTATACCTAAAGCCAAATAGTTTTTCCTGGGATATATCTCGCGCTCAGTCACGATTTTCGACCTTCCGCAGGGAAACTTGCCAACCAGTCGCTTCCGCCTGTCCCAAACGAATATGGTCTCCTACTTCATTTTCATACCAACCAAAATCATTACGATGCGGTTCCACCGTATATCCCCACCAGGCACCATTACTGTCCTGGGCTATCCAACGGATATGGGCAGGTATTTTAAAGCGATGTTTTGGCTTTTGGGTTTTCATAAAAACTAACGATTGATTATATTGGTTGTTGGCTGGCCCTGGTGAAAAAACTGACAAAGCAATCTTACAGAGGTTAAGCTGATCGCCACATGCCAGCCCAATCCGATAAAACCAGCCAAATAGATATACTTATTATAGGCGCCAGTGCCGCCGGTCTCATGTGTGCCATAACAGCGGGCAAGCGGGGGCGCAAAGTCGTCGTGCTGGATCATGCCAACCGGGCCGGTAAAAAAATACTCATGTCTGGCGGCGGCCGTTGTAACTTTACCAATACTCAAATCAGCGCCGACAATTACATTTCCCATAACAGGCATTTTTGTAAATCCGCAATCAGCAAGTATAGCCAATGGGATTTTATTGAATTAGTCAAACAACATGGAATTAATTTTCACGAAAAGGAGCACGGCCAGTTATTTTGTGATAACAGTGCTAAAGATATTATGACGATGTTGCTCACTGAGTGTGAGCAAGTGGGTGTCAGCATAAAACTTAACACTGAAATTAAAAATATTAAAAAATCAGAAAATGGTAAGCGCGATTTTCTGATTCAAACTAAAAAACAAAATTACCAGACCGAGTCTTTAGTCGTCGCCAGCGGTGGTTTATCTTTCCCGAAAGTGTGCGCTACACCCCTGGGTTATAAAATTGCCGAACAGTTCGGCATTAAAATATGGCCCACCACCGCCGGGCTCGTGCCCTTTACCCTGCAGCCAGCAGACAAAGATCGCTTCGCGCCATTATCGGGCATCTCCATTGATTGCCTGGTGGGCAACGAAAGTAAAACTCAAAGTTTCCGGGAGAATATATTAATTACCCACCGCGGCTTAAGTGGCCCGGCCATTTTACAAATTTCATCCTACTGGTTGCCGGGAGAAACAATTCATATGAATTTGTTACCCGATTTAAACCTGGCAGAAGCAATAAACACTGCCCAGGCACAACACCCGAAACAATTACTCAAAACCTGGCTGGCCCAATACTTGCCCAGGCGGGTCATAGGCACCCTGCTGGATAGCGATTTAGCCAACAGTCCCTTACAGGCATTATCAAAAAAACAAATATTAATTCTTCAACAGCAACTGCAATCATGGATTATTAAACCCAATAATACCGAAGGTTATCGTACCGCCGAAGTCACACTGGGCGGTGTTGATTGTGACGCCCTTTCCAGTAAAACCATGGAAACAAGAACAGTGACTGGCTTGTATTTTATCGGCGAAGTTGTAGACGTTACTGGCTGGCTGGGGGGATATAATTTTCAATGGGCCTGGTCATCGGGATGGTGTGCCGGGCAGGTTGCCTGATTGGGCTACCGCTTTTTAAACTCAGCACACCTGGCCTGTATTAATATGCCTGTTCCAGTTTATGCGCCAGCAGCCTTTGTAAGGTGGGCATTGCCCACCGTCAGCGTTTTTTATTGTGCATTATTAATGCGCCTGCGCCAGCAATAATTCAATCAGTAGATTCATTTCGGATGCCGTCACTTCGTTTTTATCAAGACTGGAAATACAAACATTGACCCCGGTAATGGTTGCCGGTGACTGGGTTTGAAACAATTCTAAAGCCGGCCCTTGCCCCTGAATTATATCTTTAATCACCATGGGGCTAAACATGCCGGCGGTTTCCAGCACCGGCAGATTGGTGACGTTATGTAAGGCCGTGAGTAATTTCGGGCCAATAAACTGCGGTGGCATGGCGCCCTGGTTCTGCTCCAAAAGTCGCTGGGCGGTATCGGCATAAAAATCCAGAAAACTATTGCCCCGGCGAAACATTAAAAACGCGTTGTGGACTTTTTTGTAAGCTTTAAGTTTGCCGTTTTTATCTTGCTGTACCCACACTTCCCGACCCACTGCATAGGACTGATCCGGTAATACAAATTTCTCCGGACTGAAAATTAAAAAATCTGCATCCAGCCAAACCACCGTTTGGTTATTTAGCAAAGCATCCTGAAGCGCGAACAAGCGGGCAAGATCAGCAGCGATGACCTTTTGTTGCCGAGTTTTTTCTAAAATATCGCCAGTCACATTTTCAAATAACTCATCGCCGATGAATTGATATTTATATTGATTCATCCCGCACCAATGTCGCACTGATTCAAGACAAGATTCAATCCAGGAATAAGGCAGGGGAGATCGGTGGGACTGGATAACGAGGGTTTGGGACATTCTTTTAATTGATCATGCAGGCTCAATAATAACCTGGCTGATTTCACTGGGCGCCAAAAATCGTAGTGGTGGTCCCCAGTAACCCGTGCCGCGACTGACAAAAATTTGTCGACCCGGGGCAACACGATGTAAACCCGCCAGGTAAGGCTGGGCAGCCATCACCAACAAACCAAACGGAAAAATCTGGCCGCCATGGGTATGGCCGCTTAACATCAAGTCATAACGGTAGTTATCCATTTCGCTAATCATTTTGGGCTGATGGGCCAGGACAATGCATGGTTTTGATTGATCGAGGCCGTTGTATGCAGCGGCCGTATCCGGTGCATAAGCATTTACGCGCCTGCCAATGATATCCGTCAGGCCCACAAGATTAAACTGTTGCCCGGCATTGCCAATCACCACATGCTCGTTTAATAACGGGGTAATGCCCAGCTCCCTGATATAAGCCACGGTGTCGTTTACGCCATGGAAATACTCGTGATTGCCCAGGATAAAATAGGTCGGTGCCTGCAAATCTTTTAGTGGCTTGAGATCATGCTTAATACGAACAATCGGCAAATCTACCAGGTCACCGGTAATGACGACTATGTCGGGTTTGAGTTGGTTGGTCTCTTGCACCAGGCGCTTCACAAACTCCCGCTTAATGGTTCTGCCCACATGGACATCTGTTAGCTGGACAAGGTTGAACTTGTCCAGTGGAAAATCTTTTACCTGTACCCGTACCTTGTTTACTTCGGGAAATTTAATGCCCTGGCTAAATCCCCGCAACAGGTAGGCAAAGGCCGCCACCAGCATGGTCACATCAAAAATCAGTTTTAAGGTCCGGCGTCGACTATGATCCACCGGTACCCGTTTTGACACAGTGATGGTCAAGTCGTAAACCAGGGCCACCACGAACAGCATGAAGGTAATGCCAACAAAACTACTGGAGATAATATACAAGGCCGGCGAATCAGGAATAATATCTGTGGCAATATCAGTTATGAAAAATAAATCACCAAGCAACAGTGCTACAGGTATAACCAGCAGGACGCCTTTTTTGTCATAGGCAAGCAGGCGCAGAAAACGCCGCCAGATGTAAACATTCATTAGCACCATGACCAGCAGGAAGATTGAAGCGAAAATCAGAAATTGCATGGCGTGAGTATACCCGGCTTTAGCTTGTTAGTTACGACGCTTGTTTATTTAAACCATGGGGTCCTGGCGATAAAATTGTCGCAGCAAGTCATATACCTGGGGATAGCGGTTTTGGATGACCTTTGGTTGCTCAAAAAATACTTCGCTCAACACGGCAATAAACTCGGCCGGGTCACTGGCACCATAAGTATTAATACCGATATCAATACCGGCCGCGGCTTTGGCCTGAAAATCCGCAAAAGCAGCGGTAAAGGTGTCCGTCCATTGATCCACATCCATGTTCTTGTGGATTGGCGGAAAACCATTGGCCGAGCCGGTCAACATATCCAGTTTGTGGGCAAACTCGTGGAGCACCAGGTTTTCGCCATCAAGGGCACCGGCATTGGCGGTTGCCTGCCAGGATAAAATCACCGGGCCCCGCTGCCACGCCTCGCCGAGCATGGCATTACTTACCTGGTGCACCACGCCCGCCTCATCGGTGACATTACGCGTGGCGGCATAACCCCCGGGGTAAACAATAATCTCAACCCAACCATCAAACCAGTGGATGTCGAGATAAAGAATCAGCAAACAAGCCTGCAGGGCAATCGCCAACACCATCTCATCGGTGACAACCAGTCCATGGGCGCCATGGATAGCTTTTTTGTGCATAAACAGAATCGCTAACCGCTGCAGTCGCGCACGTTCCGTTTTTGTCAGTCGATCAAGTAACGGCAAACGCGAAAATGCATTAGTCCATTGGGCATCGGTAATTTGTGATTGTTTAACAATGCGATCGTGCCACCAGTTGGTGATAAAACTAAACATAAAATTTATTCGATTATTACTTTCGCACCGAGAAACTGTCGATGCGCTTGCCGTGGGTATTGTAGTAGTCAAAACAAATCGTGGATTTATTCGCCGTAACCAACATGGCCCCGAAATCATTTCGGTAACGGACCTTGCTGGCGGGATCGATTTTTCCGAAGTAACTTACCGTACTGCCTCCAGCCCCGTTGATGAAGTACGGGATACCATCAACGCTTAAACGCTCGTACACATGGTAGTAACCTGAAAGCAAGGCATTGGCCCCCCACGCCGCAAAAGGCCAGCGCATCCGGTAAATATCCTCAACCGTGTGCGAGGTGTAAGGTGCATGGCTGGCGTAAACAAGTTTCCAGGGAGACGTTGACGCTTGTAACTGTTTTTTGAGCCAGCGTGCCTGCACCGAATCTACAACAGCGCCATCGGGCTCGCGCGTATCAGTGTCGAGCATGAAAAAGTGTACCGGGCCGGCGACAAAATCGTAATAGCGTTCATTACCAGGTAACTCGAAATAGTTGAGATAAGTGGCCAACTCATCCGTATCCCAGTCTCGATGGCCCGGGATTGGAAAAAAACGATTTACCTCAGCGCCAGGCCCGTACTTGCCCCGGTAGGGGCTGATGAATTCCTGGTAATACCGGCCAATATTTTTATCGATTGTGTCAGGCGAGCCTTCCGGGTAGTTGTTGTCCCCAACCGTTGTAACAAAATCGGGTTTCCAGCGCTTGACCAATTCGGACACGCCCCACTCGTGCCTGCTCCCTGAGCCGTAGTCACCAATGACAGCAAATCGCACATCGCCGCCACTGGTACAAATCGCATCGGTGGATGGGACACTTCCTATGCTACAACCGGGCAGGATCAGGACAAATAAAATCAGCAGGGTAGACATAAAAGAACGTGATAAATAGTTGTTATGCTTCATGCCAATCGCCTCCCGAAATAAAATATTCTGATTGAAAAGTTTACACGGGTTACCTGACCTTGACATTATTATTTCGATCCCGGCTCGAACGAATGAGTGAATTATTATCAAGAGCCAGCCCATGCGAAGCCGAAGATTTCACTAAACGATCATAAAGCACCACGTAAACCGTGGCTGCCAGGTTCATGCAACCATTGGTAGGCACATAAACAACTGCATCTGCCCGGTCGATCACATCCTGGCTAATAGACCCGTCTTCGGGCCCAAAAATATAAAAGGCATTATCGGGATGCTGATACCCGGGTAACGGTATCGCGTTCTCGGCAAATTCAACGCAAATGATTTGCAGTTTAGCAGCCACACCATTATCCAGAATATTACTAACACCAGATAATGGAATAGCCTGGCCGACCTGTCGGCTCATTTTTGGAATATCCGGATTCAACCTGACCGCCCGGGGATAACGCTCGCCGGTATAAACAACGCTGTCCACTCGAAAGTTACCGGCAGCTCGCATCACCGCGCTGACATTCTCCGGGCTTTTGGGATTAATTAAACCGATATTGATTTTCGGATTTTTCATTTGATTGGCGATGAGGCACTGAATAAAAAAGTATTAACCGGGATCAGACCATAATGACACTTACTTAAGTCTAATATCTGGTTTAAACATAGTTTTCCGTAGGTTGGACTGAGGGACGAAGTCCAACGCAAGTACTAAATAAAGCGCCGCTGTTGGACTTCGTTCCTCAGTCCAACCTACACAAAAGACTTATTGGGCTTAAGTCAGCGCCATTCGGGTCAGACCAGGGGAGTGGCCCGAAGGGTTACGAAACTCGAAGAGGTTCCACAGTGCTCAGACCCCGCGCAACTTGTTGAGCGCTGGCTTCCAACAACCACACGGGTGAAAAACTTCAGGGCAGCCTAATGTCCCTGAACCTGATAACAGTCCCATCCAGCTTGAGCCCCCTACCCAACCTGATTCGCTTTTTATATTTTCCGTTCACTATAGCCTCCAGGGAAAAAGCCCCCAAATTGGCCAGCTCCTTATCCTCCAGAACACCGAGATCGATGGTATAGCTCCCGTCCTTGTTGGTCGAGGCAATATCCATACCGACATTGTCAGGCCCGAGCAGGTGGACAGTGGCATCGGCAATCCCGGTACCACTTCCAGTACGCACGACCCGGCCCGTTAATTCCGTGGCATTCACATAGGCCGGGTTACTGTAAACCCATGAGGCATACACAAGCATTAAAACAACAGGGAGCAAAACAATAAAACGGCTCCTCATCATGCTTATGAGGTCACTAAATAATGGATCCATCCACCCGATTCTCTTTCGTATGGTGTAATTTTCCATGCTGCCCCGTCTTTCTGCTAAGACGTTTTTCTCTTTAAGTATAATGGGGTAACTGTGTTTTATACAGGAACACCGGGAAAAAACCGAGTTTATTATCGATGAAATTTAAAATTCTCACTGGCCACACTTCACCAAAGCGCCCTTGTATGAAGGACAAATCAAAGTACTGACCAGGTTGCTGGAGGGTTTTGAAGGCAAGTTCACCACGTCGAGATGGGTAAAAATCGCGAAAAACTCAACTGAATGCCGTGACACGCGGTCATATTGGGTCGCGGCGCAAGCTACCCCACTCCTCGGCTCGAGCCATCGACAAGTGCCAATTCAATACCTGGCCCGTTCTGTCTGCCCCTAACCGCCCTGTACTAATGCTTGCCAAGAGTGGTTAGCTCTTGCCGATGTTGATAAAAAAACAGGCTCATGACCAGGATCGCACCCAGGGTATCGGCCAGGATATCCTTCTGGGCATCCCAGGTATCACCCTGGGAACCCAGCACCGCGAGGCCTGCATCGGCATCTGCAGAAATGGCATATTGCCATTCGAAGATTTCATAAACACCGGCAACCGTGACAATGGCAAATACCGGGAACAAGGCAATAAGCCAGCGACTACGGACCAGGCGTTTGGTCATCAACAGCTCGGCTATGGCATAAGCATAAAAACCCACGGAAAAATGCGCCAGGCGATCGAAGTGGTTACGCTCAAATCCGAATAGCTCGGTCACCCAGTCAAACGGCACCCGCTCGAATGTGTAATGGCCGCCAATAGTATGCAGGATAATAAATACCGACATCAGGGCATAACTGGTGTCGGAGAAACGGAACCTGGGGGCCAGTAATACCAGTGCAGCCACCACAATTAACGAGGGAATATTCTCGGCCCACCAGACTGCACGGTCATAGGGATTTATGGCGGCGAGGGTAAAAACGATTAGGTAAATCGCCAGTAGCAGTAAAGGAATTTTATATTGATTGTAGAAATTCATATTCAGTCCTTCGACCACTCATAGTTTAATTACTCAGTATTTGAATGCCCATTAAAGAACCAAGACCAGGGGTTCTGAACAAATTTGTTCGGCCCCTGGTTTTGAAACCCTGACTCCAGGCATCCTTCAAAAATCTAAAGGTGGTCTACCCGGCTGAAATACCACCCTTCCCTCTTCTCTTATCAAGGACTGATTAGAGGTAAATTATTATCTATCCAAACCAGTCTCCCGGATAACCAATTTTTTAAATTAGTAATTTCTTCGTCATAGGTTGCCGGGTAAACGGGGTTCGGCCATAGATATTTTCCCAGCACATCCCAACGTGCAAAATTTCGTCGCGCAGCTTCATTAATATAATTCTTATTATTATTAATTATCGCATTAAGATTCCCTTCAGAAAATGTAGTGTTGCGCAATAAAGTCCACCGATTTCCCAACTGATCCTTAAACCAGGGATCTGAAAGCAAGCGTGCCCACCACAATGGAATCTCGCTTCCGCAGCCTTGTGTATCTTTGTACCAGCCTGTGGTGCTTGCGCCATTACAGTAATATGCATTACCTGACGAAAGATTAAAGTCCCATGCGGGGCCCATTTTTATTTTTTGATTTCTATCCTTATAAAAATAGGTACTGATACGAAACCCATCAATATTTTTGAAATACTCCTGGAGTAAAAAGAAATCAACAAATGATTCAACATCAATATATTTCCTGTAACCATTTACTGGATCAGCGAAATTTACCCCTGTCAAAACATCCTCAAACTCATTTATATGGTTTTTTATCCAGGTTTTCTGTACTGATGTAATTTTACTAGGCTTGGGATCGACATGAAAAATCCTTGTGTCTCGATCACTTTTAAAATATTGGTTGCCCTCTGTATCACCCGAGTCCTTCTTGTCTATTTTAAGTAAGTACCCGCCACTTATGGCAGGCTCGGTATTGTCACTGGATTTCAGCTTTGTGATATTAACTCTATTTGCATCTCGCTTTATTTTTTCTACTAACAAGTACAGGCCATTGTACTCATAAAGCCCCGCCATTTTTTTATTTAGAAGGTACAGCCAGAATGAATTAGCAATATTCTGACAATCCTCTGCCACTTCACCCAGTCCATTTTTACTGATCAATAACTCTACATACCGGGTTCGAGGTGCATACCAGCCCATTTGTTCCCATATTGTATATACCAGCTTGTTTCGGATGAGTGTCTTGTCAGAATAAGGCGCGTGCAGGATCCAGTCATTTTCTGATGGCATCCCCAATAACTGCACGTTTCTATTACTGCCATCCCCAAACTGGGTTTCTATTTTGTATTGTTTTTTACAAAAACCCTGTGAACTTTTACCCCTTATTTCTATTTCTATGTTACCCGAATATACATTTGGCGTGTCAGTGACATAATTTCGAGGTTGCCAAAATGGTGGATGTACTATATTGGCTTTTGCCTTGGCCTTTTTTATCGAACCTTTAAACACTTGCTTATTCTTTATAATATCCATTTTTGCCGGGATTGCTGGCTCATCAACAATGGTCGTATTGAGAGAATTAACAATAACTATTGGTAAATTGGAATTAAAAACAGGTTTCAGGCTTTGGTTATTTAGAATATTCCAGTCAGCTCGTGTAATCCTGGTATCAACCCGGTAGACATCACGTAAATTATTATTCGATGCATTTGAAATATCTGAAAAATCGGCTTCAATATGATGTCGTTGGTTCTTGTCCAGGGGCGGAATAGCAAAGGTTCGTTCATCTACAACTTTTTGAGATAACGAAATCTGATTTACTTTAATCTTTGCAGTGCTTGCTTTAGATTTTTCTCCACTATAATTTTTCACATCTGACCGTACCTGGCGTGCGGGCCAGTCTGCCTGAGAATCAACAATACCTAAATCAACGCAGGCCGTGTTTAAGAAAAGAACAATCAATACCAACAACAATTTTAGCTTCATTTTCTTATTCTCCTTATTGTTATTTATTCCATTATTTCAGTAAATTACATTACTAACCTCTCCTGTATAAGATCTACATACTATACTAGATTCATATCCAGTACAGGACACTTGACCACAGATGTTCATACCCTACCGCCCTCGCATCAAGCTCACACGTTTCCCCTGGATAACCGTTTTTGTGTCTATATTCGTTATCGTTATTTACGCAGCCCAGGAAAGTAATGAACAAGAGGTTGTCGATTCTGCAGTCGCTTATTGCACCGGGGAAATTGAGACGGCAGTAGAATTTGTCGAAAAAAAATATATGCAAGAAGACACGCCCTGTTGGGAGGTGCTTTCTCATACCTATATGTGGACCCTTCCCGAAAAACACGTGAAGTGGTATGTCGACACCATTCGCAATGCGGGAGATGAAGAATCGGCCCAGGAATTTTTGCGCTACTACCGCTCCTTTGCGGCCCAGGCACCCGGGTATCTCACGGGCCGCCTTTGGCAAGAGCAGGGCAATTTTAATCCACTAAAAATGTTGAGCTCATCGTTTGCCCACGCCGACTGGGGCCATGCGATCGGCAACTTATTCTTTTTTGTTTCTTTTGGATTGGTAGTAGAGGCCATCGTAGGCGGCATTATCTATACCCTGTTAATTCTTAGCTCGGCCCTGTTTATTGGTTTCCTGGGCAGCTTGCTGCAATTTGGAGAAATCACCGGCGCCACACTTGGGTTATCCGGGGTGGTCACTGCCATGATGGTACTGGCTGCCTACCTCGCCCCCCGCGTCAAGATCAATTACTTTTACTTCTTTTTTATTTTTGTCGGTGTGTTGAGCTATCCCTTGTGGGCACTGATCATCTGGAATGTCGGTTGGGATTTGCTTGATTTTATTTTTTTCCGCGATACAAGCAATATCAATTACACCGCCCACCTGTCCGGTGCCATATTTGGTTTATCCGTCGGACTGCTCTTGTTTCGAGATCGCCGCAAGTGGGTTAAAGAAAATCTTATACCGGAAGAGCGGCCCTTAACCGAAGATGAACCCTGGTTACACACGCTTAATGCCATTGCTGGTATCCCTGTCGTTACTTACTTTGTGTTGATCTACACATTACTGGCTATTACCCTGGTTACCTGGTTTCTGAAAACCTATGCCATCCAGTTACTGATCGCTACGCCCTTTGTGGCCGTGGGTATCTGGCTGCATCAAAGTAAACATAATGAACGGCCTGACTGGGATCGTTACCAGGAGGCGATGGTTCTTTTTGATCGCATGTACTATCAAGAAGCGTTCAAAAAAATGTCGGTCCTGGCCGAAAAAGGCTACTCCCGCGCCCAATACCAGTTAGCCCGAATGTTTGCCAATGGTCACGGCACCTACAAAGACGAAGAACTGGTTGCCCATTGGTTCAGGAAAGCGGCCAAACGCGGGCATGCCCAGGCCCAGTATGCAGTCGGCGCCTGTTATGCCGATGGTCGTGGGGTAAATAAAAGCATTAATGAAACCATGCGCTGGTACCAGGCGGCACTCACTAATGGCATCGCCGATGCTGGCATGGGACTCGGTCATTATTATGAAAGTCATCCCGATAAGGAAAAAAGGGATTTTACAAAAGCGGCCCATGCCTACAGTGAGGCCGCTAAAATTTACAAAGAGAATGACAGGCCTGAAGATGCCGAGATGGCAGAAAAATGTAGTGAGGCGTGTTTTAAACAACCGCCTGGCGCTGGAGAAAGAAAAAATAAGCCGACTTAATAACCTTAGGGAGGGCTTAAAAAACCGATTTCGGCAAGCATGGCGTCATCAGCATGGAACCTGGATATATAATATTTAAGCCAAAATGGTTGGTTTTCTTGTTTTTTGAATGTTTACACTTCCACTACCAGCCCGGGATTAAACTTTAAATTTTCTTCATAGCTTACATAACCGCGAGGATTACAGATCACACGAGTTCCGAAAACCTCGTAATCAAAACCATCGTGGGTGTGGCCGTGCACCCACAAAGCAGCCCTGTTTCCATCCATTAACCCTTCCAGGTTACTGGCAAATGCCGGCGTTAATAAATCTTTTACAAAACGTGGTGGAACAGATTTCGATGAAGGTGCATGGTGAGTCACAACAACGGTTTTGCCATCAAATGGTTCTGATAACATGCAGCTCAACCAACCACGGCTTTTTTCATGCAATTCAATAGAATCTTCCGGTGTGAATCGCTTGCCATTATTTTTAATAATCTCGAAATCAGACATGCCCTTGCGAGCGCATTGAACTGAAAAATATTTATCCGCTTCACCGAACAAAAGAAAATCAGTCCACAAAATACTGCCGAGAAAACGTACGCCGCTTATAGTAACGGCATCATCATTTAATACATGCACATTTTCTGGAGACTTGGCCTTTAACTCATCAATCATACTTATATCGTGATGATAAAATTCATGATTTCCAGGAACATAAATTACCGGCTTGCACAAATTTTGTGATTCGATCCAGGCAAGCCCTTGTGTTCCCACACCAATATCTCCCGCCAAGACAATGACATCCGCATCGGTTTCAGGAATTTTAAATTCACCAAATTCGATATGCAGGTCATTTAAAATATGAATTTTCATAATTCAAGTAATGCTTAATGAAAATCTCTGAGGCACTTAAAGATTTATTCCCATTTACATATCTTATTAGTATCTTGGTACAAAAGAAAACGATTATTTTTTAAATAATTCTTCTAGTTTCTTTAATTTACCCATATAAAACTTCTCACTCCAAAGCTCTAAACTTTTCTGCTCAACTGGCTTTAAAAATCGCGCGACGTCTTCTCCCGCATCTTTCCAGTTAATCGAAGACATCTTCTCACCAAGCGCTGCCACTAGCCATTCACGATTGATCTCTACCTTTTTTCCCTCCCATGGGCCAAATTGATTGAGCGCATTCTGTAATAATTCCAGGTTTGGCGTAACGCCCTGCGCGATATACCAATTAAAATCATACCAGTCACGACCCTTTAGATAAGGTCGGCATAATAAAGCATGCGTCTTTAACGCAAAATTACTACTTACATCCTGATGACAAACCTCAAAATCAACTGGAAAATCCAAATAGGTATACTCAAAATCAGATCCAGGCGGAGGATTACAATCAATTTCCAGCTTAATTGTTAATTTTTTACCTTTTTGATTATTCATAAAACTTAAGTTTAATTGATTCGCAATCGAATCATCTTTAATAAGCGCAGTCCTCACATTTTTATCCATATGTTTCTTGTCCAGTGCTTCGGGCTCAATCCCAAATTCTCTGCAAGTCTCAACAAGTTTTTCCAAATAAGGTTGCCAGATAAATTTTGAATCTGGATTGCGCAAAATGAAACCGATGTCCTCAGAAAAACGGTTGATGCCGTGCAAAATTCTTAAACTGGCCCCGCCTTGAAATGCTGCCACTTCAAAAAATTCTGCCCGCCATAACGCAAACAACATAATCTCCTGTACGATTTCCTTGAGGGCATTCTCCTCCTCAATAGGGGTTGATACTTTGTATTCAACCAGTCGCTTTTGAATTAAATCAATCAAAATCCTAATGACCTCAATAGTTCTTTAATAAACACCTGTTCACGCTTTCCTTTATAAACATCCAAAAGCATTGAGATATTTAATGAAGACACGCCTTTGATCGCCTGCTCGTCAATCCGCAGCCCTTCTACCAAATAATCCAATCCCTGCCATGGCTGTTTACGCAAGTACACCAGATCCATCAATGCGCGCATGGGTTCGGCAATCAGTGCGGCCTGGTGCTGTAATTCATGCCTGGATACTGCCTGCAGAAAATAACCGGTTTTGACCGTCATCCGACGAAACTCAAATCGTCCGAAGATTTCATGAGAAAACTGCACAGATTTACCCCCAAGGGTCATGCTTGTCACCGCCTGGACTGCTTCCGGGATCCACCCATGAAAACCTAGCGCTGCTTCTACAGAGACATAACTGCCTGGTGATAATTGCTGCGCCAGGACAAAAGGATGGAGCGGTTGTTTTCGAAAAACTTTCGCTAAAACATATAATCCGCGGCGAACTTTTAATAACTCCCCGGCCTTCAAGGCACGATTTACCTGCCCATATCGACGGGCATCACTGCCACCCAACAAGCGCTCAAGCTGCCGGGCAGACCAAACCCGGCTGGCATTGTCAGATCTAATAATGCTTTCAGTTAACGGTGTCATAACAATAATTTACAGTAACTTCCATATTATGCAAGTTACTAGAATTTATTGATAAGAATATTTTATAACTTATTGTTTTGACTGCATATAATCAATATGGTCGAACTCATACAATACAAGATTTGGCCCTAATGGCACTGACTTAAGCCCAATAAGTCTTTTTTGTGGGTTGGACTGAGGAACGAAGTCCAACAGCGGCGCTTTGTTTAACACTTGCGTTGGACTTCGTTCCTCAGTCCAACCTACGGGAAACCATGTTTAAACCTGATATCAGGCCCTGGTCCGTCCCTTTTTATTTGTCCTGCAACACAATCCAGGGCACTTCCCATTCCCCTTGCTCCGTGGAGACATAGGCCGACTCCCCCGAG
>CAJVXY010000002.1 GCA_913009895.1 uncultured Acidiferrobacteraceae bacterium | reverse complement strand
ACGAGATCGTCGGCAAGGAGAGAGATAAGTGTATAGCGAGTGAGAGGAGGAGAGCATTGGGACACTGAAGCGTGAGGGAGAAGTGAAAATAGTTCATTTTCATATTCTAAAATAGATTTGTTATCTATTTTTGTTTTTTTTTTAATGATACGGCGACCACCGAGATCTACACTCTTTCCCTACACGACGCTCTTCCGATCTCGTATAACATACTGTTAGCTGATTAAAAACACGATAGTGCCTTATAAAATGGATGACATGAATTATGGCTTTAGTGAGGAAGAATACTATTCTTGGTATAAACGCATACGTAATAAATTCAGAAAATACAATTCTGTTGATGTATTGAATGCATGCATCAATTATCTGTACAAGCCAGAAAAAGACAAAATAGCTGAATTACAGAAGCTGCCGTGGTTAGTACTATTACTAATTAAATGGATTCTTATTGATGCCAAATTCAGCGTAAAACATAAAAAGCCACTTGACGAAAAGAGCTTTATTGATCTATTGAATCTAATGCGCGACATGGGTGGCAAAGCGCGCATGCCCTCCCAGTTTGAAAATACTAATTTGTTTATGAGGTGCATGGCAAACCAACAACTCATGTATCAACACGAGTTTTCATTATCTTACCTGGCAAGACAAAAGATCTTTTTCGGAAGCCTTCCTGATAATCATTATATTAACGTCACTTTCAGATCTGAAACAGGGTTATCAATAATTGTGTTCCTAGAGCTTGTCCTGATCACTTTGACTAGATTCATAACAAAGAATACATCAACTATATCGTTGAGTTGGTTTAGCAGTCTTAAAGGTCAGTACTCAGATAAATGCGTGAATGATTACTTGAGCGCGATATCAATTTCATTATCCGGGTTACGCAATGAGCTGAAAAAAAGCGAAGGAAACAAAAGAAGATCACACGAGTACTGGGAGCAAACGCCATTATTAGAATATCCGCTAGTAGATAATGACGGGACATTTCTGAGCTTTCTCCCAGTTGTGCTTTACAGAAGCATGGAAAATTACATTTACGACAAAATGAGAAAGGTCGATGCCGCAAGATTTATGGATAAATTTGGCGAAATATTTGAGCGCTATATAGATGATTCAATAGCATACACCGGTCTTAAATACATCAAAGAACAAGACATAGTGAATTTGCTAGGGCACAGTGGGAATTTAATAGATTTCATAATCCTCGAGAGTGATGCAAATATTTACATCGATGCTAAAGCAACTGAGATGTCGTATTCAGGAAAAGTTGCACATTTATCACAAGTCGTAAAAGACAAAACAAAAAAGTCGATACTTAAAGCTATTAAACAGGCGCATGATGTAGTTAATAAGATTACAGATAACCATAGCCCACTAGACAAAGACGATAATTATTTAATAGTTGTCACTTTTAAGGATATGTATCTGGGCAATGGCAGAACTTTCTATGAAACAGTAGCAAAAAATAAAATGGATGAGATATTTGATGAATATTCTGGAAAAAAGATTATCGCACCAGAAGACATGTATTTTATATCTATCGAACAATTTGACATTTTATCTGAGCTTGTAAAAAAAGGGCTTATTACCTATAAATCAGCAATAGAAACAGCAAAGAATGCAGATTCTAAACCAGAAACAAGAAAATTCGATTTTTGGTTACATATGGCGAGTTGGGGGCATCCATTAGATATTCCATCCTTTCTTACCGACGAAGGTGAACACATGTTTAACAAATTAGGCACAATGCTACAAACTACAGCTAACAAGGCGCGTTGCACCTGACGTTTTTCCGCTGCGCTCCAAAGCCAGCCGGTTGCGCGAGGCGTCACCCAAGATAAGAAGTAGCAGTCTTACTAATCTTTGAAAATTCGCGAAGAATTCTTTTGTCGGCGGTAATAAGCGGCACATTCAAGTATTGCGCTAAGGCTATAAACTCACAATCATATGCCGAGCACTGGCTGCTTTTAACGAGTTGCATAATATGTGCAGATGAAATTTCATATTCATGATCAGTCAGCAATTTTTCTGCTTGCTGAATGATGAGCAAAATTTCATCCAGATCTAATAAATTCTTTCGTAAATACTGGGCCAGGACATTTCTGAATTCACTGCGCCACAATAAGGGTGCGACCCAATTAGAATCAAAAGATAATAAATCTTCACTTTGTTGTGAGCGGTCACCGGAAATATATAAATAAGAAATTATGTTGGTGTCCACAACAATCATGGGCGACCTGCATTCTTGAAATCATTTAGCTTCTGGTCTGTGAGATTATGCTGTGCTGTTTTGGCTCTTAATTTTCTGGCCACCTCAATGTGCTCGGAAGCATCGATTTTATGTGTTCCAAGCGCGCGCTCTACGCAGTAGAGAATCTCGCTATTCAAGCTCCTGTGATGGACGCTCGCAGCATCTTTTATTTGTGCGTAAAGCGCGTCGGGTATATTTTTTAGGGTAATTGCAGGCATTAACTTTCTCCAAATAAAACCAATATGGTATTATTATGGTATATGTTTTGGCCTATTTCAAGCGGAAAATGTCTAACAAAACCCGATTAGTAGGGATTCTTAACCCCAACCTAATGCAAATATTTTGACCTGAATAACCCCTCCTTGACCATTCTCTTGGATGAATATTTTGCCAGCCATTTGATTGATTTTTCTTTGGTTGGATAGGTCTTCCATTTGTCCGGCTCCCAGGTCCAAACCAAGCCATTATTCTTATTATCGATCATGTCAATCTTGATCTTGTAACTATAATAAGGAGCAGGACCTGATTTTTTACTACCGTCGGCTGTATTGGTATGTACTCGACCACCCGCACTTTCTGTTTTTTTCTCCAGTACTGTAATCTTCATAGTATATCTTGCGCTGCGTGTTTCTGAATAGATGCCGACGAGGCCACTACCTGCAATACGATTAACGTATGCGCGAAAATATTTTTGCATATAAACATCTTCTTCATGGGTGGTATTGAAGGTACGAATATTGATTGGATCATCATAACCATCGTCAAATGATGTACAGCCGGCGATTGCAAGAAATAAAATAATTAAACTATAAAACTTAATTTTTCTGTTCACGAAATAAACTCCCTGAATATTTATTTTTCTAAGCCCTGTTACAAATAGACGATGGGTTAATTTTATCGCGTCACAGTTGTAAACCTCTGGATTCCGGCTTTCCATAAAACCTCCTGACAGAGTTTTATCATGGACTTCCTAAACCATCTCCGATGGTTCTGGTCGCGCCGGAATGACGGTATTCGCAATAGATTTCAGAAATTAAAACCTAAAGAAATTAATAATAATTTCATTCGTCAGTCACGCAACCTTCCGATGCGTTTTTAACATTCTTGATGTATTTGTAAAGCGTGCCCCGCGTGGCCTTGTAGGCAGGCATGATCCAGGCTGCTTTGCGGCTAGCCAGCTCCTTTTCATTCACATCAACATCAAGGGTATTGGCCACTGCATCGATGGTAATGAGATCGCCATCCTGAATCAGTCCTATTGGCCCACCCTCCTGCGCTTCGGGCACCACATGGCCAACAATAAACCCATGGGAGCCGCCGGAGAAACGACCATCGGTAATCATGGCCACATGGTCACCCAAACCCGCACCCATAATGGCTGAGGTCGGTGTCAACATTTCCGGCATGCCGGGGCCGCCCCTGGGCCCTTCATAACGAATGACCACAACATCGCCCTTGCTTATTTTTTTATCCTCCAGGGCCTTGAGCATGGCCTCTTCGGAATCGTAAACTTTTGCCGGGCCGGAAAATTTTTCACCTTCCTTGCCGGTAATTTTTGCCACGGCACCGCCCGGTGCCAGGCTGCCTTTAAGAATCCGAATATGGCCACTGCTTTTAATAGGTTTCTCAACAGGCAGGATAACATCCTGGCCGTCCAAAAGTGTGGGCAAGTCCTTGAGATTTTCAGCAATGGTTTTGCCGGTAACAGTAAGACAACTGCCATCCAGCAGATTTTTCTCTAGCAAATATTTCATGACCGCCGGAATGCCGCCGACATTATGCAAGTCTTCCATTACGTATCGACCGCTGGGTTTAAGATCAGCAATAAAAGGAATGCGATCGCTGACTTTCTGGAAATCTGCTATTTGCAAATCGACCTCAACCGATCTGGCCATAGCAATTAAATGCAATACGGCATTGGTAGAACCACCAAGCGCCATCACAATCACCATGGCATTCTCAAATGCTACCCGGGTCATAATATCCCGCGGACAAATATCTTTTTCCAACAAGTTTTTGATTGCCTGCCCTGCTTTTAAACATTCTACAGTTTTACCCGGATCAACCGCCGGCACAGACGCGCTATAGGGCAAGGACATACCTAGCGCCTCGATGGCACTGGCCATGGTATTGGCCGTATACATACCGCCACAAGCACCGGCACCGGGACAGGAATTTTTGACCACATCCTGGCGGGTTTCTTCGTCAATTTTGCCGGTGATAAATGCGCCGTAACTCTGGAAGGCGGACACAATATCCAGTGTCTCACCGGACTTGCCATGGCCGGGTTTGATGGTGCCGCCATAAACCATGAGCGCGGGACGGTTCAAGCGCCCCATGGCGATCAACACCCCGGGCATATTCTTGTCACAGCCGGGTATGGCAATCAGGCCGTCATACCACTGGCCTCCCATGACGGTTTCCACGGAATCGGCGATCAGATCCCGGGACTGCAGGGAGTAACTCATGCCTTCTGTGCCCATAGAAATACCATCTGATACACCAATGGTATTAAAGCGCATGCCCACCAGGTCGGCCGCGACCACGCCTTCTTTTACTTTGGCAGCCAGGTCGTTCAAATGCATATTGCAGGTATTGCCTTCCCACCAGACACTGGCAATGCCCACCTCGGCCTTGGCCAGATCCTGCTCGTTGAGACCGGTCCCTAAAAGCATGGCCTGGGAGGCGCCCTGGGACTTGGGTTGGGTAATACGGGAACTGATTTTATTTAGTGGCTTGGCCATACACTCCTCGTGACTGGATTTAAGCGTGTTTTCATCTGCTTTTCTGTACTCTACTGGGCGGCGAGTTTAGCAGAATCCCTGTATAATCCGCACTGTTATGACCGACCAGCCTGAAAATGAAAATATTCGCCTGTCCAAACTCATGTCCCAACAGGGATTATGCTCGCGACGCGAAGCCGACCGCTTTATTGAGCAGGGGCTGGTGTCCGTGGATGGTCAGATCATCGATGTACTCGGTACCCGGGTAAAATCTGCTGCCAGTATTGTTCTGCATAAACAGGCGCAACAAAGCCAGGACAATAAAGTGACGGTGTTGATTAATAAACCTGTCGGTTATGTCTCGGGACAGGCCGAAGATGGTTATACCCCGGCCGTGGCACTGGTGAATCGAGGCAACCAATATAAAAACAGTGCAAAATATCAGGGCCAGGGCCAAAATGAGAATAAATATAGAAATAATTCACTCCGCTTCAGTCAAAAACATTTACAGGGCCTGGCACCTGCCGGCCGTCTTGATATTGATTCCCAGGGTTTACTGGTATTGACCCAGGATGGACGCGTCGCCAAAACGCTTGTTGGCGAGAACAGTCCGGTGGAAAAAGAATACCTGGTCCGTATTGATGGCCAGATTAGCCAGGAAAAACTGGCCCTGCTCAACCATGGTTTGTCCCTGGACGGTAAATTATTAAAGCCAGCCAAGGTCACACGCCTTAACGAAGATCAACTGAAATTTATTCTCATCGAAGGCCGCAAACGCCAGATACGGCGTATGTGTGACCAGGTTGAGGTTAAAGTTACTGGCTTAAAACGGGTTCGTATTGGCAAGATCATGTTGGGCCATTTACCCGAAGGACAGTGGCGTTACCTGGGTAAAAACGAAAGCTTTATTTAATTAATACATTTTGTATAGAACATTACGGTATCATTAGCATTTTATTTTTAAACATTTAAATTTCGGATTCATAACAACGTGTACAAAAAACTAATTCGCCCGATTTTATTTTTATTCAGTGCCGAGTTCTCGCACAAACTCATGGTTCGTTTTCTTCGAACAGCATACATGGTGCCTGGTATTGGCCTGCTCGTTCGACTGGTGATGGCAGGCCAGATAAAAAAACTCAGTATAAATGTAATGGGCATTGATTTTCCTAATCCTGTGGGCCTGGCTGCCGGTCTCGATAAAAATGGTACCTGTACCCGTGCTTTCTCCGACCTGGGATTTGGCTGGGTGGAACTGGGTACGGTGACGCCTAAATCACAAAAAGGAAATCCTGGCAGGAGAATATTTCGACTTGAGTCTGAACACGCCATTATTAATCGCCTGGGTTTTCCCAGTGTCGGCGTCAACCGCTTTCTCATGAATCTCAGGTTGTTTGGCAAAAAAGGTATCATTGGTATCAACATTGGTAAAAACGCCACGACACCAATATCACAGGCAAACGAGGATTATTTAATGGCCATGCGCGCCGTTTATCCCCATGCACATTATATTGCCATCAATATCTCTTCTCCGAATACCACTGGCTTGAGAGAGTTACAGTCAGGTGACAACCTGGACAGCCTCCTGTCTTGCCTGAAACAGGAACAAATCGTGCAAACACAAACACGGCGTCATTATGTGCCCCTTGCTGTCAAAATTGCACCGGACCTGAATGACGAAGAATTAAAATCAATTGCAGACACAGTTTTAAAACACAAAATTGATGCGGTGATTGCAACCAATACCACCGTAATGCGACCGGGCATGGAAAACGATTTGTATGCGACTGAGAATGGTGGTTTAAGTGGCAGGCCCCTGAAAACAATGTCCACAGAAATAATCAGAAAACTCTATAACCATCTCCAGGGCAAGGTGCCAATCATTGGTACGGGCGGAATCGAAAACGCTACAGATGCCTGGGACAAAATGGTCGCCGGGGCAGATTTGGTGCAAATCTATACTGGCTTGATTTACGAAGGCCCGGGTCTGATCCGACGTATCAACAGGGGTCTGGAACGACGACTTCGAGCTGCTGGATCTTCTTCGCTACAGGAAACCCTTAACGAGGCCCGCAGTGGCATTCGCCTGATGAGATAATTTGGTGAGATAGTGTGGCAAGATAAACATGAAAACATATCGCCCAACTCATCGTGCGCGCAGCGCTCGCTACCTTACAGCTGTCATTCCGGACTGATCCGGCATCCAGGAATTATAATAGAGCCGTTGATCTGTTGGAGCCTGGTACCACCCTTTAAAAGATCAAACCCTGGATTAAAGACAGCAGTGTTGTTTTATCTTAATTTTTTTTCCAAACTATCGAATGATTATTTGCTGGCATTGATTTATCAAACTGGAAAATCAAATCATTTTTCCTGGCCAGCTCGTTTACATTCTCAAATTTTCTGATACCGCTGGCAGGATCACGCTGTCGTAACCATTCGTTAAAATTTACATTACTCTCTGAAAGTGATTCATTCTCATACTCGTAAGGGCCATACACATAAAACACCCCGTCTTTTGATAAAACGTTTCCGACGCCTGTAAAAAGTTTTTCCACCAACTCCCATGAAATGATGTGAATCGTATTAATACAAACAACTGCATCACATGAAGTCACTGGCCACAGGCCAGTTGCCAGGTTAAGCGCTCTGGCAGATTCGACATTGGTCACAGAACTCTCATCTCGCCAGGCATTAATACTGGCGAGATTTTCCTCAAGGTCAGAGGGATACCAGCTCAGTCCGGGGAAATGTGGCGCCAGGTAAGCGGCATGTTGGCCGGTACCACTACCTATTTCCAGAAGCTTTTTTTTGCCCGGTAATATGCCCTGCAGAATTTCAAGAATATAGGACTGGTTACGATCACAGGCAGGTGCATGTTGTTTCATAATGATGGTTTAGTTACATTGTCTGACTAAATAATGGTATCTATGGAGACAAGCATGCCCTATCTATCTGTCAGAACCAACCACGAAATAAACGAGGACAAACAAAAAGCATTTTTAATCAAGGCATCGTCACAGGTGGCAAAGATTCTGGGCAAACCTGAATCCTATGTCATGGTTGCATTTGCGCCACCCCAACCCATGATGTTTGCCGGCTCCGATGAAGGCTGTGCCTTCCTGGAGCTTAAATCAATTGGCCTGTCAGAAGATAAAACCGCGACACTTTCAGACGCTTTGTGTGGACTCACAGAAAGTGAATTGAATATTTCCGGCGATAGAACCTACATTGAATTTCTTGATGCGCCGAGAAAAAAATGGGGCTGGAAACATGGGACATTTTAATTCATTCAATAAATTATTTTTCTAATATTCTGTAAATAACTTACAGGCATCTCCAGTAAGTTACTTTCAGGTCATTAGGGTCTGGATTACTTTGTTGGTTTGTTAGCCCCCAGGACAAGACCTTCTAATTTCTCAGTCAGGGTTTTCGTGTAATCCACAGAAAGATGTTGCGAATCTCTAAAAACGATTTCGCCATTAAGCTCAGCATAACAAACACCGTCTGGGCAGATCAGTGAATTTAAATCTAAAACCTTAACGTTATCAAAATCAGCAGATGCTTCACCCAGCCATTCGAATATATCGTCATAGAGTTCGCTACCCGCCGGGGCACTACAGTCTCCTGCTGCGGAAATACCCTTTGCTTGCCAGGCGCGACGTGCGAGACATGCAGGACCATCAAATGGTAATATGTATGTTCCCCGAAGGATATAAACTTCTCCTGCAACAGGAGATATTTTTTCTAACACGGATTTCGTGCCATTAACCCACTGAGTACGCGTGTACTCATATGAAGCGCTTCCTCCCATAATAACCACGTCTGGCTTAAAAGATGCGAGCACGTTTAATGCCTGTCCACGCCATTGATCACAAATGGCATACACCTTGCCAATGCGTTTATAAAAGAATGGTTCATCGACCATTGGACAAGCAGATTTTGTCAGCACGAGTAATCGCCAGCCAGGTTTGGTGAAAATTGGGGCAATTGCTGGAAACCACTGCCCCATCATACTGTCACCAATTAATATGGCCGTTTTTTTGGCCGACTTTTCTCCGAATGCGCAAACGCGTACGCGTGCAGTATAAAACCACTCATCACAACCCATTTTATATATGACAGGTACTTTAGTTCGCACATCTGTATATATTTTTTGTTCTGTCGATGCCGCCCACTTGTTAGCAGTATTTTGCCAGGTGAACGATAGTCCAAAGGTTATCAACATTAGAATTAATGATGCAGTAATTGTTAGCCTGATCCTGGGTGATAAATATTTACTCCGTCGAATAGGCGTTTCTACTACCTTGTAGGAAAATAATGCTATCCCAAGAGAAAGAGCAATAAGAAATGCGTTATTAATGTTCTCATTATTGATAAAAATAACACTCCCCAGAATTAACATCGGCCAATGCCACAAATACCAGGAATAGGAAAGGCGGCCTACCCATTGCATCGGGGAAACTGACAGGAGTTTTGTGATACTTGTAGAATGATCGCTTGAACCGGCAACCAGGACCAGTGCGGCCCCGACGGACGGCATTAGCGCCCATAACCCGGGATACGTTTTGTTAGGGCCAAGTATAAAAGCCGAAGCCAGTATAAGAACTATTCCAGCCCAACCGCCTATAGAAAAAACGAGTGAAGTTTTTTGCGAAATATGGAGACTGGAAATACTGGAAATATTTTTACCTTTTTGTGTTGTCCAGAGAAGTACAATAGCGCCAAGGGCAAACTGCCATGCCCTGGATGGCATTGAATAAAACCCCCATAACGGCAACGTGTAGGACAAGATTACCGAGAACACCAGAAATAATCCTATTGTTGCGATCATTCCATAAAACAACCGCGACAAATCTTGTTTAACGCCCTGCCATTTCCAAGCCCCGAGCAGGAACATGATTAAAACCGGCCATACAAGATAAAATTGTTCCTCCACGCCAAGTGACCAGGTATGTAAGAATAAATTCTCGTCTACGCTTTTATCAAAATAACCAAAATTCGTTATGGCGAAATAAATATTGCTAAACCAGACTGATGCTGTACGAGCTGCGGCTACGTGACTTAATTGTTCCAGGGGAGCAAATAATAGTGCAGCAAGAAATGATGTAAGAATCACCATAAACAACAGCGCGGGCAACAAACGTTTGAGCCGCCTTGCATAAAATTTCAGGAATTTAATCTCGCCCGTTTCCTTGATTTCCTGCAACAACAGGCCAGTGATCAAGTAACCTGAAAGCACAAAAAATACATCCACGCCAATAAAGCCTCCCCGAATCCAGGGAACCCCGGCATGAGTTACTATAACCAGAAGAACTGCCACAGCGCGAAGTCCTTCTATATCGCCACGATAGCCAAGCCGGAAACTATTCGCTTCTGAAATTATTTTTGTATCTTTCATATTCGGATACTTTTATTCCGTAGTATAAATGCGATAAGCCGGCATTGGCTGAGCACGTCCTTATTCTACTTATAAAAATCTTTAATTAATTTACAAGCATGATCGACATGTTGTTTGGGCATATCGGGATACACTGGCAGGGATAAGGCATTTTCACAGGCCGCTTCAGCAACAGGCAAATCGCCTGCTTGATAACCCAGCTCAGAATAAACGGGCTGTAAATGTAATGGCTGGGGATAACAAAGTGATGTACCGACATTACTATCTGTGAGATGTTGACGTAAGGCATCGCGATTTTTAGCGCGAACAGTATATAAGTTATAGGCATGGATGCCATTTTCAGGCGCCATTGGCACAGCGGTTAAAACATCTTGCAATTGCTCACTGTAATTGACGGCAACCTGACTCCTGTGATTTATTGCCTGGTTTATTCGTTTTAATTTGATTCGTAATAATGCTGCCTGCACCTCATCCAATCGACTATTGGTACCGATCTCGTCATGGACAAAGGGCTTCACTGCGCCATGATTTCGCAATTTATGCAAATGGTCTACCAGTTCTTTATCGCTGGTGGTAATTATACCGCCATCACCATAACAGCCCAGCACCTTGGTTGGGTAAAAACTAAAACAGCCCGTGTCTCCCTGGCTGCCTACACGATGTTTACTGTTACTGGCACCAAAAGCCTGGGCACAGTCTTCAATAATTTTTAAATTATGTTCATCGGCAATTTTTTTTAGCTCTTCCATGTTGGCCGGATAACCAAACAAGTGTACCGGCATAATTGCTTTGGTTTTTTTGGTGATTTTCTGGCGAACACTTTCCGGGTCAATGACAAAACTATCTGGCAGTATGTCAGCAAATACAGGTGTGGCGCCTACCATGTCAATCGATTCCGAGGTGGCAAAAAACGTGTAGGGCGTTGTAATCACTTCATCACCAGGCCCAATACCCAGCCCTCGCAATGAAAGCATTAGGGCATCGGTACCATTGGCAACCGAAACGGCATATTTACTACCAACATAATTTGCGACTTCTTTCTCAAAGGCTTTAACGTTCGGGCCAAGAATAAAACTGCCTCGTGCACCAGTTTCTCTGATCAGCTCGAACCATTCACTTTCCAGCTCGGAAAATTCTTTAGTTAAATCAAGGTAAGGGATTTTATCGATTACGTCAGACATGCGGCTATTTTTTCCTTCACAGCCAGGGCCACACGCATGGCTTCCAGCCCGGTTGCACCATCAACTTTTGGTTTTCTTTTTTGCCGAATTGAATCAATAAAATCCGCCAGCTCCGCATCAAGTGGTAACTGTGTTTCAACATTCAACGTCTCCGAGATAATATCTGGCACATCGCCTTCTTTGTTGCCTTGTTTTGCACTAACAATCTCAAGCTGCTGATCCTCGTAATTCATTCCGTAGTAGTTGGATTTGGAAAAAACTCTAATTCGGCGAAACTTCTTGTTGGATACCCGGCTTGCTGTGACATTGGCAACGGCACCGTTTTCAAATTCCAGTCGGGCGTTGGCAATATCTACATGATCAGTTAAGACGGATGTACCTGCAGCTGCAATATTCCGTATTGGTGAAGCCACCATGGCCATGACAATATCGATATCATGAATCATCAGATCGGTGACCACGTCGACATCGGTTGCCCGTTGCACAAACGTACCCAAACGATGGACTTCAATAAATCGTGGATCCTTCGCGCGCTCAATGATCGCCTGGACACCGGCATTGTATCTTTCCAGGTGTCCTATCTGGAATGTCACCCCTGCCTTGTCGGCTAGTGCCACCAGCTCGGTACCCGCTGCCAGGTCCGGTGCGATGGGTTTTTCCATCAACATATGGGTGCCCTGCTCCAGGTACGGACGGGCGACGTCAAGGTGGTAAATTGTCGGCACAACAATGCTCACGGCATCGACTTTGCCCACTAGCGCAGCCGGGTCAGTAAAAGCTTCACAGCCACATTCCTCGGCAATTGCATCAACTGTGGTTTTGTCTGTATCGACAACGCCGACCAGTTCAACATCGGCCATGCGGTTATAAATGCGCGCGTGAAACTTGCCTAAGTAACCGACACCAACGACGCCAACACGGAGTGATTTACTCATGAAAAAATAAAACCTGTAAAATTATTATTTAAAAATAATGGTAAAATCGGGCGTGATTATAACTGTGGTCGGCTGCTAACAAAAGTTATCTTTAACTCGCTGAGCTTAAGTAATTGGCGCAAAGGCTTTGGACTGGATAAATATATCGAGCAGCCCGGTATCTATTTTTCCTTCCTTGGCCTCATAACCCAGTATATCCAGTGCCCGCTCCACCGGCAGTGCCTTCTTGTAAGGACGATCCATGGCGGTCAGGGCGTCATAAATGTCTGAAATGGTCATCATGCGTGCACCTATTGATATTTCACTGGCCGACAGTCCTCTTGGATAACCGCTACCATCGAGCTTCTCATGATGGCCATAAGCAATACCGGGTAAATTGGCCAGATTTCTGGTCCAGGGTATCAGGCTCAAGAAATCAAAAGTGTGACTCACATGAGATTCAATTTCCCTGCGCTCCTCATTATTGAGGCTGCCCCTGGATAACGATAAATCAGCAAATTCGAATTCATTCAGCAACGCAATGGGCTCATCGTTTTCATCGGGAAATCTGAAATTAATCACCTTCTCCAGGTCTGATGAAACTTCGGCGTGGGACACCGCCGGCTCATTAGCAGTTACCACAATCTGTAAATATTGATCCAGGCTTGCCAGCTGGTCGACAAGCCACATATCGAGCTGTTGTCTTTTGCTGGCGCGATCCTTACTGCTTAATTTTTTATCATCATGCAAGGCAACCATTTGTGCAAAGGCCTTGCGTTGCACAGATACGCGGGCAAGTTTTATTCTTTGCTGTACTTCTTCCATCTGGTATGGGTAAAGTTTTTTAGCCTTGACCAACACATCTTCCTTGACGCCGACCTTGCCAAAATCGTGCAATAATGATGCATATCGAATTTCCCTAAGCTCATCCTTGGTGAACGACGTGTTTTTGAGATTATGCTGATCCGTATGATCTACTGCCCTTGCCAATCGTTCCGTAAATTCGGCCACACGAAAAGAGTGGCCCGCAGTTGTTGGATCCCGCGACTCAATCGCATGGACTGAAGCACGTATAAAACCTTCAAACAGTTTTTCAATGTCGGCATATAAAATACTGTTTTCAAGCGCCACCCCCGCCTGCCCTGCAAGGGCTTCGGCAACTTGGCGATCACTCTCTTCAAATGGCATCACACATTTCTGACAATCTTTTTCCGTTTTTAACGTGGCCTGGGAATCTTTTTTTCTATTAATCAGCTGCAGCACACCCACCACTTCATCGGCCTTGTTTTTCATGGGTACAGTCAATATCGACTGGGTGTGGTAACAATTTTTCTGGTCTGAGGCAGGGTTAAATTTGTAGGGCACATTTGCCGGTATCAAATAAGCATCAGGGATATCCAGAGTTTCACCATTTCTTGCTACACAGCCGGCTGCACTGTCATCGCCTACGGGTATTTTTTGTGGCGCAGCGGCATGGCCAATAGAAGCGTTTTGCCAGTAACGTAAAAATATCTTGCCGTCAGCATCTCGCGTATAAATAGATGCGCCATCAGAATTTGTCAGACTGCGGGCATGACTAAGTATGAGATCAAATAAAATATCGAGATCTTTTTCCGAGGCCAGGGCTCGCCCAACTTCAAGAATTCGTTTTAGAGAGTCGGCGCTATCACCGGCCTTGTGTTGTAAAATGCCGCGCAACACCATAAAAACAGTATCATCACTACAATTACTATCGACAACGCCAACCAGATTTGGCCAAACCAGCAAGTTATTATCAACAACGGTATCAGTCTCATTCCAAAGCAGCCAGCGGCCCTGAGCTTGATTCTTAGACAATGCACTGATTGCCTCTTTATGTGTGACCACCAGTAAATCGTTTTGGCGAATATCCAGCCCATTCAACTCGCTAAACAGTGTTGCTGAAATATTGAGTCGCGCCAGAACTGATGTTGGCACAGTGATGTTTTGAGACCAGTACAATTTAGTTTCTGATGCAGACATCTCAATTGGTTCTGATTGTTTCCCTATTTATATAGAATAAACATTGTTGGCAGCCCATATTAACTCACCATAATAATCCAATATGGCCAAGCTTATACCAGAACATATAATATACCCCAGTTTTAGATTGAAACTGAGAATAATTTAATAGAACTTTAAGGCAGCAGGGGAAATAATTGTGACTAAAAAATCTATCTTGATTACAGGCTGTTCATCAGGCATTGGTTTATGCCTGGCCAGGGGCTTACAGAAAAAAGGTTACCGGGTATTCGCCAGTGTCCACAGGGCCCAGGATATAACACCACTGCAGGAAGCGGGACTGGAAAGTCTGCAACTTGATCTGGATTCTTCTGAATCCATAAAATCAGCCCTTTCAAACATCCTTGAAAAGACGAATGGCAGGTTATTCGCGCTTGTCAACAACGGTGCCTATGGACAACCAGGTGCGGTCGAAGACTTAAGTCGCGATGTCCTGCGCCGTCAGTTTGAAACAAATGTTTTTGGTACCCAGGAGTTAACCAACCTGGTTTTGCCAGTCATGCGAAAACAAAATTATGGGCGCATCATACAAATTAGTTCCTTGTTAGGTTTTGTCTCGCTTGCCTATCGCGGCGCATACAATGCCAGTAAATACGCACTGGAAGGATTAACCGACACCTTGCGGCTGGAATTACGAAACACCAATATTTATCTCAGCCTGGTGCAACCCGGCCCCATCGTCAGTCGTTTCCGAAACAACGCCTATGCCGCGTACAAAAAAAATATTAATCCTGAACTTAGTGCCCACAAAGAATTCTACCTGGCCATGCAGGCAAGGCTGGAAGGCAAAAAAGGGAAAATGCCTTTTACTTTACCGCCGGAATCCGTCCTGAAAAGGGTAACCCATGCGCTGGAATCACCAAAACCGAAAATTCGCTACTCAGTTACATTCCCGACTTATTTTTTTCAGGCCATGAAGAAACTCTTACCGGATCGCTGGCTTGATAAGGTGCTTTTTATTGTCGGCGACGATGCTCGTCGAAAATAAACAACCAAAGAACATAAGAAAGTACTGCATTTACCGATAAGCTTCACTTATCTCTTATCCTGTCTAGTAAATAGCAACACAGCCCGGATGGCGTTTAAACTGCCAGTTAGTGTTTGTTTGCTAAAGACATAAATATTCTAATTAATTCAATATATTCAAAGTGTTATGCGCTAATATTTTACTGCAAACATATAATACTATTGAAATTTATGGGCTTTTAGCGGTACAAGTCCATGCCTTTTGTTTATAAATTTTATTTATTGTCTCCAGGGTACTTACCAAAGCCAGCTTGAACTTGGCCCGAACATTGCTTAACTAAAAGTACAGAAGTAAATATTGCTCACGAATACATATTGTTTTTGAGCTGTCCCGTTTCACAAAATCATCATGGAAGATTCATATTGCTGCGTTATTACCCTGCAGCACCAGGGGTGCAACATGAATATTCAGAACATTAAAATTGGTTACCGCCTGGGCGCAGGATTTGCGGTAATGATTCTCATAATGGTATTGCTTGGCGCTGTTACACAATACCAGATCAGTAATCTCAGCAGCCTGACTGACAAACTTTACAAGCACCCGTTTAAGATCAGTACACTTGTGCTAAAAGTCGAAAACAATATCAAAAATATGGAACATGCCATACAAGCAGTCGTCCTGGATCAGGACGCCTCTCAAATTGATACTATCGCAGACGAAATTAGAGAATACGAAAAAATTATCCTGGACGATCTGAATACCGTACAAGATCGTGTTCTTGGAGACAAATCACAAGTGCAAAACATGATTAAACTCTTTAAGGATTGGGCGCCCATAAGAGATGAAATTCTCGAGTCAATGCGTAACGATAACAAGGTGAACGTAGCCAAAATTATGCAGTCAAGGGGAGCTGCTCACAAAATTGAATTAAAAAAAGCCACCAAACAACTAATTGAACATGCCTCTGCCACGGCTGACCAGTTCAAAAAAATTGCAGATAAAACCCGTGATACTTCCGTATATGTCGCTTACTCACTGCTGATTTTGGCCATTATCACAGCTATCATGCTGGCCTCATATATTACAAAAAGTATTGTGGCGCCATTGACCATTGCAGTATCAGCTGCCAGGAAAATTTCCCAGGGCAACCTGGATTTCCGGCTTGATACCAGGGAAACCAAAGATGAAACTGGTCAGCTGTTGGCAGCAATGCATGACATGAGTGGTAATATTAAAAGTATTGTCCTGGGTGTAAAAGATAGCTCCGCCTCAATTAGCGAAGGTGCAACCCATATGGCAGAAAGCAACGATAGCCTGTCCCAGAGAACGGAAGAACAAGCCTCGGCCCTGGAAGAAACCTCTTCCTCAATGGAAGAAATGGCAGCGACAGTAAGACAAAACGCAGAGAATGCCGAAGATGCCAGAAATATTGCTCAACTAAATCAGCAAAATGCCCTGAAGGGCGCTGAAGTTATCTCAAAAACTGTAGGAGCAATGGATGAAATAAGTAAATCAAGCAACCAGATTTCAGAAATAATCAGCACCATTGATGGCATTGCCTTTCAGACAAACCTGCTGGCACTGAATGCCGCCGTAGAAGCTGCCCGGGCAGGTGAACAGGGTCGTGGTTTTGCAGTCGTGGCCGGCGAAGTTCGTGTCCTCGCCCAACGTAGCGCAGACGCGGCTAAAGAAATAAAAGCGCTCATACATGATAGTACTGATAAAGTTGAAACTGGCATAACGTTAGTGGACGAGTCTGGAGAAATGTTGAGTGAGATAATTGGAGGTGTGCGTAAAGTTGCCAAGCTAACTGCTGAAATATCTTCTGCAAGCAAGGAACAAAGTTCGGGAATTGATCAGGTCAATGCTGCAGTCCTGCAAATGGACAGCATGACCCAACAAAATGCCGCCCTGGTTGAAGAGGCTGCCGCATCAAGCCGGGCAATGGAAGACTACTCCCACGAGCTTAATGAAATGGTCGCTTTCTTTAAAATAAAATCTAAATCCGGAAATATGAAACATGTAAAAACCGGAAGTGCTGATAATGGACAAAAAGTTAAAACAGAAACAGGGCTCCCTGGGAATACACCCCGGGGAACAAAAACCGATTCCCGGAAATCAGGCGAGGTCGGCAGGGTCCTGAAAGAAGACACCAATGACTCAGGCTGGTCTCTTTTCTGAGACTAATCCATCGCACTCATCACTCAATCAAGCACATGGGATACCAGGCCATCGGCCAGCTTGGGTTCAAACCACGTCGACTTGGGTGGCATCACTTCGTTGGCATCGGCAACGGCCATTAAATCGTGCATTGATGTGGCATAAATAGCGAAGGCAACGGCCATTTCACCGGAGTCTACCCGCCTGGCCAGTTCTTTAAGGCCACGAATCCCGCCGACAAAATCAATTCGTTTGTCGCGCCGGGGATCACTAATACCCAGTATGGGATCAATCAAATTATTGGCCAGTAACGAGATATCCAGACGACCTACTGGATCGTTTTCCGGGATAAGGTCTTTGTTGATAGTTAGTTTATACCATTGTCCTGCCAGGTACATGCCAAACTCTCCAGCCTTCCCGGGTTTTGCTTCCTCACTGACAGGTTTAACAGAAAAAGCCTGTGTCAACTTTGGCAAAAAAGTCTCTGGTGACAAGCCGTTCAAATCCTTAATCACCCGATTGTAATCAAGAATCTGCATTTGATTATCAGGAAAAATAACTGACAGGAAGTAGTTATAACTTTCATCACCCGAATGATTTGCGCTAGTTTCTATGCGGCTGGCTGCAACCCGTGATGCGGCCGCTGACCGATGATGGCCATCGGCAATATACAAACAATCCATGACATCAAATGTGTCTGTAATTATTTTAATGTCGTTATCTTCGCTAACTGGCCAGAGCGTATGTTGCACATTATCATCGGCGGTGATGTCTACATCCGGATTACTTGCCAGGTATTTCGAAGCCATTTGATCAATCACATCAGAATGTCGGTAAGTCAGAAATACCGGACCAGTTTGTGCATTCAGGGTGTCCACCTGTCTTACCCGATCATCCTCTTTGTCCGGTCGCGTAAACTCATGTTTACGAATACGATTGCTATCGTAATCGGCAACCGAGGCGGCAGCCACCAGTCCTGTCTGGGTATGTCCTCCCATGATCAGGCGATAGAAGTAGTAACTGGGCTTTTCGTCTCTTACTAATACGCCCTCAGCCAGCATGTGATCAAAATTTTCTTTGCCCTTGGCGTAAACTTCGGCTGCAAACTGGTCGGTGCCCGGTGGTAAATCAATCTCGGGCCGGGAAATATGCAGAAAACTCCAAGGGCGGCCTTTTGCCCGGATCCGGGCCTCCTCAGTATTCAAAACGTCATAGGGCGGTGCTGCCACATCGTCAGCGCGGCCAGTTGCTGGTCGCAAACCTGTAAAAGGTCGTATTAATGTCATACTTGGTTCCTTGGTTTTTTTAGCTCAAATCAGGGGCCAACTTGAAGCTGGCGGGCGCCATTAAAAACTGCTTGCTCGATCAGGTCAAACCGGTAATTATGCCATTTGGGACTAGGGACTAGGGACTAGGGACTAGGGACTAGGGACTAGGGACGAGTGGCCAGGAGCTTTTCCCAGTTCCTCGGCTTTGGCGTCCTGCGTCGCTCTACCGACCACATCCTTGTAGTCGTAGTTACTCGCTACTCTTTTTCAGTGTACCTGTGAAGACCAATAATTTATATTACTCGACTTGACTCTCTCTCCTTCAATTCCTGACTGCCGACCCTATCTGCCTCCCGAATGGGCGCCCCAAAGTGCTGTATTACTCACCTGGCCTCATCATAAAACCGATTGGGCACCAGACCTGGCTGCGGCAGAGCAGGTATTTATCGAGATCGCCAGGGCGATTGCCCGGGTAGAAAAACTCATTATTGTCTGTTTTAACCAAAACCACATGGCCCACATTAAAACCTGCATCCTTGAGGCTGGTTTACTAGTCAACCAGCTGCGCTTCGTCGTGGCAGAATCAAACGATAGCTGGGCAAGAGACCATGGGCCCCTGACTGTATTGTGCCAGAACGAACCCCTGTTACTGGACTTTCAGTTTAACGGTTGGGGGAATAAATTCTCCAGCGATTTGGACAATGAAATCAACCGCACGCTCTCCGCCCAAAACACCTTTGGGCCTCACCCCATGGAATCAATCAAGCTTGTGCTTGAGGGTGGCAGTATTGAGGTAGATGGCGCTGGCACCCTGCTCACCACGGAAAGTTGTTTATTGGCGCAAACACGAAATCCCGGTTTAACGAAAATTGATCTTGAAATAAAACTTTCGGAATATCTGGGCATCACCAGATTTCTTTGGTTAAGCCATGGTGCGTTAACCGGTGACGATACCGATGGCCATATTGATACCCTCGCCCGCTTTTGCGATGTCAATACGATTGCATATGTCACATGCACCAATCAGGAAAACCCGGATTATGAATCGCTCCGGAAAATGGAGGCCGAATTACAATCCTTCACCAGCATTAAAAATCAGGCCTATCACCTGATTCCATTACCCCAGCCTGCACCCATATACGATAACTCTGGTCAGCAACTACCCGCAACCTATGCAAATTTCATGGTAATTAATGGCACGGTGTTATTACCTGCTTACAACGACCCCAATGACAAAATAGCCGAAGAAAATCTTGCTTCTGCGTTTCCGGGGCGTAAAATTATTCCGGTAAATTGTCTGCCCCTGATCCAGCAACACGGCAGCCTGCATTGTGTGACCATGCAATTACCTGAACAGCTAAAGCTTTAACAGTAATTATTATTAACCAACAGGCCATGAAAATAAAATCAAAAAAAATCAAAGTCGCCCTGGTTCAGCAAAATTGTTCCGAGAATCAGGAAAATAACCTGGCCAAAAGTATTGCCGAAATTAAAAACGCCGCACAAACAGGCGCCCAGCTGGTCATACTGCAAGAATTACATGCGAATATATATTTTTGCCAGTCAGAAAATACTGAAAACTTTGATCTGGCGGAAACCATACCCGGCCCCGTTACAGAAAAATTATCGTCTGTGGCAAAAGAACACAAGATTGTCATCGTCGGTTCGGTGTTTGAAAAACGTGCGGCCGGTATTTACCACAATACCGCAGTCGTCCTGGATAGTGATGGCAGCCTGGCAGGCTGTTACCGGAAAATGCATATACCAGATGACCCCGGTTATTCTGAAAAATATTACTTTACCCCTGGCGATAATGAATTTAAACCAATCAAAACATCAGTTGGAAAACTGGGTGTCATGGTTTGCTGGGATCAGTGGTACCCGGAGGCGGCCCGTTGTATGGCATTAAATGGCGCAGAAATGTTGATTTACCCAACGGCCATTGGCTGGGACCCGGACGATGATGATGCTGAAAAAACACGGCAACTAAATAGCTGGCGAATCATTCAACAATCCCATGCCATTGCTAATAACCTGCCATTAATATGCTGCAATCGTACGGGTCACGAACCAGATGGCTCCGGGCAAAGTAAGGGGATAGATTTTTGGGGCCACAGCTTCATCACCGGTCCCCAGGGAGAAATACTGGCCCAGGCTGCTGGCAAAAAAGCACAAATATTAACCTCGGAAATCGACCTTGGCCGTACTGAGTCAGTGCGCCGGATCTGGACTTTTTTTCGTGATCGTCGCATTGATGCCTATGGCGTGTTAACAAAACGTTTTGGCAAATAACCCACTGCTCAACTAACGTACCCGCACTACTACTTTTCCGGATAGTCCCTCTTTGGTTTACCGATATATAACTGGCGCGGTCTGTCGATACCATGGCTGCTCTGCTCATGTAATTCCAGCCACTGACTAACCCACCCCGAGGTACGGGCCAGGGCAAAAATGGCTGTGAACATGGTGGTTGGAAATTTCATCGCCTTGAGCAGGATGCCAGAATAAAAATCTACATTCGGGTAAAGTTTTCTTTCAATAAAATACTCGTCACTGAGGGCAATTTCTTCCAGGCGCATGGCAATTTCCAGCATCGGATCATCGGTGCCAAGATAGTCCAGCACCTCTTTGGCTGTTTTCTGGATGACCCGTGAACGGGGATCAAAATTTTTGTAAACCCGATGCCCAAAGCCCATGAGCCGAAAAGAATCATTCTTGTCTTTGGCGCGCGCGATCGCCTTTGGGATATTTTTCACGTCACCAATCTCTCCTAACATTTTCAGGACCGCTTCATTGGCACCGCCATGAGCAGGTCCCCAAAGACTGGCAATGCCGGCGGCGATACAGGCAAACGGGTTGGCGCCCGAAGATGCAGCCAGACGCACAGTTGAGGTAGAAGCATTTTGTTCGTGATCCGCATGGAGTATAAAAATACTTTCCATGGCCCTGGCCAGCACCGGCTCAACCTCATAATCCTCACTGGGCATGCCGAACATCATGTGCAGGAAATTTTCCCCATAACCCAATGCATTTCTTGGATAACGATGAGGCGCACCAATATTGTAGTTATAGCTGGAGGCGGCGATCATTGGCATTTTGGCAACCAGCCTGATAGCCGCGTTAATCCGCTGTTCCGGGTCATTGATATCCATGTGATCGTGATAAAAAGCCGACAAGGCGCCCACAACGCCGACCATGACCGCCATCGGGTGGGCATCTCGGCGGAAGCCTTTATAAAAATCGAGGACTTGCTCATGCAACATATTAAAATGTGTGACACGTTGCCTGAAAATGTCCATTTCTTCCTGGCTTGGCAGCTCTCCAAACATCAGCAGGTAAACGACTTCCAGGTAACTGGCTTTTTCGGCCAATTGCTCAATGGGGTAACCCCGATAAAGCAAAATCCCTTTTTCACCATCAACAAAAGTGATGGCACTCTGACAGGAAGCGGTTGAACGAAAACCGGGATCAAAGGCCAATATACCCTGCTGGCTATACATGCTCGTGATATCTACTGCATCAGGCCCCAGGGTGCCTTCCATAATTGGCAATACACCCTCCTTTTTCTTTTTGGTGATACTGGCAGTTACATATCTGGTCATTTCCTTATCCTCATTTCTTTTAATTTTTATTGGTTTTAGTTATTGGCGCCAGCTTTTGGCATACATTTGATAAGACCCTGAAGCGTGGCATAGATTCAGAACCTATCCATGATAGTCTTTGCAGGCCATAAACGCAGCCCTAAGTTGAAAATACTGCGGTTTATCATTTTTTTGTGAATTAGCTGCTTTTAGGAGAAAATAGACGCTAAATCGCATCATATCGATGCTTATAGTTCAATAATATATAAACAAAAGACCAAAATTCCCGTTAATAGATTAAGTCTTCGCCGTTGCCTGGCAAGGTCTGCATATAGACCCAGCGCAGTATCGCATCCTGAAAACGTTGGCCGACCCGTTGCGGTGCGTTGCGGTCATTGTGCTGTATCACAACGACCCATCGTTGCGCGTTATTATCCAGGAGATAACCCGCCGATGCGCGAACATCATCCAGCAACCCGGTCTTGAGATGTAATCGTCCCTCCAGGGCAGTTCCGGCAAACCTTTTCTGTAAAGTGCCATCGTATGATGCGATGGGTAAAGAGGACATAAATTCAGGCATACGGGGATCACGATAAGCATACGCCAGCAACTCCCCCATATGCCTGGCCGAGATCCGGGTCTTGCGAGACAAGCCGGCGCCATTCTCGATAACCAGCTCGGGGAAATTAAAACCTTTCTCCTCCAGCCAGTCATTGATCACAGTCCTGCCCTTGTCGACGGTGCCAGGCAATCCTATTTTCTCAGCGCCCAATGTTAATAACAATTGGCGAGTCATGACATTATTGCTGTACTTGTTAATCGCCCGGACTACATTGCTCATGGGTGGCGAATAATGGGTATGTAACAGTTTTGCACCTTCAGGCACCACGGCCTCTTGCCACTGGCCATCCAGGGTACCGCCCTGCTCCTGCCATAATTTTTTAAAAACGCCATAGATAAATTGTGACCCATTCGTTGCCACACGATAATAACCACGTTCGCCACAGGACGAGGCAAAACGCCCCTTGAATACTGTTTTATCAGAATCCCCATTCTTGAGTTTTATTTTTCTTTTCCAGGCGCCACAACGGCCGCCTGATAATTTAACCTTGTTAATTATCTTTGCGCCGGTATCAGGGTCAGGGATTATTTTGATGCGTTGATTGAGTGCATCGGGCCGGAATTTATAGTTTATGGATTGAAAATTTAATAACAATGCAGTCGGATTAACGTTATAGGAGCGTGAAGGTCGGCCATCGAAATCTGCCGGATTGTTTTTTATACGCTCGAAAAAACTTTTGTCCAGAACCAGGTCACCTCTTATATACTGCAAACCATTGTTTTTAATACCACGAATCAAGCGCCAAAAATTTTCAGTTATAAGGTAAGGATCGCCATAACCCTTCAGGTACAAATCATCGATAGCACCCTCGACTGGCAAAGCTCGACTATAACTTTCTGTTTTCCATTTGTAATTTGGACCCAGCTCCGTGAGGGCAACAAATGTGGTTAATATTTTTATTGTTGAAGCGGGATTCCTGGGGGCATCGGCATTCCAGGCAAGAAATGGTTTCTGATCACCGATTTTTTTCAGGTATACACTAACACTGCCAGCGTTAATGCCGTAATTCCTGGCAATTTTCTTGAACTGACTTGTTGCTGAGGGCTGCGCATAAACAGGTGTACTGCTAATCACCACAACCAGCCATGGCAAGAAAAACCTCGCGGTTAACTTTGAGGTTTTTGGTATTTTAGACGCTACCAGGTTCAATATTTTACTGCTATTCACAACTGGTAGTGTGCCATTAGGTGATAACTTAGTGAAGCTCGAAGATGTATAGAAGCAGAAATTCTAAATAATCAGAACAGCAAAACCACATAAACATAAAAAAATCAATCTACATCTTTATGATTCGAACAGGTAGACTCCCCCGCCATCGAAACATAAATAGATTGATTTAATAAAGACACACAGTGTTATCAGGCCTTAATTCCCCGCAAAAAGAAGCCGTTCGCCATACCGAGTCACCGCTACTGGTTCTGGCTGGCGCTGGCAGTGGTAAAACGACCGTAATTACCCGCAAGATTTGCTGGCTCATGGAAAAGTGTGCCGTCCAGCCGGAAACTATTTTTGCAGTCACCTTTACCAACAAGGCGGCTAAGGAAATGCGGGGCAGGATTATATCTACAACTGGTTATGGTAAAACCAGTGCATCTGAAGCGGTGACCATTTGCACCTTTCATGCCCTTGGCCTGAAAATCATATCAGCCCATCAAAAAGAATTTGGCCTGCGTAAAGGCTTCAATATTATTGATGGTGAAGACAGTCGGACGATTATTAAAAACCTGTTACCGCTAGCCCAAAGTGGTGACAAACAAATTATTTATGCCGTGCACCAAAACATCTCGAACTGGAAAGGCGGTCTTATCAACCCGGACCAGGCGCTGACAGAACATGCCAATAACCCGGACGCACACCTTGCCGCTAAAATTTTTCCGGAGTATGTAAACACCCTGCAAGCCTATAATGTCCTGGACTTTGATGACCTGATTTATTTGCCCGTCAGGAAATTACTGGAAGATTCCCAGCTACGCAGTAAATGGCAAGAAAAAATTCAATATTTACTGGTTGATGAATACCAGGACACAAACAAGTGTCAATATGAACTGGTAAAAATTATTACTGGCAACAGGCCATGCCTGACCGTGGTTGGGGACGACGATCAGTCTATCTACACCTGGCGCGGTGCCCAGCCAGAAAATCTTGGTTTGTTAGCCGATGATTTTTCTGATTTGCATGTGATCAAGCTTGAACAGAATTATCGGTCAACAGGTCGTATTTTAAAGGCGGCCAACCAGCTTATCGATAATAACGAACATATTTTTGATAAAAAACTCTGGAGTACATTGGGTTATGGCGATCAAATAAATGTCCTGGAAACAAAGTCTGACGTTCAGGAAGCCGAAAAAGTTGTTTCAGATATCCAGTACCAGATATTTCGGCATCGGCGTCAATTCAGGGACTATGCCATTCTTTATCGAAGCAACCATCAATCGCGGGTATTTGAAAAGGTGTTGGCTGAGAATAATATTCCCTACTACCTGAGTGGTGGCACTTCATTTTTTGAGCGCTCTGAAATTAAAGACATTCTGGGTTATTTAAGATTAATAACCAACCCCGATGATGATGCCGCTTTTTTACGTGTTATTAATACCCCTCGACGCCATATCGGCACCAAAACCCTAAGCCAGCTGGGAAGATATGCTTCAGAAAACGGGTTGGCAATGGTGGCCGCATCCCGGGAGTCTGAAAAAATTGGCCTGAACAACAGTAAATCACAGGCAAGGCTAAAACAATTTATTCAATGGCTTGATGACATTTCTGAACAATCTGAAACCGAGTCCGCTGAAAATATAATTAACAGGCTGCTTGAGGATGTCGATTATATAAATTGGCTGCGGGAATTAAACCAGGACGACAAGGCCGTTAAAAGACGTATCGAATCCATTGGTGAGCTAAGGTCCTGGGTTTCACACCTGGGTCACAAGGAGAGCTTGTCCAAAATTGTATCTCATATTCTTTTGATGGGAACCCTGGACGGCGATGAAAACAAGGGAGAAGATAACCGGGTATCCCTGATGACCTTACATGCTGCCAAGGGCCTGGAATTTCCGAATGTGTATCTCGTCGGAATGGAGGAAAACATATTGCCCCATCATGCCTGCCAGGATACTGATGGTATTAGCGAGGAACGCCGTTTGGCTTATGTAGGCATCACCCGCGCCCAAAAAAGACTAAACCTTTCCTATGCAACTTCAAGAAAAAAACATGGTGAACAAATCGCTTGTGAACCGAGCAGGTTTTTAACGGAGCTACCAGAAGATGATTTAAACTGGGTTCACAAGACAGCGGTTGATGAAAAAGAGAAACAACAACGGGGTAATACCTACCTGTCAAATATCAGGGCGTTGCTGGACAATGGTTAGCCCTGGCGCCAAGAAATGTCACTATCAAAACACTATAACTCCCTCAAATTACTGCTATAATTAAGCGTTGAGGATCAAGAAATCTGACAATTAATTTGCGCAGGGAAGCCGAACAATGAATATGAAAAATGAAATTCACCATAGTGATGATCTCGCCCAGCAACAATTGGGGCAGGATACATTCGTTCAATACTATCGTCAGATTCTCGGGTTACACTTCCCAATTGAAGTAGCTGATGTCCTGGAACTGCGAGCGACTTTAAACCAGGCGATTGATGATCGTAATCCCGGGCAGGTCAAACATGGCTTGCAACAGTTTAATGAGGCGGTCACCAATGCCATCAATATTTTCGGGCTAAAGAATGACAGGCACATAGGCCGTTTAACAAAATTGATGAGTATTTTTCGTGATTTGCAACACTCGCATAATGAGCGCAGCCGTAAACAAGAGCGCAGCCTGCGAAAACAAATAAAGACCAACCAGGATGCCAGGACGAGATCTATCAGTTACGGCCTGGTCACTTTTTTCCTGGTAATTGCCGGTTTGCTTACCTGGATGATAGCGGGTAACGCACTCTGGTTTATCAAGCTTGGCATTGGTGTGCTGGCATACATGTCAGTTGATTATTTTCTGTCACTGAAAACACTTAAACTTGAACATAATATCCTGACCAACGAGCTCAATGTACTCTTGCGTCGAAAAATACAATCAATAGATTGGCAATCCCTGATACAAAAAACTGCAATGATTTTGGGGTTCAGGAATATTTCCGGAATAGATGTTTTTCTTTTGAACGAAACCGGCAGTCATAGCCGTACTAAACACACTTACCACTAAAACCAACCTTCTCCAACCACACTTCTTCTATCCGCTGTTAGTCCAGCATTTATCCCCTCGGATGATGCACGGAATGTAATTTTTTTAATCGTTCCGTGGCAACGTGGGTATATATTTGGGTGGTAGATAAACTTGAATGGCCCAGCAATAACTGAACTACCCTTAAATCTGCACCATGATTCAGTAAATGGGTTGCAAACGCATGGCGCAAAACATGGGGTGACAAGGACTCATGGATACCAGCCTTAACCGCATAACGTTTTACCAAATACCAAAATCCCTGGCGGGAGATAGCTTTACCGCGCTGGGTTATAAACAGTGAATCACTAACCCGGCCATTTAATATGTCTGGTCGTGATTTTTTAACATAAGCATTTAACCAATGCACCGCCTCATCACCCAAGGGCACCAGGCGTTCCTTGCTGCCCTTGCCCATGACACGTATCACCCCCGCATCCAGATTAACCTGATTGACAGGCAAACTGATTAACTCGGTCACCCGCAACCCGGTTGCATATAACGTCTCAAGCATGGCGCGATCACGCAAGCCTAATGCGTCTGCAACATCCGGCGCAGCCAGTAAATCGTCTATTTGTGATTCAGATAGTGTTTTTGGTAAGGGTTGATCCAGTTTTGGTGCATCGATGTCTGTGGTTGGATCTGTCTCGCGTAAACCTTGCTGCAATAAATAACCGTAAAAACGTCGCAAGCTGGATAATTTTCTGGCGCTTGTACGGACTTGCATTTTTTTACTTACATCGGCGATGTATTTCAGTAACTGCTCACGGGTTACATCAATAAGTGTTGCGCCATTTGTAGATAACCAGTCGGCATAACCCTGTAAATCACAACGATAAGCCGATAGGGTGTTCTGGCTCAAGCCATGTTCAGTCCAGATAACATCCAGAAAATTTTCAATGGTAACTGTATTATTATCTTTATTGTCCTTGCTCATGATCCAGTAACCACTGCTTGATGTTTGTCTTGCTGCCGCTGGTTTTTCCCATGTAACCACCCAAACCGGTGGCAGACACAACCCGATGACAGGGGACAATGATAGGCACGGGGTTGGCTCGACAGGCATTGCCCACCGCCTGGCTGGCTGTTTTGAGTTGTTTTGCTAACTGGCCATAGGTGCGTGTTTGGCCAGCAGGTATTTTTTGCAAGGCCCGCCAAACTCTTTGCTGAAATTTTGTACCATTTAATGCCAACGGTAAATCAAATTTTTTCTTTGGATTTTGGAAATAATCTGAAATCTGTCGTGCCGTTCTTGAGGAGAGTTTAGTTTTTGATTGTTGCACACGATGTTTGCCGCCCAAAATGCTGAGGCTGGATAATGATGACCCAGACATGGAGATTGATAAATAACCCAGCGGCGTTTTAAGAATAGTTTCGGTATTTTCGACTGCCTGTTTGGCTGGCTGATCCATAACAAGACCCACTTTTTGAATGATGAGATCAGAAGCATATTAAATTTACGGCCAAACGAAAACAGGCGCTAAAAGCGCCTGTTTTAATAGCATATAAAAATATTAATACTAAATTTTTTCTCTAATTCTTGCCGCTTTGCCGGAGAGTTTGCGCAAATAGTAAAGCTTGGCGCGACGAACCGCACCCCGTCGTTTTACTTCAATCTTGGCGACATTCGGGCTGTATAAAGGAAATACACGTTCAACGCCTTCACCGTAAGAGATTTTTCTGACGGTAAACGATGAGTTAAATCCCCGATTACGACGACCGATGACGACACCTTCGTATATCTGGAGCCGTTCTTTACCACCTTCAACAACCTTTACATGGACGGCAACCGTATCACCGGGGCCAAAATCGGGCAGTTCCCGGCCCATTTGCTGTGTTTCAATTTCTTTAATGATGTTGCTCATTTTTTAACTCCTGCCTTGATTCTGTCTTGCTGAAAATCATTCAACAAGGCCTGTTCTTCGTCATTCAAAATTCGTTTATCTAATAAATCCGGTCGCTTTAACCAGGTACGACCCAAAGATTGCTTCAATCGCCATTTTCTGATTTTTTCATGGTCCCCGGACAGCAGCACCTCTGGCACCTTCTTGTCCTGGTATAATTCCGGACGGGTAAAATGCCCACAATCAAGCAAGCCATCAACAAAAGAATCCTGTTCTGCCGAGGTCTCATCGCCCAATACACCGGGTAACAACCTGATCACACTATCTGCTATCACCATGGCGGCCAGTTCTCCGCCTGAAAGCACATAATCTCCTACTGACCACTCTTCATCGACTTCGTCTTCGATCAGGCGTTCGTCAATACCTTCGTAACGACCTGCTAAAAAAATCAGCTTTTCCCGACTGGCCAGTTCCTTAACGCCTTGATGATCCAGGCGCCGACCCTCCGGTGTTAAATGAATGACACTGGTATTTACGCCAATTTCATTCTTTGCCGCTGCCAGGGCCTTAGCCAATGGTAGCGCCTTCATGACCATGCCGGGTCCGCCTCCATAAGGACGATCATCGACAGTTCGATGAGGATCCGTCGTAAAATCACGGGGATTCCAGCACTGCAATGTTACCAGTCCCTTGTTAACCGCCCTTCCTGTCACACCAAAATCCGTGATTGCTGCAAACATCTCGGGAAACAGTGTAATCACGCCGATCCGTAAATTAGCCGGCATGTTAATCTGCATCCCAATCCAGCCGCCAGTCCACCCGCATCATTCCCTGATCCAGGTCTATTTCCTGTACTACACCCGGTATATAAGGTATCAGGCACTGTTTTGCCTTGCTGGCACTCTTAGTCCCTGTAACATTCACGACAATCACGTCGTTGGCACCAGTTTCCATTATATGGTCAACCTGACCTAGTGTTTCGCCATCCAGCCCGACGACCGTCAGGCCTTCAAGATCTGTCCAGTAGTACTGCCCCGCAGGTAGTGCCGGTAACTGTGACCGCGGGATAAAAATCTCCTGATCGACCAAAACCCGGACCTGATCCCGATCATCATAACCCGCTAGCTGGGCCACAATACCTTTGCCTTGCTGACGACCGGTTACTAATTGCAGGGTCTGCGATTTTCCCGCCTCTTCTGGCCTGCCCGACCCATCAGCTGGGCTGAGTTGCCATGTTTTGTACTCTAAAATGCCTGTAATCGGACGGGTATAGGAGTAAACCTTCACCCAGCCCTTGATGCCATAAACACCCGTTATTTTGCCAACAACGACCTTTTCGCCCGGTCTTTTGCTGTCGGCCATGGGCCCTATCTATAGATGCAATAGCAGCTTAAGCAGCTAAATCAGGTGCCTGATCAGGCGGCTTTTGCAGCCTGTTTCATTAATTTTGCCACGCGATCTGAGGGTTTAGCGCCCTTTTCCACCCAGTACTGGGCTCGCTTTAAATCAATGCGAAGCGTCTCTTCTTCGCCTGTGGCCATGGGGTTAAAAAATCCCAATTGCTCAACGTTTTTGCCAGTTGTCGCGCGTCGACTATCACCAACGAAAATACGGTAATAAGGTCGTTTATTAGCGCCACCACGGGCCAATCGTATTGTTAACATTCAATCATCCTCGGTTTCCGATAGGAAAAAGCATTATCTGGCCATCGCTCGGGCCGGAAAGCGCGCAATTCTACCGCTTTGGCTGGAAAAAGAAAGCCTTTATGCGCTATTTTTCAGTGGTAAAAGATCGGGGGAAATTCCCGGAGAAAACCATTACTACTTATTTTACCCCGGAAATTTGCTTAATGAAGCCCAAATAGTCCGCTCGCATCCATGGACGCCCGCCCAGGGCAAGATATTGCAACCTGCCTTGCGGGTCGACAAAAAAACTCGAGGGCAAACCGCGGGGCTGCCAGCGCTCTGTGGCAGCGCCTTCCAAATCTAGCGTCGAGTCCAGATCCGGGGCAACAATGCTCAAAAATTCAAATACCGTATCTTCAGATTCGGCTGTATTAACCAGAAAAAAGGCTATTTTGTCAGCTGGCAGCTGTTTAAAGAGCGCCTGGATGCTGGGCATCTCCTTACGACAAGGGCCACACCAACTGGCCCAAAAATGCACCAAAACCCATTGACCACGAAAATCCTTCAGGTCACGAACCACCCCATCACTATTGCTCAAACGCAAAGCGGGTGCCGGTTGGCCATCGAGCTTAATCAGGCCTTTTGGCAGCTCGACAGCAAATGCCGTATTGTTAACACCTGCAAACCAGATCAGGAGGAAAAACAATATTACCTGGGTGTGCTTTTTCATGTTTTCACCTGCCTCCGCAACGAATTGTTTGAGTCGCCAGTTTCAGTCTCGATTGTCCCTCCGCACCCAACCGAAAAACCGGGGTAACCATGATTTTACCGGGTGTTGCGGCCAGGACCAGGTTGCCCCCCACGCCTTCATCGGGACGCAAATCCCGGGATGTGGGTAACAAGGTCCAGCGAAATGTGGCCTGGTTATTTTTTGGCAGGTTAAGCTGTTGCCAGCGCTTGCGCCAGTATTGCTGACCCAGTCTTTTTATATTTTCACCAGACTCGCGGTTAATTTGCCAATTTGCAGGCTCAAGCCAGACAATATCCCGGGAAAGGTTTTTTACGATCACCGTAAAAAAGCAAACTTCATTAAAAACATTGGTGGCCTTTGCCGGAAAACCACGGCCCTCGTAAAAAGCCGCCATTTGATCCGGGGTACGAGGCACCATTTTAAAACTCAAAGTCGCGTTGCTGACACTGACTGTGCCATCTTTTATTGCAGTCTTGCTTTTGGCGTTCTCATTGGCGGCGTACAAGGGCAATAAGGCTGTTGATGACAGTAACACCACAAAAACCAAAGCGGCATGTTTCATGGGTCGTATCATTAAGTTATTTTTATTTTTTAACATCATCATCACCGAATAACAGGGCATCAAATTCAGCATCCTCAACAACTGGCGGATTACCATCGTAAATCTTGAACAACCGTCGTTGTTTATAGGCCTCACGATAAAAGACGTAAGGGTCACCACTTGAGGCCTCTGTTAGAATATCTTTGGCTCCCAGCAAAAGCGCGCGGTTATCAATGATATCAGCTATCGCCAGGCCCCAGTTTATTGAAACAGGCTGTACATAGGTATAAGGATTTGTCACCCAGTCGCCGGTCCAGCCTACGGTATCACGCATGTTCCTGGCACCGATTATTGGCCACACTACAAACGGGCCATCACCAACACCCCAGACGGCCAGGGTCTGACCAAAGTCTTCATCATGTTTTTCCAGGTGCATATAACTGGCGACATCAATTATGCCTAACAGACCAATCGTTGAGTTGATCAATAATCGACCCGTGTCAGAAGCGCCCTTTAAAAATTTCCCCTGGAGAAAACTATTCACCAATACGGTGATCTCATTCAGGTTGGAAAAAAAGTTAGTGACGCCAGTACTAACATAATGAGGCATAACATATTTATAGCCTTTGGCCGTTGGTTTTAAAACAAACTCATCAAGACCATCATTAAATGAATACATGGCCCGGTTAAAACCCTCCCAGGGGTCATTATCAATATCTGCATCCGGATCCTGTTCAGTAGACAATTCAGGATTCTGTACTTGATTGATTGTCGCAAGCTCTGATGCATCAGAATCAGGTGTATTTGTCAGGCCTGCCTCATCGACAGTGGCACAACTTGCCAACAACAAATATGCCAGTATTGCCGTAAGTTTCCTGCATTTACCCGGAAGTTGTGTGCCTTTCAGAAAAACCGAACTCACTTGGCTACTCCATTGAATACAAACAATTATTTATTCAAAATTGGTGGTCGTTAGTTTGCAATAAATTGTCGCCAGAGTGTATCGATAATTTTGATATCTGGATTTGCAGCACGCCATAACAAGCATCTATCCCTGTGCTATGTTTAAAGACGCATTTACCATAATTTTTATAGGCTAGCAGGACTACACGAATGCCATTAATTCTGGATACAGGTAGCAAAAGCTTACCGGGCAAACAGGCAGAGAATCACGACGCTGTCACGGTTGCCCATCCTGCACCCGTGCCCTATAGCAAACCAGCCGTACTGGCCATTGCCGACACGGTAGATGAATCTGACGAGCTGGATGTTGCCACCCTGGCACTTTCAAGTTTAAGTGAAAATATTTATGCAGCGCCACTTTCATGGTCATTAAAACGTGTCATGAAAGAAAGTTTCAACGCGACCAATAATACCCTGGTAGGCAGTTCAAACAATACCGGTGCCACCACCCTCTCGGCCCTGGTATTACATAAACACCACTGGGTGATCGGCCATGTGGGTGATACCCGGGTCTGGTTATTACGTGACGCCCGCATCCGGCAATTAACGCACGACCATACCCTGACGACTCTGGAAATGGGCTCGGTAGTCACCAGTGCCTGCGGGCTTAATGCTGAAATGGATTTGCAAATTCTCCATGGTGACTTGCAAGCAGGCGACATCTTTTTGCTTACTTCGGATGGCATTCATGACCTGCTCAACGGCACTTCGTTGTTGGCGCATTTAATAAAAGATGATTCGGCGGAAACAATGGCCAGTAATGTTGTCCAGGGGGCAATAGCTGCTGGCAGTGCCGACAATGTCAGTGCCTGTGTAGCCAAGGTTGAAAAACTGCCTGATACCGAAACAACAAAAGGTACCGATTCAATTTCTGCTTTACCGGTTTGTTCATTACCACACAAAGGTGATTCAGTAGATGGATTCCAGATTCGTGGACTTGTCCACAAGGGGCGACTGGCCTGTATTTATAAAGCATCTGACCAAAAGTCAGACAAAACCGTGGCCTTGCGTTTCCCTATTCCGGGCCTGGCCGAAGATTCTGCCTATATTGACGCTTTCCTGAGAGAAGAATGGATTGGTAAACGCCTGGATCACGCCCATTTTGTCAAAGCATATGATATCAGTCCAAAACGCCGCACGGTTCTTTACTCGGTCCTGGAATACCGACGCGGAGAGAATCTTGGCAAACGCATCGACAGAAAAGGTTTTCTTGAAATCGGTGAATCACTATATTTAATCAAACAACTCCTGGAAGGATTAATTTATTTACATAAACAAGGCGTGATGCATCGGGATATCAAACCTGGCAACATGCTGGTAGATAAAAGGAAACGACAATTATCCCTTATCGGTTTTGGATTAAGCAGCATCGAACAGCTCCAGGATCGCGGTGCTGATACCAGGGCCTATAGCGGTACAAAGAGCTACATGGCACCTGAATTACTGGTAGGCAACGAAAGTGATCAACGTGCCGATATTTATTCCGCCGGTGTCACGCTCTACAGGATGATTACCGGCCATCTTCCCTATGGCAGTGTCACCGCTGCAGCCGATATAAACTTTAATTCATTTACTTCAGCCGAGCATTACATTGCTGATATCCCGGAATGGTTACGGGATGTAATGAAAAAAGCCTGTGCGGTCAACTTTGAAGATCGCTTCGGTACTGCGGTCGAATTTCTTGATGCCGTAAGCAATCCTCCCGCTACGATCGAGAATAAAACCACGGAGCACAATCAACCAATCAGTGCAGAGCCCTGGCAATGGATGATGGTGGGGGGAATCACTGCTTTGCTGGGCGTACTTGTTTATTTGTTTCTTTAAGTTTTATTCCTGCTTCTTCTATACCCATTAAATTTTTTGCCAATGCGTGGGTAATGCATTAATACCTATGTCTGCAGCCATATTGGCATTTAGTCTGCCTGGGCCAGAGATGATGGAGCCCAGCACATACGGCAATACGGTCATCTGTAACAGGCGAATGTAGATTGTGCTGCCCACTTTCGGTACCACGGCAAGTTCACCAAAAAAAATGCCCGTTAGAATCCCCAGAACCAACGCGTTATTTACCTGTTGAAAGGCGCTGAGTTTTTTATAAAAATTATTACTGCCATTGTCATTGTCATTGTCATTGCCAGTGCCCGTATTACCTGTCTGATTTATTTGAAAGTTGGGCTGATTCTACAGTAATTCAATCTTAATGGAGTACAGGGTCTTTTTTTGGTATAGAAACAACGATGGTGAGTGCTGGTATAATTGAGCGATCGGCATGAAGTGGTAAAACTTTCTTGATTAGAACTGGTATATTGGCGACGGTAAAAAAACAAGTCACTTTTTTGATTGGAAGCGGGAGAATTAATGAGCAACTCTACTGATAATGCATCAAAACAAAAATCGAGCAGCCAGCAAATTGATGTTGCCATCCGCATCGGGCTGATCGCACTACTTGCATTCTGGTCGCTTTATATAGCGGCACCTTTTTTAGTCCCGGTTATCTGGGGCATCATTATTGCGGTAGGCAGTTATCCATTACACCGATTGTTACAGTCCAAACTGGGTCTGAGCAACGCATTAAGCGCGACCCTGTACACATTTTTATTGCTCGCATTACTGATTACGCCCACGATCATGCTCAGCGGGGCTTTAATTGATGAGGCGCAGTCGCTCACTACTAAAGTAAACAAAGGCACATTCGCTATTCCTGCCCCGCCTGCCGGCGTTAAAGATTGGCCACTCATTGGCGAGAAAGTGTCGGCCTTCTGGAGCAAGGCCTCGCTGGATCCGAAAAATACTATGCGCTCGGTACAGCCGCAGCTTGAAATAATAGTTAAATGGCTTATCAAAACAGCTGCAGGCACAGGGTTGACCATCCTGATGTTTATATTTTCAATTATTATTGCTGGTGTGTTTCTGGCCACTGCAGCAAAAGGCCGGCGAGCGACAGAAGCCATACTCACGCGGCTGGTTGGTGAAAATGGCAAGTCCATGACTGATTTGGCCCAGGCAACGGTCACCAGTGTCGTCAATGGCATCCTTGGAATTGCCATATTGCAAGCCTTGCTGGCGGGCCTGGGATTCATGGCCATGGGTATTCCGGGGGCAGGCGCACTGGCGTTGCTTTGCCTGGTGCTGGCTGTGGTTCAGATTGATATCCTGATTATACTTATCCCACTGTCAATTTACGCATTTTCAACTGCCGGTACCGGTGTCGCAATCATGTTCCTGGTCTGGAACATTGCTGTCGGTTTAATGAACAACGTACTGAAACCTATTCTGCTGGGGCGTGGCGTCAAGGCACCAATGGCGGTGATATTCATTGGTGCTATCGGCGGTATGCTGGCACATGGGATTATCGGCTTGTTTATCGGCGCAGTTGTTTTTGTATTGGGCTATACACTGTTCATGGTCTGGCTGGAGGAAACAGATACAGATAAAGCTGATTTAACTGTTAAGCCTTCTATAGATTGATATATTTTTTTATCCAGGCCAGAACATCATCAACATAGCAAACAAATTATCCAGTAAGTGGTTACTGATACTGGCATTGGCTGATAGTCTCCTGATGCTCTCGGCCTGCACCACGCTTGGTCCCGACTACCAGGAACCTGATGTGGCCTGGCTACAGGACTGGGAGCCTGTCGTCTATGGCGCTACTGCAGATCAAACTACTCAAAAACGAATTGATCTTCGTTTCTGGTGGCAATTGTTCAATGACCCGATACTCAACAAACTCATCACCATCGCGCGCCAGGAAAACATCCAGTTACGTATTGCCGGCTTACGGATATTTGAGAGTCGTGCTTTACTGGGGATTGCAGGCAGTAATCGTTATCCGCAGGTACAACAGATCGGGGGTGCAGTTAACTATGTGAATAACCAGTCTTATGGCGGTGAGCTACCAAACAGCAGTCAAAGTTTTGGCAATGCCAATATTGGTTTCAGCCTGGGTTGGGAGCTCGACTTCTGGGGGCGATTTCAACGTGGCATTGAATCGGCAGACGCGGCATTTTTTGCCTCCATCGCCAATCAACAAGATGTACAGGTGCTGATCAGTGCGCAGCTAACAGATCTGTATTTTGCGTACCGCACAACTGAAGCACGAATTGTTATTGCCCACAAAAATGCTGATATTCAAAAACGCAGTTTTGAAATTACTGATGCCTTGTATCGAAATGGAGAAAATTCTGAGCTTGATTTGCAACAGGCAAAGACACAATACCTGGCAACGTTGTCGAGTATTCCCGCATTAGAGATAACGCTGCTAAAAGTTCGAAATTCATTGTCTGTTTTGCTGGCCCGTCCGCCCGGAGAAATTACTGAATTGATCATGACTGATTACAGCCTGCCTGTCGTGGCGACTGATAGCATCCAGGAGATACCGGCAAAATTACTTAACCGTCGCCCTGATATCCGTGCAGCTGCATGGCAAATAGCGACCCAGTCTGCCCAAATCGGTATTGCCGAGGCGGATTATTATCCGGCGATTACACTACTGGGCAGTATTGGCTTGTCAGGCAATAGTCTAAGCGGAAGCTCATCTACTGGCAGCTTACAGCTTGGGCCAAGTCTGCAATGGAATATTTTTGATTACGGTCGTATCAGAAACAATGTACGGGTGCAGGATGCAAGATTGCAACAGTTGATCGAATCCTACCAAAACGCTGTTTTGCAGGCTGCCAGAGAGGTTGACGATGCCGCATACAGTATCCAGAAAACAGCAGAACAAAAAGTATTGGTGGATAAGGCCGTGGAGGCATCCGAACGTGCCCTGGCAATAGCGAATATAAGATACCGGGAGGGTTATGCTGATTTTCAACGTGTCCTGGATGCCCAACGGGCAAAATTTGCCCAGGCCGAACGACAGTTACAAACTCATGGAGACCATATCAGTGCTGTCATTAATTTATATAAGGGGCTTGGTGGCGGCTGGACCGATATGCCTGTCGAAAAACTGATACCTGAGAAAACAAGAGAGGCCATGCAAGAACGTAGCAAATGGGGTGACCTGTTGACCCACCCATTATCTGAATCCAAGGTCAATCAAGAATCTGCCCAGGAGCGCTTTGAAGATGACTGAAAAAGAACAAAAACTCACTGTTGACGCAGAACAAGATACTGAGGATGAGGGTAATAAAGCGCTCTCCTCGATCAAGAAAGGCACTGCCGGTATCCTGCTGGCAATTATTTTGAGCCTGGTCTGGTACCTGGTCTCCGACAGGTACACGCCTTACACACAACAGGCGCGAATACAGGGTTTTGTGGTTGGTGTTGCGCCCAAAGTCGGTGGTGTGGTTACCAGGGTCTGGGTGAAGAACAATGAAACTGTGACAGCAGAACAGCCTCTGTTTGAGATTGACCGTTCACAATATGAAATTGCCCTGAAACGGGCCAGGTCTGATCTGGAAAAAACTAAAAATCAGATTGGCGCGGGTGCAGCCGGCGTGGCGTCGGCCGAAGCGAAACTGCTGGCTGCCAAGGCCAACGCAACCAAAACAGAACAGGATGTCAGACGTCAGGAACGATTATATAAGGAGGATGAGGGAGCAATTTCCGTCAGGCGCCTGGAAATGTCGCGCGCCTCGGCAAAACAGGCGCGGGCTAAAGTACAGGCTGCAAAAGCTGAAATTCAACGGGCCAAAGAACAAAAAGGCGGTGAAGGCCAGGATAATGCGCAACTTAAAACGGCACAAAGCGCCGTCGAAAAAGCGGCTTTAGATCTCGAAAATACCGTTGTCCGTGCTTCCGCGGCGGGGATCATCACTGAACTACGTGCAGATGTTGGTCAGTTTGCTGGCAGTGGCGCTGCGATAATGACGCTTATCGCCATACAGGACTACTGGATACGGGCTGAGTTTACTGAAAATAATCTGGGGCATATGCAGGTGGGCACACCAGTAGAACTGGTGATTGATGCCATGCCAGGCAATGTCTTTAGCGGTAAAGTACGCAGTATTGGTCTCGGGGTCGCTGCCGGACAGCCACCATCGGCGGGTAATTTACCAACCATAGAGAACAATCGTGACTGGTTACGCCAATCACAACGTTATCCAGTCATGATAGAAATTGATGATGAGCATCGCGCCCGTATTCGAAAACATGTGCGCATAGGTGGCCAGGCAGAGGTAATCGCCTACAGTGATGGCGCCTGGTTAACACAACTGATTGGCATGATCTACATCCGCATCATGAGCCTGTTCTCCTATGCCTACTAAATTCAACGTGACTGATTGTTGCAAATTCTCTCCAGTGTCTCTCAACTGATAGTTCACGATGCATATCCAGGCCAGACGTATTTTTCGATTAAGCATTATTCCAGCGCTGACCCTGGTGATCGCCTATGGCCTGCAAATACCGTTGCCTTTTATTGCGCCCTTACTTGCCTTCTTGTTTGCAGCAATGCCCGGACCGCCCATGGGCCCAAAGAAATTGCTTGGGTTGGTGGTTGTGATATTCATCACTTGTGGCGTGGGACTCCTGCTGATTCCACTTTTACTGCATTTTCAGTTTACTGCTTTTTTATTGGTGGCCGTGGGCCTGTATTTTAGTAACTACCTGACCGTTAACATGGGCAAAGCCCTGTTTGGTACTTTTCTCATAATCGGTTTCACACTTATATCTGCGGTCGGTACAGTCAGTTTCAGTCTTGCAATCACGGTCATTGAGAGCCTTGCCCTGGGTGCCAGTATCGCTGTTTTTTGTCAGTGGATAATTTATCCCTGGTTACCGGAAGACCCTGCCACGGCTGCAGAAAAACCGGAAAAACCAGTGACACCAGATCAATCCAACTGGATAGCACTACGCAGCACTGTAATTGTACTGCCCGTTTATTGGCTGGTACTCACCAACCCCGCTGCATACATAGCTGTTATCATGAAAGCGGTATTACTGGGCCAACAAAGCTCCATGTTAGATGCAAAAGATGCGGGCAGAGAACTGTTGGGCTCCACTTTTCTGGGTGGTATTTTTGCAGTTATTTTCTGGGCACTGCTAGGCATCTACACCAATTTGTGGATGTTCTTTTTATGGATGTTATTGGCCAGCCTGTACTTCGCCTGCAAAATCTACCAATTAATCCCGACCCGGTTCCCGGCCTCTTTCTGGTTGAATGTGGCAATGACCATGTTGATTATGCTTGGCCCGGCAGTCGCAGACAGTGCCAACGGCAAAGACGTGTATGCAGCATTCTTTAGCCGCATGAGTCTGTTTATCGGCATCACCCTTTATGCCTGGCTAGCCTTGTATATCCTGGAATATCTTCGTACTCATCGACAAGCCAAACAGGCAGTATCAAACGTATAAACCTTCGGAGACTTAAATAAATGCTTACAAACTTTCTACTGGGCTTGCCAACGATGGTGCTAAGTTTATTGCTGCAAACAATTCTGCTGGTTGTTGCCATTCGTTACTACTATCGCAAACAACACATCAGTGATCATATATCGTTTTTATCCAGCCTGGTGCTTATCAATAGCATCATGTTGATACTGGTTATCGGTAACCTTGGTCAAATCGCAGTATGGGCGCTGTTGTTCCTGCTATTAGGCGAGTTTCAAAAGTTCGATACTGCATTCTACCACTCCGCTGTAAATTTTGGCTCCCTGGGTTATGGCGATATCGTTATGTCTGAAAAATACAGACTGCTTGGTGCCCTTGAAGCCATCAATGGCGTTTTAATGATTGGTGTATCCACAGCTGCATTGATGTCGACATTTCAAAGTGTGACAAAGAAATTTCAGGCAGAGCGAAATAAACTGTCAGATAACGCAAAATAATTCTCGAATACGTCAAACAATAGCTGATAATCCAGGGAACACTTCATGCTACCAAAAAAAGTAATTGAGAATAAACATGCCGGATCATTCTCGAGGCGACAACAATTATTTTTCAAATATACGTATTTCGTATTGATTGATCTAACGGTGTTAAACCTGCTCAATCAATATTGGGATTATGTTTTTATTCAATCTTTCGTGATTTCATTAATGACCGCATTGCTACTGCAAGTATTGTTGCAGGCAACTCTCGTAATTGAGCACCGGGTAGCCAACTATTTTAAAAAGATGTCGGGCATAAAAGCCAGGGTGCTACGCGTCCTTTCCACCTGGGTGATACTTTTTGTTTCAAAGCTGGTGATACTCCAGGCTATCAATTTTTCATTTGGCAACAGTGTATTATTTAAAGGACCAATACATGGACTGTTTGCGTTTATTGTTGTAGTAATTGCAATAATCGTAGCCGAGCAAGTTATGTCATGGATTTATCGGTCGTTGGCTACCTGATCATCAAGGACAAAAAACCCGCCCATGCCTGCTTTCACAACCGGGCCTGTCGAAGTAGTACTTTTCAGTTTTTACCCTTCTGGCAGATCATGGCCTTTACCAGGATTAGGGATTGAAACGTAGCTGAACAGGCTCCGCTTGCTGGCCAGTATTGTGCTAGAATAAGCATAATTTAACGAGTTATCTTTCAATCTGACTGGCTGGCCATTCGTTATGAATCAACTATCCTCACATAAGGAACTTTCCCAGAACCATCTTTTTTCAGGGATGACCGAAGAGCAGCTAACCAAAGTAATCGAAACAATCTCTATCGTGCAGTTAGATGAGGGAGAATTATTATTCAGGCGCAATGATCATGCCAAACATTTCTATTTGGTGAGAAGTGGATTATTTAAACTTTATAGACTCTCTATTGACGGCACTGAAAAAGTTGTAGATGTTGTTGGCCCGCAACAAACATTTGCAGAAGCCATCATGTTTATGAAACGTCAAACATACCCTGTTAACGCCGAGGCATTAGCAGAGAGTGAAGTTATCGCCTTTGATAACGAGATATTCATCGAAATATTACACGAGAATGTTGATACTTGTTTTCAGGTAATGGCGGATATGAGTATGAGGCTCAGGAGTCGCCTGAATGATATCGAGTCCCTGTCGTTACAAAATGCTACCTTGAGATTTGTTAGCTATTTACTTCAACACCTGCCTGAAGGCTCCAAAGATCCTTCTGAGGTAAAATTAAGATTACCAAAATCTGTAGTGGCGTCCCGGTTGTCTGTTCAGCCAGAGTCTTTATCACGGATTTTTCACAACCTTAGCAAGATTGGATTAATAAAGGTTGAAGGGGCTATTATACACGTGAATGACCCGGAAGGATTGCGCAACTTTGTCTGTTAAGAATATTTTCTGTCTGGTTATTTGAAAATATATTTTTAACATCGCGCTAGTGGCTTGTGCCTCTTGATCGGTGAATTTTGTTAAATACGTTGTACTTGCCAGAAGGTTTTTTCATGGGTATTCGTTTTACTTCTTTCAGAGAATTTGCATCATAGACTACTAGAGCGCCATCATTATCCCAGATACTAAGTAATGCGTAACGTCCATCACGAGTAAACTCTACATGGGCAGCGATCTTTCCTGGCGCTGGGCGTAATGTTTTTATTATCTTCAGGTTTCGTTTATCAATAATATGAACTGCGTCCCGGTCTGGCCCAAAGAAAACATCTACCCAGGCATAAGGTGTATTTTCATGGCTGCGCATAAAAAAACCTGGCCCTAATGTTTTAATACGTTTAATAGTTTTCCAGTTCTTCATATCAATAATACTGACAACACCTTGTTTTAAATTTGGCGTTGCCAGTACCATGGTGCCCTTATATGGCCATGTAATCCCTGATCCTAAATGCGGCAACCCGGGAAGCGCAACATCGGCAACCTTGCGGCCTACAAGCAGGTTAACCACCTGCCCTTTTTTGCTATTTCGGGCAGCGCCTATCAGGTTGTTGTAGCTTTGATCGAAGAAAAAATCATCCAGGTAATCATCCAGTTTAATACGCCTCACCGGAAATGGTCCTTTTAATGCCAGCGCTTCGTCCATCCGGTAATCATGGACGAGGCCGGGATATATTGGCTCATGATCTTCCGTATAAGGAATCTCCCAAACCTCAGGGATGTCCTTGAGGGCAACGATAAAACTCTTACGTGGAGCTGCATCGTAAACTGCACTGACCCGCGATGTTTTACCCATTTGATCATCTACAGATATTATTTTATTCAGAGTCAGGTCTGATGCATTCAGAATTACCAGCGTATGTGGTAAGTAGTTACCGACAATGACAAAACGCCCGTCACTGGAAACAGCAGCGTTTCTCGTGTTAATTCCGGCGCGTATTTCTGCAACTGTTTTCAGATTATAGATATCGAATTTACTTATCCAGCCATCTCTTGATGCAAAATAAACATATCGACCATCTGGAGAAAATTTAGGGCCACCATGTAAGGCATAACGACTTGGAAAACGGTGGATCGGCTCAAACGTATCGCCATCCAAAATTGTGACGTGATGATCACCGACTTCTACTACAACAAACAGGTTAAGCGGATCAGCCTTGAATACCGGTTTATCTGAAAGAGCATTTTTGTATTTATAAAAAACATGTGTGTTGTTTATTTCATTTTCACCCCAGCGTGGCTTCTTTGCAGGAGGTGTGTAAATGAGATCAACCAGTTTTTCAGCCTGTTGCCTCGATAGTTTTGTGCCGAATGCTGGCATCTGTGTCGCAATACGACCATTCAGGATTGTCTTGACCGCGTTTGGTCGTTTTAACCGTCTCAGGTTTTCTGGTAACAAGGCCGGACCGTTACCGCCAAGGCGGTCTACACCATGGCAACTTGCGCAATGTTCTTTATATAAAGATGTGCCTGAATGGCTTATAGCTGGGACAACCAGTAAAACAAGAGCCAATGACTGGCAAATTTTTTTTAGTGAAAATTTCTTGTATTGCACGACTTTATAATCCTGTTGATAATCCTCAGTTACGTGCAATTTTTTTTGTCCTGGTATAAGGGCTAAGTTTGAGGCGTTCGCCGGTACCGGTAACACCAATCTCCTCATCCGTTAAATAACATGCCGGATCTTCAGCCCACAGATCACCGGTTAACTGGTGGGCTCGCACCCTGGTATTGCCATTACAAACGTCAAGATACCGGCATTGTCCACAACGACCTTTTACAGGCCTGGGTGATGATTTAAGACCAGCCATCAGGGGATCAGTGGTATCCTGCCAGATATGCGAAAACGGACGTTCACGTACATTTCCCAGACCGTAGTGCCACCAGAATGTGTCAGGATGCACATTACCCAGGTTATCAATATTGGATATATTGATGCCAGATGAGTTGCCGCCCCATTGAGCGAGTTTTGCTCTCATATGCTCATACTTGTCAGGAAATTTTTGTTTTATCCACTGTAATAAATAAACAGCATCGGCATCGTTATTGCCAGTAACATATTCTTTTTTGTCACCACGTTGTACGTGGCTCCAGCAAGTATCAAAAAGTTTGTCCATAACCTGCCTGGTCGTTTTCAAGACGGCGTCATCCATTCTGTTTTTATTGCCACGTCCCGCGTAATTAAGATGGGAAAGATAAAACTTGTCAATTTTTTCCTGTTCCATTAATTCCAGTAATTCCGGAAACTCATGGGCATTATCACTTGTCATGGTAAAACGCAGACCCACTTTTATCCCCTGGTCTCGACATAAACTTATCCCATGCATGGAAGCATCATAGGCGCCCTGCTTACGTCGAAAACGATCATGTGTTTCCCGAAGCCCATCTATACTAATGCCAACATAGTCATATCCCACATCGACAATATCCCGAATGTTATTTTCATCTATCAATGTGCCATTGGTGGACAAGCCTACATAAAATCCCATTTTTTTGGCATGGCGGGATAATTCAAATATATCCGGGCGTAAAAGCGGCTCGCCGCCAGATAATATTAAAACCGGAACGCCGAAGGCCTTAAGGTCGTCCATTACAGTAAGGACTTCTTTTGTCGATAATTCACCTGCGAAATCCTTATCAGCTGAAATGGAATAACAGTGTTTGCAAGTTAAATTACACCGTCGTATTAAGTTCCAGATGACAACAGGTCCCGATGGTTTTTTTACCTCCGCCAACGGGGATGGATTTGCCAACTCTTGCATGTACCGACTAATACGAAACATCCTGAGACCTTTTACACCAGTTTTTGTTTATCAATAATCATTCGTTTTTGAAACTAGCCTTAATCCGCTCTTTTTCAGGATACGAGTGCTGAACAAAACATCATGACCATGATTATCTTTGCCAAGCAGCGCAGCTATTTTATCAGTCATTTTCATAGCCTCGCTACGGTCTTTTGCATGCACCATTGCAAACAGGTTATATGGCCACTCCGGTAAATGTCTTGGCCGCTGATAACAATGACTGACAAATTCCAGTGTGCCTACTTTTTTTCCAAGCTCTGTAATTTTCCTGTCCGGTACATCCCATACAGTCATACCGTTTGCGCGGTAACCGAGGCGATAATGATTTGGTACCGCACCGATACGTCTTATGATTTTGCGCTCAAGCATAAGCTCCAGTCTTTGCCTGACCTCTGATGCTGTAATTCCAAGTTTTTTTGCCACTTCATTATATGGGCGTGGATCCAGAGGCAGGCCTTTTTGGGTAGCAATAATCAATTGACGATCTATATCGTCAATTTCACTGGATTTTTTTTCCTCGTCAATATTTTTGTTAAACATTTCTTGAGCTTCTCATCTAAACATGGAGCTGGAGTTTAATAAAAAATTCCTGTTGTTTTGGCATATTGTAGACTTTAATTCCAGTCAAAGTTTTTATTCGGTCTATCACATTGTTAATTTCTTCTTTTTTCTCGGTAGCAATTACAAACCACATGTTAAAGTCGTGGTCTCGCTGGTAATTATGTGCAACCTCATAAAAACTGTTCACATACGCTGCTACAGAGTCAAATCGCTCTATTGGTACCTTCATGGCCGCCAGCGTGAAGGTACCGCCCAGTTTCTCGACCTGGTACATGGGGCCAAATCGTGTCAGGTAGTTATCATCTAGCAGTTTTCGCAACCTGGATAAAAGCTCCGTTTCACTGGTGCCCAGTATTTCTGCAACATCATGGTAGGGGCGTTCCGAGACAGGAAATCCTTTTTGCAATGTATTAATAATCTGCCTGTCAAGGGAGTCCAGTTGCATATTACCGGGTACCCGTTAAATTAATTTTTGTTTTATCCGCAGAAGTCTGAACAGGCTGGTAAATAGCACCACGTTGTTTAAAACAGCGTTTGCTAAACAGAATCTTGTATTTAAATTCCAGCTTGCATTTTTCTACCAGCATACCGAGACGTTGCAAAACTTCATCACGACTATGGCCGTGAATCATGCAAAATAAATTATACGGCCAGACCGGTAAGTGACGTGGTCTCCGATAACAGAGAGTGATAAATTCAAATTGTCCTAAACAACGCCCTGTTTCAGTTACCAGCTCATCCGGGACATCCCAGACCACCATTGCGTTGGCCCGGTAGCCAAGCTCCCGATGCCTGACAATGACACCCATGCGTTTGATGCAACCTGTTTGCTGCATTCTTTTTAGTCTTGTTATTACATCTTCTTCTGTTAGCCCTGTCTGCTCAGCCAATACCTGGTATGGTCGAGACAAAATTGGTAATCCTGTCTGGATCAGTCTTACCAGCGCCCAATCCTGCTCATCAAACTCCTGCAGGCCTGGCATAAGTGTTTTCCCGGTTACTTTTACGTCCATTTTAAGTCAAACCCCAGGTCAATATGATAATTTTCCAGCATTGGCAAGCGCATAACTTCGTACCCGGTTTGCTCTTCTATTTCACGAATTACTTTTTGTAAATGTTTATCATCCCTGGCAGTGACGACGAACCACAAGTTGATTTTATGCTCCCTCTCGTAATTGTGATTAACTTCAACAAAACTACTGACAATATCGGCAACAGCTATCAATTCTGATTCAGGCACGGTCATCGATGCCAGGGTGCTGGCACCAATACGATGTGGCTCAAATACAGCGCCGACACGACTAATAACGCCCATGGACTGTAATTTTTCCAGGATCTGCAACACCAGGTTTTCGTCAACCCCCAGTTTCATGGCAATTTCAGCATAAGGTTTTTTCGCCAGCGGAAAATTACGCTGAAACTCATTCAAGAGTCTTTTTTCCAGGGTATTGAGGTTCATCAAAAGCCCTCCCTCACAGCCCGATACGGTGCGCCCTGGCTGACATGAAAATTCCACTCGGTTTTTTCATTTTCAGCAAGGCGGTCACGTTATAAGTACTGGTGTCGTACACTTTCACTAAATTTTCATCCCTGACTGATACCCATACCTCCTCACCACGAGGAGTAAATTCCATATGCATCACGGCCTTTCCTGGTTTTATTTGTTTTACCACCTTAAGGGTTTCTGTATCGATTACCTGGACAGTGTCGTTGTTGGGAAAAGCAAAATTAACCCACACTTTCCGCTGGTCAGGACTTGCCATAACAAATACCGGCTGACCATAAACTGCTATTCTTTTTTTCTCGCGCCAGTTACTCCTGTTAATTACCAGCACTTCATGTAGCCCCACTGCCGGTACAAAAGTATAGCCACCGGCAATTGCCCAACCCTCGAGGTGCGGCATTTTATAAACAGGTAATTTTTTCTTACCTCGACCATATCCATTCAGAATTCTTTTTACGCCAGCATCCTGGTGCCAGAGATCCAGTAATGCCAAACCATCCTCACCAAACAGGCCTGCAATATAATAACGACCCTCTGGTGAAATTAAAGCATCGTATGGCTGATTACCGATTTGTCTGAATTTTGTAATATCCGGTTGATTTGATTTGCTAAAATCGGCAACCCAAATTTCTCCGGCATCGAACAGGCTAAAGACAAACTTTTGCCCTGGTGCATCAACCAGACCTACTACCTTGGAGCGCCTGCCTTGCTTGTCATAGGTTGCCGGAATATCTGCAACCAACTCAAGCGTTTCGGCACTAAACACGCGGACTCCGCCTGGTTTGTAATTCGAGACAGCTATCAGTCGACCATTCGTTGATATAGCGCCACCAATACTGTTTCCCGCCTGGAGAACCCGTTTATCGATAGATCGGGAAGTCAGATCAATTTTTGTCAGCCCGCCATCCCGTCCAAAAACATAGGCATATTTCTGGTCGCGTGAATAAACTACTGAAGCATGAGACAGATCACCAAGCTTGTCGACACGCCCAAGAACAGTACGGTTAGTTGTCTCAATAATTTGCACACTACCGGTTGCCCGTTCAATTACGATCCCAAGGTCCCCGGTTGCCCGTACCGTTACACAGGAAGATGTGCCTGTCGCAAGAACGGCAACAGCCAGGATTGTTAACCATTTTTTATAATTTCTATTTTTCACGGTAACTACCTTTATATAACACATCAAGCAGCCACGCTATCTCTTCAGCTGTTAAAATATTTTTCCATGGTGGCATGGGTGTACCAGGACGGCCATCTGATATTGTTGCCAGCATGACTGCCCGAGGTTTCTTTTTCATGGCATCAATAGTCAAAGCCGGGCCGAGGCCACCCTTTAGCGTCAGGCCATGACATGAACCACAGTCCTGCTCTAAAAGATTTTTTAACTCTACCTGGCGCGAAACCGTAATTTCTGCCATTGCGGTAGGGGTTAAAATACTGATGCAGAAAAGGAGCCACGCTCTCCTAGCCTTGCGCATGCTTATCCTGTTCACCTTCACATGAATCAAGGTCATCTGTAATAAACCAGTCCAGGGATTCTGCCAGCCCCACTACTCTGCCAATGACAAATAAAACAGGTGGCTGAAGTCCATATAGTTTTACATCTTTTGGTACATCCTTTAACGTGGTTAACAAGCGCTGTTGCCTGGCTGTTGATCCATTTTCAATTGCGGCTACTGGCATATCTGCCGGCAACCCGGCAACAATCAACTGTTTGCTTATTTCGCCAATAGTCGCCAGCCCCATATAAACAACAAGTGTGGTCTGTGGGTCGGCCAGTTTCTGCCAATCAAAATCCAGCGGTTTGTTATTCCGGCCGTGGCCTGTGATGAACTGTACACTTTGCACTAATCCACGGTGTGTCAGCGGTATTCCGGCATAAGTAGCAGCTGCCGTGGCAGCCGTTATCCCGGGCACAATTTCAAAAGGGATGTCCCTTTGGGCCAGGTACAACGCCTCCTCACCACCACGCCCAAAAATAAAGGGGTCGCCACCTTTCAGCCTGACAATAGTTCTTTTTTTATCGGCAAGTTTAACCATTAACCGATTGGTTTCATCCTGGGAGAATGCGTGATTGCTTGTTGCCTTACCAACAAATATTTTAAGTACGCCGGCGGGGACTTGTTGCAGGATCGCTTTATTAACCAGGCGATCGTAGATTACAACATCGGCACTTTGCAACAAACGTAGCGCTTTAACTGTTAACAAATCAGGATCACCAGGTCCAGTACCAACCAAATACACACAGGCTGAATCTTTCATGGCAATACCTCTGTCAATATTACTATTCAAAAAATACGGGGGCACAAATTAACCCCCGCATAATTAGCCGAAGTTATTATCCTTTAATAAATATCGTGCATAGTATTATAGACATTAAACTTACCTGTAGGCGTAACCAGGCGTTTATCTTTAATCACTTTTTTCAATTTCAGGGTCTTGTCATCTACGATTACGATGGCAGATTGTTGTTTCTTGCCACTCCAGACCGAGAACCAGACTTCATCGCCAGCCTTGTTATACTCTGGCTGAACCACACGTTTCGGACCTTCACCGACACCGGCCCACTCAGCTATTGGCAAAACCTTGTAGGGCTTATCCAGATTTTTCAGATCAAACACTGCTACCGACTGACTGATTTTCGTATCAGGATTAAGCGGGGTATCAACATAAAGATGGTTAGATTTTGGATGGGTCTTGATAAACAGTGATCCACCACCTTGACCTTTTAAGGTCCGTACAACTTTCCAGGCATGTTTCTTGTGCTTCTTGGGATCGGTTCCAATTAGTGAAATCGTATCGTCCCCCAGATGGCTGGTAGCCCAGACAGGACCATACTTGGGATCCTTGAAGTTAGCACCGCGACCCGGGTGCGGAATTTTGCCAACATCGACCAATCCCGCCAACTTGCGTTTCCTGGAGTCGACCACCGCGATTTTGTTGGACTTGTTGGCCGCCGTCATAAAGTATCGTTTAGTGGAATCCCAACCACCATCGTGCAGGTAACGAGCGGCATCAATCGTGGTGACCTTGAGATTTTTGAGGTCGGAGTAGTCCACCATCATAATCTTGCCAGTCTCCTTGACGTTAACGATAAACTCTGGATGTTCATGGGACGCGACAATGGCAGCAACACGCGGTTCAGGATGGTACTCCTGGGTATCCACAGTCATGCCGCGGGTAGCAACAATCTTTCGTGGCTTAAGTGTGTCCCCATCCATAATGACAAATTGTGGTGGCCAGTAAGCACCGCCAATGGCAAATTTGTCTTCATAACCTTTATATTTGGATGTTTCTACTGAACGGGCCTCCATGCCAATCTTGATTTCAGCCACGTTATCCGGTTTCTTCATCCATAAGTCGATGAGATTGATCCTGGCATCCCGTCCAATAACGAACATATATCGGCCTGAGTTTGACATGCGTGAGATATGTACGGCATAACCGGTATTAACGATATTAATTATTTTTTTGCTATCGCCATCAATAAGGGCTATCTGGCCTGTATCACGTAGTGTTACAGAAAATACATTGTCCAGATTGTATTTGTTCATTTGCTTCTTGGGGCGTTTGTTAACTGGAATATGCACTTTCCAGGAAGCCTTGATTTCTTTCATGCCAAATTCAGGCGGTATTGGGGGTTCATGCTGGAGAAAACGCGCCATGATATCCACGTCTTTTTTGGTAAACACACCGGAAGTACCCCAGTTAGGCATACCCGCAGGTGAACCATAATCGATAAAAACCTTGAGGTAAGCTGTTCCCTTTTTTAAAGTAACATCAGGTGTTAGTGGCTTGCCGGTAGCGCCTTTGCGTAACACCCCATGACAACCTGCACAGCGCTCAAAATACATCTGCTTGGCGCGCTTGAATTCGCTTGTAGTAAGTGGTGGTGCCTTTGGCGAGACGATCTCCCTGACCTCATCTGGCTTGATTGGGATTGGCGCCCCCTTGTAACGCAATTCCTCCTCTGGCGTGCCTGGATGTTCTGATTTTTTAGCTGCATGTAAAGGCCCCGCAGCTAGCATTAACACTGCTACCACAGATAAGGCTATCTTGAATTTTTGTCCAACTGTGACGTACATGGTCATCCCTCCAATTTTAGGTAGGTTTTCATCGGTTATAGTGATACTTCAAACATATTGTGTCAATAAGAGTTATTCTACATAAATTGTGAACCCTTATCCCAAGAAAATAATGCCTATACTGACATGTATTACCGTATTTCTGCTTTAACCTAAGTCAAGTCGAGTATACCAGCTCCTTCATATATCAGCTTTTGGTGATGTATTCATACGTTTTACGTCTGGCACCAGCATATTTAACATAACCATCAAATTTTGTTGATACATATCATTAATTCGAAAGGCTATGAACAGCAATATGCCGTTCCCGCTTTTTACGTTCCTGGACCAGGGGTGGGCATTTGTATTCATTCCAGTATGTTACCTGGCAGTCCAGACAATAATGACATTCATTCTTGTTAATTTCACCAGTTGGTGCGATCGCCTGTACTTCACATAAATCAGCGCAGACCTGGCATGGTTTACCACATTCATTGCGTCTTCTTACCCAGTCAAAAACCCGGTTTTGGGCCGGAATTATGAGGGCAGCTGCCAGGGGGCAAATATATTTACAATAAAACTTGCGATTGACTATAGAAATCATTAACAGGACCACCACATAAAGCACAAATGGCCATGCCCGATCAAAACGCAGAATCGTGGTTTTAAATGGTTCGATTTCTGCGTAATACTCTGCCAATGATAGTGACTGTAGTGAGATGCCGAACAATGCAATCAACACCACGTATTTTATTGCCCAAAGACGCTCATGAACCATAGTCGGGAATTCCCACTGCTTAACCTTAAAGCGACGGGCAACCATGTTTATCAATTCCTGCATAGCACCAAATGGACATAACCAGCCGCAGTACACCCCGCGCCCCCATAACAACAAAGTGAATGCAACAAATACCCAGAGAATAAATATAAGGGGGTCCAGGGCAAAGGTTTCCCACCTGAAGTCATGGACAAAAGCATGAACAAAGGTCAAAACATTAACAATAGAAAGCTGTGCCAACGCATAACCACCAATAAAAAAAACAGTAAATAATAAATAACCATTCCGTAAATATTCATACAGGGTTGGTCGTCGTACAATCCAATCCTGAAATAACAGGATTGCTGTCAATAAGAACAGGGCAAAAACCAAAATACCAATCTCAATAGCACGACCTTCCCAGATGGTGACCCAGGCCCGCTCCAGGTCTGGCGCTTCTGAGACCAAGGGAGTCTCAGCCGGGTTATTTGCCGGAAGTTCTTTTTCAGCCGCAACCGGGGCCTGTCTTGTTAAAATTACTGGCGAGCTTTTACCCGACTTTCTACTACGAGTAATGCCGTACCTGGCCGCAACGGTTCTGGCAGAATTGACAATAGTGGCATTGGAGACCATCACAGTAATGGTCGCGCCACTAATCGTGTCAATACCCACTGAGCCCGCTTTCTTTTCTGCCCCTACCCGGACGCGATCAAAAATGTCCACGCCCTGGTACTGATCAATGTATTCTTTTAATTGTTTTTCAGAAACGCCAACCAATAAAATTGGCTCGTGATGTTCGATTATCTTAAGGCCCGTTATCTGTCCGGAAAGATTCAAGCCAACCAGGATGTTAATAGGTTTACCCGAATAAGCAGGAATAGGTGCTATTGCTTGTGTAGAAAATACATATCCCAGAAGTTTACCTTGCTGGTACACAGGTGCTGCAGGCGGCTCGCCAGCAATATCACCGACACGGGTTAAAGCAGGGAAAAAATTTTTTATTTCAGGGTAGGTTTCCAGTGTACCACCAGCAAATACACCAGCACTCACCGTGAGCAAGAATATGCCCACCATAAGACAGGGTAAGTCTAATATTCTATGTTTAGATAAATTTTTTATGACAGCCTCTGTTTATAAATCCAGATACACCACTCAAAAAAAAATCAAGCAACCTGCAACGTGGCCAGATTACTATTACGTAAGTTTAACCATAGACTAACTTCCAAGTAATTGACTTACATCAAACATATATTGCATCTCAACAATATATGCCCATTTTCTGAAATATCCTATGATTTAGTTGAGATATGTTAAAAAATATATACCCGTAATTTTATAGTGGGTACTCTCCTGCTTTTAATTTAACAGGGCAAACATTGATAAATCACTTTTATATATACCTCCGAGTCAGGCACTCATAAACCTCCTGGGAAAATTCTTTTTACGGCAAATTCAGCATCGTGATAAACTTGAACGAAATTACTGCTTGGGGTTTGGCAGTAAGATTGATAAAAATGCCTGGACATGTTGGCCAAGAACCCAATTTTTTTGCATTACTTGTCCCCTGGCATATTTTCTGGCTAACTTTTAATATTGCTTATTATTCACAGGAGTCAACTTTTGGAAATAGTCTTGTTTACTTTAGCAGGAATAACGCTCTATCTTGGATCAGACTGGATTCTCAATCGTATTGAAGAAAAACGGGGTGAACGTCTTCAAAATCGTAGCCTGATTTTTTTCGTGATTATCCTTACGCTAGCCCTCGCGCTATTTCAACTGACGCAGTACTTTACGAAAACGTAATCATTACTTTTTGCTTAACTAACTGCAATCAACGATTAGTAGTATTAGAAAAAACCATTTCATCCGGCAACTGCTGTAGATATTTTTTACGTTCTTTAGGCTGTTTCTTGCGTTTTCCTGTTTGCCATGGCTTTATAAACCACTAGGAGAAACATCAGTCCGCCTATAATCGCGACCAATCCCCCCAGGCCCATCAAGCCCATCGCGGCAATTTTTTCCATGTCGTCGAGCCCCTGCTCAATACCTGCAACTTTTCGCTGGACACCATATCCTCCTGACCATACTAATCCTGATACATGCAATAACTGGCCACCTCCATATATATAGGGTTGAATACGAGCCAATTTCACATCAGGATACTTATAACCAAAACGCGGCAGTAAATTATACGTCATCCCCATAAATGCCAATGTAACGCCGACAATAGAACCGTGATAATGGGCGGGAATCGTAACGTTACTCCCCTCGATCAGGAAACCGATAACACCACCGACACCAAATAAAATCATAGACATGATCAAACTTGCTCGTAAGGGTGTCTGTGATCCTGATGCTGGTGAGCTAATAAAAAAACCGTGAAGAATTGCCAAAGCCAATGGTAGTGTGGCCAGGCTGCCACCATACGCCATCAACCAGGTAAAGAGTTTAATGTGTTCAACTGAAATTATTTTGTAGGAATAATAAATTAGCGGAACCGTGAATACCGCCATTAGACCTAATATGAAAAGAAGCAGCACAACTCTTGGACTCAGGGCAATGCGGAGACCCGAAGCAGTAGCCAACCACAACCAGGCGACGAGCATGAGCAATGTATATGTAAATTGCAGCATGTGGCCGCCACCCCAAAACAGGAGTTCGTAAAAGGCTTTTCCAGTAACAAAATCCGGCATAGCCAGAAAAGACCAGAAAAATGCGAGCAGCGCCATAATTGCAGATATAGCAGCGGTATTCAGGCCGAAACGTAATGAACCAACACCTGTAATTTGCAGCCCTACCAGTGGGATAGCAAACATACTTCGCAGAACCAGCAAGGTGATACCAAATGCAAAAAACAACAAACCTGTTATAAACACTGAATCCTGCAAGACAGGAATATAATTACTCATCAGCGGGTTGCCATTACCAATAAATGGCGCCAGCACCATCACTATCGTACCCAGCGTGGCAAAGAATAATGCTGACCAACCGAGCCGTATGAAACTGGTAGTGGAATTCAAACTCCAGAACACGCCACCAAAAGCAAGAAACCAGACCAAAACAGAAAGATCTACATGGACAACCAGAGCAGTTCGAAAAAAATCTACCGAGGAGAAAATATTCTGGATATAGGGCGTGCGAAAGACTACCAGGAGAACTGAAAAAATTCCTGATACTAATAGAGAAATTAAACCCAGCCAGAGCCAGCCTTTGGCTAAATCCCGACGGTTATCTTTTGGTACCGATAGTATGAAATCTTCCTGCATATCGTATGTTTAACTTTTTTTAAAACAGATAAAAGCTCTGGTTATCTACCGGGAAGATTAAATTGCCTGTTATCACTATACTAACTTCATCAAAAACTGAAAACAAATCCATCTGCCTCCTTATTAAAATCAATGACCATTATTTTTCCTGCACCGAGATAGACTTTCCGGGAATATGTGTAATTAAAATCACCTGCATTTAACTTTGACACATCTTTGATGGTCGTTGATTTCCGGAAGTCATCCTTGAGTTTTATTTTTATTTTATACTTACCGGCTTTAACCGTGAATTTTCTGTATGTTGTTGATGTCCCGTCTTTTTTCAGGCCGGAGGGTTGTAAAATATCGCTATACAACAACTTGTCATCCACCTCCAGCACTACAGCTACACCGGAACGTTCTCTGGGGCATACTTTTCTTACGCGCATATTAGGCGCAAGACGTGCAAGCTCTTCATCGCTACGTTCACGACATTCACTGACGGGCTTTCCCGCATGACTAAAGCTAAGCTTTATTTGAGCCTGGCCTGGCTGCAGGTGAACATAGGCAGGTGCAGCAGACAAGTAGCCGACAAAAATAATGAACCCTCCGTATGCTACTACCTGGCCTATATATTGTAATACCCTGGTCATCATTATTTCCCTAAAATCCTGCGCGGTAAAATATTACCTGAATTATCAAGTTTCTCTTTAACATGGCATTTCTTACTTCTGTCATTATGACAAACGTCCATGAAGCCTGGCATCCTGGGTCTTGAAGTGATTAACAAACCATGATTTTAAGCGTTCGGCAAACTTGTCCTTGTCCGAATTTTCCATTGCAGTATGGTCATCCATGATGTCACGAATCTCGTCCAGCAACCGCTCATGGTCCGCCTTGTGTTCACTATACTGGTCATAATGTTGCTCGCGCATGATATTTTCCTCCAATGCAAAATGCGCTGATATCCTGGCGTAAATCTCGCCAAGAAATTCTTCCACCTCTTCAGCAGTCGACTCTCGCATCAAATTTTCATAAAGCCTGTTCAAAAGATCAACCAGTACTTTATGCTCATGATCAACTCCCGGCACGCCAACAGAGAATTCTTCTTTCCACTCAATTAAGATGATGGCTCACCCCCCTTTGCTGTCAGGTGTATCGGTTTTATTAATGATTGCACCGTTCCTTCTGTTAGGTCCCATTTCCAGCAACTGGGCCCTGAATGAAACCAGTTCGGCTTTTTGCCTGGCAAATCCTACCGGGCCGGACCAGCATGTGGCTACACGCTCACGTGGCACCTTTTTTCGAAGCGCAGGATCACGAAGTCCGGCTATACGTTGTTCTGTCCAGTCAATGCCCAAGCGGTAGTAACAATCGCCCTGCTGACAACCTGTGAGGAACACACCCTCAGCATGGCCACGTGCAATCACAAAATCTATAAAAGACGGCGGTAAAGCAGAAATACACGGTAATGAAATTACCGCCACGCCTGATCCCTGTAACCTGTTTATGTCGGTCCCATTTCGACAACCATATACTATCACCCTGTCATGACCAGTTAATTTTTCTGCGGCTTGTACGGTTTTATCCCGGATATCCGCGATCTTTAACTGCGGCATATCTATACCTGGCACCAAAGCTGTCGCCCGCCTGAATGGCGTTGCGGTTGGGCAAGAACCAACACAAATGCCGCAACTGGCGCATAATGCGCTGTCAACAACGGCCTCATGGGAAAATGGTAAATTATCTGTACGTGGAAACATATCAACTGCGCCAAATGGACAGTCATCGAAACAGCGCCCACATCCATTGCAATTCTCGAGATCGACTACGGCAACGGGTTCTGGTTTGTGAGGCGGTAACCAGGGCATCACCACTAACAACAATGTAACACCAAAAACCAGTGCCCAGATGCTGCCAGCCGACCATTTATCAAGCAAAGGGTAAAAATTGAGATAAAACCAGTCAAGATTTACCGTAAAGACAAGATTATCAAGGTTGGCTGGTTCCTGGCTCGTGGCTGGCAGGATAAACGAAAGCACTAACAGCGCCGAGATAGTACCCACAGCCAGGATACGTGTTGGATTGGAGCGAGGAAGTGTCATACGCTGGATATGTATCCACATACCCAATAGCAAGAATAAAGGTATGGCGATATGCAGGAATGACAGTAGTGAAAAGAATCGATCACTCATGCTTGCCTGGTTGAGAAAATTACGCGCAATCGGATCGGTAAGAAAAGGCAGCCAATCCAGCCATTCAGCCGTAGTTATCGCAATGTACTGGGCCAGGCTGTCCCATACCAGCCAATAGCCCCCGATTCCCGCCGCAAACGTTAGCCATAGCAACGGGACACCGGTAACCCAGGAGAACCAGCGAAAGTAGCGGTAACGACCAATGAAGAACTCACGCAGAATATGCAATACAATTGTAACTACAAACGCATCCGATGCGTAACGATGCAAGCTACGCATCACACCGCCAAGATACCACTGATCAATAGTCAGGTATTCTACTGATTCATAAGCTGCTGTCGTGCCAGTTCTAAAGAAAATGTAAAGATACAGGCCGCTGACAGTAATGATCCAGAAAAAGAAAAATGACAGGGCCCCGAGCTGATAAAATGGATTCCAGCGATGGCCGCCAATTCGATTGAATCCGGCCTCTACCCATTCGAAGAGTCGTCGACCACTTCTCTGCGTTCTTTCTAGCAAAGAGAGGCTCCTTTAATTAAACAATACCGAACTTTACGCATATCGAGAAAAAGATACCATAATGTAATTCTGCACTTACTTGTTACTTGTATTATTTTTCTCATTTACTTGTGGCTGATTTTCGCCATTCACGAACCAGCCATATAGAAATTGAAATTAATATTATAAAACCAATAATCATCCCGACAAAAAGGGAGTAATCAAAAATATAACGACCACTTGCCGGGTCATAGACAGTACAAAACAGCCGAATTCTATTGTGTATCGATGTTACCAGCGAACCTTTAACCGGTCGCCCAAAAACCAGCTCTTTTAATGGATCTACCAGTAATGGTGTATTGAATTTTGTACCATACACTTGGCGATATACAGCGCCCTCGGCATCGATCAGGCTGGTTTGGATTAAATGATCAAACCCACCTGCCGAAGGAAAGAACTGGAAACCCAGTTCACCAGTCAATGCATTTATTGTAGGTGCGTCAGCACTTAAAAATTCCCAGCCAGGTATTTCATCCACGCCTTGTTGAATTGCAAAATTGCGCATCGCATCAGGCGTGTCATTTTGTACATCAAAGCCGATGCTAACAATGTTAAAACTATCTTCACCCAGAACCTCCTGGGCAAGTTTAACCACATTCGCTAAATTTTGTGTAGTTGTCGGACAGATATGATGGCAGCTTGTAAATATCAAACTTATGATCAGGGGTTTACCGCGATAGCTTGAGAGTAGTACCTTTCGCTGCTGGCGATCGTAGAACGTATAATCACCGGTTACGTGGCCAATGGCGCCCTGGCTGGTTACCAAAGCCGAGGATTTTTCAAATTTCCGTAACTCAGGTTTGCTGGTTACAGGTGTTTCCGCAGCTGCCAGCCAGTGTGCTGGAGAAAAAAACAACAATAAAACAACAAAAAAAATTAAAACTTTTTTCTGCTTTAAGTTCAAAAAACTTCCCATCTTGTAAACTGTGTATCAAGCATAACACCAATCAGGATCAGGGAAAGCTGGATAATCGAGGCAAAAAAATTGGCCATCGCCATCTTTTTTGTAGGTGTATAGATAAGTTGATAGCTTTTATAAAGAAAATATATACCGCCTGACATTGCACAAATTAAATACACCCAGCCAAGGCCATAATAAACCGGTGCCAATGATGCAATTACCAGCAACACCGTATTGGTAAAAATAATTTTAGCAGCAGCAGCATCGCCAACTACCACGGGCAACATTGGCACCCTGGCTGCCGCATAGTCCTTGTGCAGGGCAATCGCCAGGCTCCAGAAGTGCGGAGGTGTCCATAAAAATAATACCACTGCCAGTAATATTGCCACTGGACCCAGGTTGGGATCAGCAGCAGCAGCCCCGCCAAGTACTGCAAAACTACCCGCCAGACCACCGATAACTATATTTAATACACTTCTTCTCTTAAGCCATACGGTATAAATCACCGCATACACAAATGCACCCATAAAAATATAAAATGCGGTGGCTGCATTAAATAACCAGGCAGCTGTGGTTACGGCGAATACCAATAATCCTGCAATACCCCATAACCAGGTACTATTATGATTGAGCTCACCCGTGACAAACGGCCGATTCCGGGTACGCTTCATGTTCGCATCCAGATCTCGTTCAGCATACTGGTTAAAGGCACCAGCACTGGCTGAAGACATCAGCACCAGCAGGCCCAGAACAGCAATTTGCCAGGATGCCAAATCCCTGCCAGGCGTAACTGCAAATCCGGCTAACGCTGTTAGTGCAATCAGCAAGCCGATTCTAAGTTTAAAAACATTAACGAGTAAACTCAGCATAGTATTTATTTTCGATTAAGTTTTTATATCAACTTTTCCTCACCAGCTATGGCCATCACAAATGATCGCCAGGCAGGCATCCTGAAACTACCTGCCAGGCATTAACTTACTGAAACACGGGTCAACTCAAACCCCAGGTCTGCGACAGGAATTTCCAGTTAATAAAATAGTAGAGAACGAATGCTGTCAAAAACACCATCGCCAGCACCAGTGTCCCCGGTGCCACTATTTTACCAATTCCAACACCTTCGTAACTGGTAACGGGTTCTGCTATCAACGGCGTTTCGCCCTTCTCAGTCAGGCTCAAACGCTTGCCAAATAATAATGAACCTACTATCAGTAAACAGAATAGGCCGCCACCTACCACGGCCAGGAGTACTGATACGCCCATGAAACCGAGCAACGCGTTGGCCATCTCCGGGAAATTATGAGTCAATGGTGAGTCGGCGAAGGTAATATCCCAATGCCGTCGCGGTATGCCAAGTGTTCCTGCGCCCATCATAAACAAGGCGACCCCTGACATGCCCAAGCCAAAAAGGTACGGTTGCAAACTTGCAAGCTTTGGAAAAATTACCTGGCGACGAAACAATACCGGCACTAACCAATACGTTAAAGCCATAAAGGCCAGGGTTGTACCGGTAGCAACTGTCGCATGAAAGTGTCCTGGTACATAAAGGGTATTATGGATAATCAGGTTAATTTGCTCAGTCCCCATCACTACGCCTGATATGCCGCCCAGGAACCCAAAAATAATGATAGACAGGAATACGCCGGAAAATGAGGGATTGCTCCAGGGTGCCTTGCGCAACCATTCGAACAAACCTTTATTGAAACCCCGTTTGCGCTGAGCGGCCTCGATTGCGCCTGGAACTGTCAAGCCATGAATCATACTGGCAAGCACCGCCAGGTACATGGCATAACTGGTATTAAATATTTTCCAGGTTGAACTAATGCCAGGATCCACGAGTATATGATGGGCACTAGCGAGTTGCAGGAACAATATGTACAACAGGAAAGCGCTGCGACACATTTTTTCTGACAAAGGCTTGGCACCAAACGCAACGGCAGCGACGGCATACCACACTGCAACCATGGTGGCCATGTTGATTTGCTGCGAGGAATGGCCGAAGGCCCACCAGATCACCCGGTACATAATCGGATCAATACCTTCAATCAAGCCCACCGACCATAAAAATGTCGGTATTAAAATGATCGCGCCCGAGGCAATGGTAAATATTGCAATTATAGCTGCTGTCAGGGCACCAAAAGTCACCAACGGCATAGACCCCTCATATGTCTTCTCGGCCCGGGCAATCACCAGGGTTCCAAGAAAAACAAAACTGGCAATGAGCGCCCCAACAGCAAACAGAATCAGGCCAAGATAAAACATCGGGTCTGCCTGCATTGGTACGTAAGACGTAAACATCACACTGGAATTGCCTTGCAAAATTGCAACATTATTAGTGACGGCACCGATCAACATTAGTGCAAAAGCCAGCCAGGCCATACGCGGTGTTGCCAGCCGACATTTCAATAACGTCGATGATGTAAAATAAAGTACTGCTATTTCAAAGAAAATGATCCAGTAAATCAAGACATCAATACCATGGAGTGTCAGTACTTTGTAAAAATCTGATGCGCCAAGCAAATGAATAGCCGGCCATCGTGTCAACCCTAACAATAAACCCAGGATGCCACCTACCAGCAGAAAAACAACTGCTACCACAGCGTTTAACTTCATTAGCGTCTCAGCTGGTCGGTGAAACTGTAATCCGGTATCCGGACAGGTGCGAAATTCGTTGTTATTTGCCATATCCTCCTCCCCTTATTCCGTTACGTAGATCTTGCCAATCATTCTATGATGGCCGATCCCGCAATATTCGTTACAAACAATTGAGTATTCACCAGACTTATTCGGTGTGACGGTCACCACCATCTCATAACCAGGTAATACCTGGAGATTGATATTTGCGGGCTGCAGTGAAAAACCGTGTTGCCAGTCAAGTGATGCAATATGCAAGCGGTAGCTCTGGTCCTTTTCCAGCTCCAAAATAGGCCACCACTCCCACAACCGTGCCAGTAAATAAACATCTCCCACAGGAGGTCTGACGACGGGTATATTTCCGGCCGTCTCTGTCCGCACCGTGTATTGTTCGACCATTGCTTCAGTCTTGGCTTTAAAGGCTTCAGGCGTGGTTTTGTAGGCCTCGTTTGACACGTTCTGTTTTCCGTACACATGCCAATAAGGCATCATGAAGAACATAACAATACTCCACACCAGTGCAATGGCGACCCAGATTAGCTCTACTCTTTCTAATGGCTCTTTCCACCAGATTCGATCTGGTGGTGGTAAAAGGGAGCTCATAGTGCTACCTCCAATTTTTTAGTTAAAAGTTTTTCCAGTTAAAATTCTTAACTTAATTATTTTGCGATAGGTACGTGTATAATCTCCATAATCCCCCAAATAATATAAAACACAGTCGGAATAACTACTCCCAGAAACAATAAAAGGAACGGATTATCAAGAATACGCTGCATTACTGGAATTTCTTCATTCTCCTCTCGATTTTCATTGGACATCTGGTGCCACCTCCATATTGAATTAGACCATATTGAATTAGATTAGAAACCTTTATTGCCTAGTGTTGCAAATCAATCTACCACATTATTGCAGCAAAGTAGTAACATTATATTGGTTAGACGTTCATGCACTTACGCCTGAAAAAAAACATAACTGCGACAGTCATAATATTAGATTATGATAATATTCTTAATGTCTCGTACTAACCTGCCACTGCCAGATTGTCAGTAGAACACTGCCAACTACGCATTCACTTGACCTGTGTTAAGTTTGCAACCGTTGTTTACGTATACTTGCAGATTCGCTTTTTGACATTTCTACCCAGGGTCTGTTATCTAGTGTGTATTCTCGGACATATAGACAATTCCCCAGCCAGAACTTAAACGGGATAAAATAATTATGGTGACAAATAGCAAATCAACCGCCAACCTTTATTCACTCCTGATTAACCTGGCATTATTACTGACATTTGCTGCCGTGGTATTAAGTGCCTATATGCGCCTTGATAGCGTGGGCTTAAGTTGTGAGCCCTGGCCGGAGTGTTATGGCCAAATATCACTGGTTCATGAACGCAGTGTTGTACCTAAAACATGGGCAGGTGTCATTCACCGAATTGCCGCTTCCCTGTTAGGCTTTATTGTACTGGGTATCGCATATATGGCATTACGAGGACGTGCTACCCAGGGCGCTGGCGTATTTATTCCTTTGCTCGTATTCGGGCTCACTGTCTTTTTATCTGTACTGGGTTACAACACGCCATCACCGGATTTGCCTATTGTCACACTGGGAAACCTGCTGGGTGGCATGGCCATGCTGGCTTTACTGTGGTGGATGAGTCAACGATTAGTTCCGTTTGAAATGGGGGTAAACCACGCGTTCACAACAATGAAACCCTGGGTGCTGCTTGGCCTGGTTATCCTGGTTATCCAGATTATGTTTGGTGCCTGGACGAGTGCTAATTTTGCTGCACCTGCTTGCACAAACCTGCTTGGTTGTAACGGTGACTGGACAGCTATTGCCAATTTAAGCGATGGTTTCGATATATCGCGTCGACTCTCTGTGGACGACCAGGGAAGGGTTATTGCCGGAAATATCCAGTTAACAATACACATGGTGCACAGGATAGGTGCGTTTATTACCTTTATATACCTGGCAGTTCTCGCAATTAAAATGTCGGGTTTAAACGAGCGATTCTACAACACCAGCATCAGTATTCTTGTATTTCTTGTATTGCAGGTTTTGCTGGGAGTAACTTCTGTTTTAACAGAGCTACCACTGTCAGTAGTCACTGTCCATAACGCAGTGGCTGCATTATTACTACTGGCGGTCGTAAATTTACTACACCTGCTAACACCAGGGAGTACACAATCGGCATAACAACCAGAACCGGACCCTAGCCCGACTCCTGGGCCTGGACGACACAATTCCGGCCCCGGTTCTTGGCTTTATATAATGCGGTATCTGCCTGTCTGACTAACCAGTTACAGGCATGGGTTTGCTCAAGGTTGGCAGCGGTTAATGTCGATACACCTATTGAAATGGTAAGCGATACCGGCACTGAACATTCCCAGTCTTGCTTGTTGGCGATACGTTCCCGTAAACGTTCAGCAATCTCAACGGTATGGTTAGCATCTGTTTCAGGCAGTAAAAGCACAAACTCCTCACCACCGTAACGGGCCAACACATCACTTGCACGCAAATCACTACCCAATTCAGTGGAAACTACTTTCAGTACATCGTCGCCAACCTGGTGACCATATTGATCATTCACTTTCTTGAAAAAATCAATATCAACAATCATGCATGACAAGGCGCCGTCATTGCGGTACCAGCGTTTCACTTCTTCTTTCAGACGACGCTCAAAGAAACGACGGTTTGATAATCCTGTCAGGGGGTCGGTTAAACCATCTTCACGCAATCGTTCATGGACAAGCACATTATCAACCGTGACTGCAGTTACAGCGGTCAGGTGTTGCAACATGTCTGTGGCTGAAGAAGTTGAAAACCGGTTTGTTTTACAGCTACCCTGGTTGAGCGAGCCTATTAAACGGTCTTGAACAATCAATGGCGAGATTGCGGCAGAATTTAATATGCCTTCAAAATTTGGGAAAAAAGTTCTTTGCAGGGAATCGTCACAGATACCCAGCATCGGGCGATTAAAATTACTAAAAAGGATAGATAAGTCATCCGGCTCCAGGCGCACAAAAGCAGGATGAGGCGTCTGTCTGCCGCCCTGGGTTAACAGGCGAGTAATTTCATAATCATTATCAAAACAGGCAAGTGTGATGCAGTCTATCTCGGGAAAGGCTTGGGGGAAACCGGCCGCCAGTCCGTCAATAAGTTCGTCGAAAGTCTTGGCGCCAATCAGGCTGATTTCTATAAACCGGAACCCTGACCATACCTGGGCATTGTGCTTGACGCTGCTTTTAAGGTCAGATAGTTGCCGCCTCAGCCGTAAAATCTCTGTTACGGCATCAAAAAGGCGAAACAAGGATCTCGGCTTTTCTTTATTCGTTGCTCATTCCTTCTTTAAAAATGATGCTTCTTGAAATGCCCCTGCTCTAACCTGACAATCCAAGCCGCTTAAGAATTTGTTTGGCAGGCATATAACCCCCCAACATACTGCCGTCTTCCAATATAATAGTCGGTGTACCGGTAATGCCAATATGTCTGCCCAAACTATAATTTTTCATGACCGGGTTATCGCATTCCCTGTATTCAAGTTTCTCGCCCCGCTTGGCCATCCCAATGGCCTTGATCCTGTCTTTGGAACACCAAACTGCCACAGATTTGCGGAAAGTAGGCGTTGCCGGGCCATTTCTCGGGTAAAGTAAATATCGAATCCTGACCCCCGCTTTCACCAGCTCGGGGACCTCTTCGTGTAATTTCGCACAATATGGGCAGTCAACATCAGTAAAAATTGTAAGTGTGCGCTTCACCTTTTTGGGCTTGATAATAATCATTAAATCTTCTGGCAGTCCATTGACCATGTTAGCCAGCAGAGCTTGCTGTCTTTTTTCCGTTAAATTCTCTTTATTCTTTACCTTAATGATTTTACCAACCACCAGGTGCTTGCCATCATCTGTGGCATAGACGATTTGCATACCGACCTCGATCTCATACAGGCCTTTAATGGGCGATTTACGAATCGCTTTGATTTCAAGGCCGGGCATGGCCTGCTTGAGTTGTTGCCTGATTTCCTTTGGCCCCGCCTGGGTGGCCTGGCTCGATAACATCAACAAGGACATCAAAATTGCTGTCAAAAAATTAAATTTCAATTATTTTCTCCATACATTCAATAAGTTAAAAATATACTATAATTATTGCTAGGGATTATAGCAAAGAAGTAGCAATACTTTGTGACAGATGAGACTCAGGCTCTATACTTAAGTTCAGTGACAGATGCATAAGTATTGTCGATTTTCGGGTCATCGACCCGGTTCGGGCCTGTTAATCCCGCTGGCCGTATAAGAAAACAAACAAGCAGGTCTTAATTTGAATCAAGATACCCGCATTTCCAGTGTTCACTCATTTATTAGATTCATACGTCTGGATAGTATTCGTTCGCGAATCATTTTTGCATCATTTATTTTTATGGTGCTTTTATTTGTCGCTGCCTATTTTTCCAGTTCACTTGTGTCGCGCACAAACACAGCCAGTGTATCAAATACCTTTGAAAGGCAAACAACCCTCGCATTGTTAACCGAGATTACGGATGCAATCTGGCAAATAGAAACTACACTCCAGCAATACCTTATTGACCCCAATGATACCTACAAAGTTGAAATTATCACGACACTTGATGAATTAGTATCAAAATTGCCCGAGCTAAACCTGCTTTCATTTTACGAAGATACTGCAAATAACGATCAAATTATTATATTACTGGACAATTACATCAAAAAACTAAGCAGAAAGGTTAATGATGTAATTAATATTAGAAGAGACAATAAGGCAATATATCCAGTTGCCAGCATTATCTCAAAACGTATGGCACCCATCGACACAGAATTTTTAAAGCAAGTAACTGCAAGTATTGAGAATGTAATAATTAACGTTAAGAGTTCACAAAAAGACACAGTCAAGAATAATTTTCAGAGTTTAAAACGGGAATGGATTGTAATGACGTCTTCATTTGACCATCTCGCAGCCGTTAGAAATAATTTAAAAAACATTAGGCTGTTTGATGCTGTCAACCGGCAAAAGTTACATAGAAATAAACAAGCTGACAAAATCCAGGTACACCTTGATATCCTGACCAGTTTTCAAAAAAATGGACTCCTTAATAGTTCTCTGGAAATTTCTCTTGAAAAACTAAAACGTCTTGTACCTGTATGGTTTAAGAATCACCAACAAGTAATGGAACTTTACATCACGGACAAAAAGAGAAAAGACCTGGCATTGATGAAACAGGAAGTACTCCCCCTGTTCAAACAAATCTGGATAACAATTAACCTGCTAACAGACAATATTGTTGAGTTTACCGCCAAGGATATTGTTGCCATGAGGGAAACCTCGGGGAAATTATCGGATGCCATATGGTTAATTGCTTTCATTGGCGCGTTTATCACCATACTGGGGATATTAATTTATGAATATGCCGTAATCAGGCCTATTGCAAATGTTTCTAGAGCACTCAATGCGGAAGCTACAGGAATGCCCGGGCCTGAATTAGCCACAAGTTCTGCATCCGAAATTAATGACCTGGTAACTGCATTTTCTGTTATGCGTTCGAAAGTAAATTCTCGCCAGCAACGATTACAAGCAATTTTTGATAATGCTGCGGAGGGTATTGTCACAACCAATGAACATGGAATTATTGACCAGGTAAATAATGCCGCTGAGAAGCTTTTTCTATATTCAGCAAAAGACGTGGTAGGAAAAAATATCAGCGTATTAGTACCTGAACCTCATACTGGTATGCATGATAAATATATGAATAAAGTTTATAAAAATGATAGTCAGGGATTCCTTGATCGTGAAAATGAAGTAACGGGTAAACGATCTGATGGCACTGTATTCCCAATGTCGCTTAAAGTCAGCAAGGTAGAGCTGGAGGGGAAAATAATATTCAGTGCGCTTGTTTCAGACATCAGTGAACGCAAGGCGATGATGGAGCACCTGAAAAATATCGCCGAAAGAGATACTTTAACTGGCCTGAGAAATCGTTACATATTCCAGATTGAGCTGGATCGTGTAGTCCATGAAGCGCGTCGAGGCATGGATATGATGTGCGCAGTATTATATATTGATCTGGATAACTTTAAATACATTAATGATACCCTGGGACATGCTGCTGGTGACAGGTTGCTGACTGAAGTAGCCGATATCCTTGGCAAACGAACCCGTAGAAGTGATCTCATTTCACGGTTCGGTGGCGATGAGTTTACCCTGTTAGTCTATGATACCAGTTTTAATGCAGCAAAAAATATTGCTGAAGATTATCAGACTAACTTATCGAGTCACATTTTTCACCACAAAGGCATAAGATACGATATAAGCTGTTCAATCGGCGTCGCTTTAATTTCAAACAAAACAAAAAATGCTGATGAGGTTTTATCACAAGCTGATTTTTCCTGCCACCTCGCTAAAACAGCAGGAAAAAATTGTGTTCACATGTTTAACCCGGAAAGCGAATCTGAAATTACAACGCTTACGAAAGACATCAGTTGGTCAAGGAAGATCCGGGATGCCATCGATAACAATGATTTCTTCCTTTATTACCAACCAGTAATAAATTCAACCACACTTTCTGCCGATTACTTCGAGGTGTTGATAAGACTAAAGGGTGAGAATAATGAAACTATTATGCCTACTGGATTTATCCGTGCAGCCGAAAGATTTGGCCTGGCACCGGATATAGATAAATGGGTAATTGGCAAGGCAATCGCAAAATTAGCTCAGTACCATATAGATAATCCTGACATTAAATTTGCGATTAACCTGTCTGGTAAATCTGTGTCTGAGACCGGGGTGTTGTCTGTAATTCAGCAAACAATAGAAAAGACAGGGGTGAATCCTGAGGCGATTCTTTTTGAAGTAACGGAGACTGCTGCCATTGCTGACCTTTCAGCTGCCAGGCTTTTTCTTACGGAATTAAGGGCCATGGGATGCCAGACTGCAATCGATGATTTTGGTGCTGGTATGTCTTCATTTACCTACTTGCAAGACCTGCCGGTAGACGTGGTAAAGATTGATGGTAGTTTTGTCCATAACCTTGATAGTAATCCAGTCAACCTGGCCCTTGTCCAGGCCATGAATAGTATTGCCCATGCCCTCGGCTGCAAAACTGTGATTGAACATGTCAGTAAAAAAGTTGATTTTGAGGCGGTGTCCGGCCTTGGTATAGATTTTTACCAGGGATACTACTTTCAAAAACCCGGGGCTGCGCCACTGTACGAGGTAAAAAGATTTATAGACAAAAAATCAGGCTAGATAAGTCCCGGCATTATTGATGTTGGCTTATTAATTATTCTACAAGCATTTTTCCCAACGTCTTTTCATTTATAACTTTTACATCAAGCGCTTCTGCTTTACTCATCTTAGAGCCTGGATTCTCACCGGCAACAACATAATCGGTTTTTTTTGAAACACTACTGGATACCTTGGCACCACACGCTTTAAGTCTTGATTTGGCATTTTCACGACTCATGGATACCAGCGTACCCGTGAGAACAAATGTTTTTCCTTTTAATTTCTGATTTGTGATTTTTACCGGGTTTGCTGGCCAGTGAACACCGGCCTTGATAAGTTTTCTAATCACGGACTGATTGTGTCTATCCCTGAAAAACTGTTTTATATTTTCGGCAACCACAGGGCCAACATCCGGCACTACAACCAGGCTCTCCAGATTTGCACGCATTATCTCGTCGAGGTTGCCAAAGTGTTGGGCCAGTGCGCTGGCAGTTGCCTCACCCACCTGGCGAATACCCAAAGCGAATAAAAATCTATCCAGTGTTGTTGATTTCGTTTTTTCTAATGCCAAAAGAATATTATTGGCAGATTTTTCACCCATCCGGTCCAGTTCTGAAAGCTGCTTCAGCTTCAGCCCAAACAAACCGGAAACATCCTGAACAAGTCCTTTTTCATCAAGTTGCTCGACCAGTTTATCGCCCAGGCCTTCAATATCCATGGCACGCCTAGAGGCGAAGTGTTTAATCGCCTCAACACGTTGCGCTGAGCAGTATAAGCCACCGGAACATCTGGCATGTGCTTCACCCTCAAGTGTTACGATATCTGAGCCACAGACAGGACAACTGGTCGGCATTTTGTATCTTCTCGCGCCTTTTTTTCTTTTCGATTTAATGGCGCTGACGACCTCAGGTATGACATCACCTGCCCTGCGGACAATAACCATATCGCCTACACGTACATCCTTTCGATCAATCTCGTCCTGGTTGTGCAAGGTCGCATTACTTACAGTAACACCGGCGACTGTTACGGGCTCAAGACGAGCAACAGGTGTAATTTTCCCGGTTCGTCCCACCTGAACATCAATGCTTAATAATCGTGTCATTTCTTCTGCGGCCGGGAATTTGTGGGCAATTGCCCATCTCGGTGCCCGTGCCACCTGCCCCATTTTTTTCTGAAGATCATAAAGGTTAACTTTAAAGACAACGCCATCTATCTCGTAAGGCAGAGAATCTCGCACCTTTAATATTTTCTTGTAGTAGTCCAGACAAGCTTGTACATTTTTTAATAGCCTGGCCTCAGGAGAAATGCGCAATCCCCAGGCCTGTAATTTTTTAAGTGTTTCAAAATGTGAAAGAGATAAGTTATTGCCATCAACTTTTCCCAAACCATAAAAAAATATTTCCAGCGGTCGTGTAGCAGTAATCCTGGAATCCAGTTGTCGCAAACTACCTGCTGCGGCATTCCTGGGATTAGCAAAAGTTTTTTCTTCTTTTTTTACCTGAGATTCATTTAATAGTTTAAATCCCTGGTGAGAAATAAAAACCTCGCCTCGCACCTCAAGCACTTTTGGCCAGCCATTCCCTGATAATTTGAGCGGTACCGTTTTAATCGTCCTTATGTTCTGGGTGACATCTTCTCCCGTGGTACCATCACCCCGGGTTGCCCCATAATCCAGTATCCCATCCCGATACATAATCGTTATTGCCAGGCCATCCAGCTTGGGTTCCCCGACATATTCAAAGTTATCGATTTCCAGTTTATCGAGAATACGCCGATCAAAATCCCGTAATTCTTTTTCATTAAATGCATTTCCCAGAGACAGCATAGGGACTTCATGTTTGATCTCAGAAAAACGTTCGAGGGGTTTGGCGCCAACACGCTGGGTAGGGGAATCCGGACTTATAATTTCCGGGTGGGCCTGTTCAATTTCCTGCAATTCTCTTAACAGGCGATCATATTCTGCATCCGGAATATCCGGTGTATCCAATACATAATACTGGTAGTTGTGGTGATTAATCTGCTCTCGCAGTGATTCTACACGTGACTGATATTTTTTGATGCTCATGCATTAAAAAGCCGCAGTGCGATTTCGCTACCAGGCATAATGCCAGCTTTTTGCATTTCACTGGCCATATAATCAATGTGTCGACGAATTGACAGGGTACCATCACTTGTTAACGGGTGGTTATCCTGATCAGACACGTAACCACCAAGTTTTTGGCTGAACAATTCTGCAACCGCTACCATTTTATCAAACGTTTTAGCGGGTGCATAAGCACAGGGAATTTGCATAAAAAATGTCAGCCCCTTAACCTGTTCTTCATTATCGGGTTGGACATGGAATGTGCCTGGTTCAAAAAGGTTGGCCATACTAAACATGTGCCGGCAGCCAACGGCCTCGTCATTCTTGCAATGATAAATATCCATTGGTCCGAACTGCAACCCTGCTTCCAGTGCTATAGTTTTTACCTCGGATTCTGAAAAGCCCTGTTTGCTTGATGGCATTACATTCAGGCCCGCGATCGTGTCGTACTGCTGACAAAAACTATCCAGCTCCGTAGCCTGCTGCAATGCCAATTCAAATGTCGTGGCCATTTTGCTCGGCCGATTCAAACCATCGGCCAGCTTGAGTCCTAGTTGGCCAAATGTATTTAATTCCGATTCGTCAATCGCACCTGACTTGTCGACAAGCTGTATCGCTAATAATAAATCACTATATTGTGCCGTATCTGAATCGTTATCCAGATTTGACCAGACCCCTTCTATATAGCGTAAGCCATACAGTCGCCTTGGCTTGTTAAGCAGGTACTCATTTTGTTTATAAATTCCCAATGCACGATTCCGGGACAGGGGTCCCTTGCCAGGTAACTCGATAACAAAATCAATGGTTGCGTCTGGCATGCTTGTATTCTTTGACCAGGAAGATGACGAAGATAGATTGTTTGCTTCGTCTGCCTGATCAACATCTCCATGGATACTGGCCGGGCTAAGATCCACATCAATCGGCATACTGGCTGCCTGCTCAATGCGTTCCAGCTCTTCATAAAAGGCTGCATCATCTTCATTAATCGTCAGCACAGGAATATTATCCTTGCCGCGTATAAATCGTTTGGCAGCACCTCGCAATGGCTTTGGATTAAAATCAAGTCTTGATACAGGATGAAATGCCTTATCTAGAATTGATAAGGCCTCGCGGGTAAACGTACTCGTGCGCACCTGGCTGGTTAACTCTTTTGCTCGTTTGGCAAGACGTGCCCTGTCATAGGAGCCAATGATAACTGCAGCTATAACGACCAGACCAATTAATAGTAAGGCAAGCTGCAGACTCATATTACACAGCCATCTCCATGGCTTCCTCAACATCAACTGCAACCAGTCTTGATACGCCCGGCTCAGACATCGTGACACCTAACAACAAATCTGCAGTCTCCATGGTGATCTTGTTATGGGTAACATAAAGTAACTGGGTATCAACTGACAACTGCTTCAGCGTTTCCGAATATCTTTCCACATTGGCGTCATCCAAAGGCGCATCAACCTCATCCAGCAAACAGAACGGTGCGGGGTTTAACTGGAAAATTGAAAATATAAGCGAGACAGCAGTTAAGGCCTTTTCGCCACCTGATAACAAGTGGATAGTACTGTTTCGTTTGCCCGGTGGTCGTGCCATAACGGTTACACCTGTATCAAGCAAATCATTGCCCGTCAATTCAAGATAGGCATGACCACCGCCAAATAACTTGGGGAAAAATGCCTGGAAGCCGGTATTAATCTTGTCAAAAGTTTCCTTAAAGCGGGTCCGGGTCTCACGATCGATTTTTTGAATAGCCTCTTCGAGTGTCGCCAGTGCCTGCGCTAAATCATCAAACTGTTTATCCAGGTACGTTTTTCTTTCTGATTGTTCTTCAAACTCCTCAATTGCCACCAGGTTGATTGGCCCAAGACGCGAGATGCGACGGGCAATTTTTTCTGATTCTTCCTGCCAGGCTTCTGCATTGGCCTGTTCTGGCATGTCCGTGATCACCTGATCAACAGTAAGATTTGATTCTGCCAGTTTTTCTTCCAGGGTATCTCGACGAACAAAAACTTCCTGTCTGTCGACCCGACATTGCTCCATGCCCTGCCTGCATAATTGTGCCTGTTCTTCCTGGCCTGTTCTCTTTTTCTCCTGGCCGCGCAACTCCTCATCCAAATCTGCAACAACTTTCCGGGCAGACGTCAGGTCTTTTTCGACTGTTACCTGGCTGCCAAGATGTTCTTCAAGTTGAGCTTTTAATGTCTGCTCAGGGTCAACAACACTGGATAAGTGCGTGATCAACTCCTGGCGACGATTGCCAAGTTGTGACAATTGCGACTCGAGTCTTTCAATGCCCAGCTGGGTAGATTCAAAAACTGTATTGATGCGCTGGTGATCGATTTCCAGCCTGTGTAATACATCACGTTTGTCATTTGCTGATTCTGTCGTTAACGCCAGTTTCTTCTTAAGTTCGATCTGCCTGGATTCCAGTAAATTGCGTTTGTCGGCATGGGTGCCAGACATACCTTCTGCATCCTCGAGGATTTTCACAGAACCTGTTAGCGCACTGTTATTTTCTTCAATAGCCGCTTCCAGTTCGATAATATCATTTGAAATTTGTTTTAACCGGTTCTCGGTCTGGCTAACCTGTGTTTCGCGCTTACCCAGTTCGGTTAAAATTTCAGTTTTTTCCCGTGTGGTTTCAGAAATAATTTTTCGCAACCCGTCTCGATTGCTTTCCATATCCTTAATATTTGACCGAAGCGTATCAAGATCTGCCTGTTGTTGATTGATTTTTGCTTCAAGTACGCTGAGCTTATTATCGATAGACTCGATTTCCCGGGCCCTTGCCAGTATTCCTGCATTTGCCCCTTCCTGGTTAATCATACTGATCCAGTTAGGGCCCAGCAAAATACCCGACCGGGTAACAATCGTTTCATCATCTGCCAACCCGGATCTTCTTTTGCTGGCCTCTGTTAAATCTTCGGCAAACTTTACCTTGCCTGCTAACGGGAATAAGTTGAATTCAGATTGAATTTTTTTCAATAATGAATCATCACTGACCGAATGTGTGGTGGTGGTATTTTCAAACACAGCAAGACTGGATGTTTTTAGCGATTCCATATCTCCAATAACCGGGTCGAGCTTATCAACACAAACTGCAGCAAGCGCATTTCCCAATACCCGTTCTACCGCTTTTTCCCAGCCTGCCTCAACCTGAATCTTGCCTGATAACCTCGGTTTAGCAGACAGGTTTTTATTGCTCAACCAACTGGCCAGCAGGTCATCATGTTTACCCTCTGCAGTTGCCTGCAACTCGCGCAAGGATTCGAGCCTGGCTTTTAATCCATGTAACTCATTTTTCTCAACATCAAGTGCTGCACTGCCGGAATCGATTGCTATTCGGTCGTCCTGAATTTTTGTTTCCAGTGATTCAAGTTGTAGTTCCGAGTCTGCACTTCGTTTATTTATCTCTTCAGCGGACTGGCGTAACTGGTCAATATTATCCTGGGCCAGACCTTCATTGAGGGTTTGTTGTTCAGCCTGCAAACGACTCAAGCGTATTTCTGATTGCGCTATTTGGGGCTTGATTTGTTGTATCCGCGACCTTTGAATTTCCGCGGCCTTCTCAGGCTCGGCAGCAATCTCACTAAACGACTGCCACTCCTGTTGCCAGTTTTGTAAATCAGATTCAGCAGCCGCCATTGCTTCGAGGGCTTCATTGCACTGTTGTTGGGCGGTTTCAATATTCGGTTTGGTACTGGCAAGTTGCGCCTCAAGATCAGACAAGAGCGCTTTGTCCTCGGTCAAATGATCACTCGCTTCTTGCCACTGTTGATTAACCTGTTGTTGTTCACGCTGTTGCTGGCGTCGCGTATCTCTTGTGTGTTGTATTTGTTGCTCAACATTATTTACCTGGGCGCCGACAGAATAAAATTTTTCCTGGACCTGGTTCAGGTTCTCATTTGTCTCAACCTGTTTTGCACGTAACGATTCAATACGGGCTTCGATCTCTCGTTGCACGGCTATAACGGCGTCCAGTTCTGTCTGTTTTTGAGAAAGTGTCGCATCCTTTTCCTGTAACTCGGCTGAAAGTGTCTGCCAGCGCAATACAATTAATTGCGCCCGTACCTGGCGCTCATTTTGTTTCAGGTCTTTATATTTTGCGGCCGCCTTCGACTGGCGTTGTAATTTTTGAATCTGGGTATCAAGCTCACGACGAATGTCTTCTACCCGGTCAAGATTCTCCCGGGTGTGGCGCATTCTATTCTCGGTTTCACGACGACGTTCCTTGTACTTGGAAATACCGGCAGCCTCTTCAAAGAATCCCCTGAGTTCTTCAGGTTTGGCCTCAATAATCCTGGTCACCATGCCTTGTTCAATAATTGAATATGCGCGCGGCCCCAACCCCGTTCCCAGGAACAAATCCGTAATGTCTTTTTTTCGGCATCGGGTTTTGTTTATTGAATATTCTGAATTGCCATCCCTGGATGCCTCGCGCTTGATTGATATCTCGGTAAATGAGGCATATTGACCGGGGGCTTTGCCCTGTTTATTTTCAAAAATAAGTTCGACTGTGGCTTTACCGACTGGTTTGCGGGTATTGGATCCGCTGAAAATAATATCAGCCATGGAGTCGCCACGCAGATGTTTGGCAGAACTCTCGCCCATGACCCAACGAACTGCATCAATAATATTGGACTTGCCACAACCATTTGGACCAACAACACCTATTAGATTGGCGTTAATGGGAATGGTGGTAGGATCTACAAATGACTTAAAGCCGGCTAGCTTGATTTTTTTCAGACGCATGGTTTTACCGAAATACTCACGAAATACTCAATGTTGGGCAAATTGGGCTACAATCCGCCGCGAGAGACGCAAAGCTAGCATAAGGGAAAGTAAATGCCTACCAAGAAACAAAAGGGAGCAAAAAATGGCCCCGGCAAAACACTGGAATCGTTTGAAAACCCGCATCCAGAGCGGGATTATATTATCGAGATCGAAACCCCGGAATTTACCTGTGTCTGCCCCAAAACCGGCCAACCTGATTTTGCCACGATCCAGATAGAATATGTGCCTGATAAGACGTGCATTGAGCTCAAATCCCTGAAACTCTATTACTGGTCTTACCGGGATGAAGGGGCATTTCACGAAAAAGTGACCAATACGATCCTGGATGACCTGGTTGCTGCCATTGGGCCCCGCTACTTGCATGTCAATGCGATATTTAATGTCAGAGGCGGTGTCTACACCACGATTCAAGCCGAATACAGGCAGCCTGGCTGGCAGCCATTGCCCCCTGCCCCCGATCACTTGCCAAGAGAAAAACAGGATTTCCCTGGTGACAGGACTGACCATGGGGTAAAAAAAGAGCCAGGAGTAACTCAAGCAAGTAAAGCCCGGCCGGCAGAAACGTCAGTACAAACACCGGAACAAACTGCCAAAAAGGCGGCTGACAAAGCCGTGGCAACACGCCGCCAACGTTTCCCCATGCTCGGCAGGGCCAGGCACAAAGCCCCTGACGCGCCGCCAGAAACGGCCCCTGAAATCACGCCTGCCTCACCAGCGCAGGAGTTGCCACCAGACCCTGAACAAAGACTAGCCCCTGGTCATCAGCACACTGAAACATTAACAATGCCGCCAACTGAGGGGTTATTTGTCCGTGATAATCCTGTTTACCTGGGAATTGACCTCGGGACGACCGGTTGTCGAATAGTGGCAGTAAATGCCAGTGGTCATCAAATCACCCAGGCCGAGAGCCCTATCGCCAGCCCGGCAAGACGCGATAATCAGGTCACGCAGGATCCAGACCAGTGGTGGCAGGCTGTCAGTGCCTGTCTTGATAACATTTTTCAGGTCGTCGAACCCAAACAAATACATTCTATTGCCGTCGATGGCACTTCCAACACCATCCTGCTTTGTGACAAACGGGGTGTGCCTGTGACCACGGGCCTGATGTACAACGACAGTCGCGCTCAGGCTGAAGCAGCCTTAATTGCCAAGGTTGCAGACAAAAATTCCGGTGCCCACGGTGGTAGTAGCAGCCTGTCAAAATTGCTCTGGCTGCAAAATAAGCAACTGGCCAAAAAAGCTGCGTACGTGCTGCACCAGTCAGACTGGATTACTGGCAAGTTCATGGGTGCCTGGGGACATACAGATCACAATAATGCCTTAAAATTAGGATTTAATCCGGAAACACTCAATTGGCCGGACTGGTTCTCGGCGCTTAAAGTCGAAACCAGGTTACTACCCGAAGTCACTGCCCCCGGCGAAGACTTGGGGACAATAAGCCCGGAAATTGCCATGAGTTTTGGTATGGCCAACGACACAAATGTCGTGGCTGGCACCACTGACGGCACTGCCGCTTTTCTGGCTGCAGGTGCCACTACGCCGGGTCATGGCGTCACCTCTCTGGGCTCTACCCTGGTCATTAAGTTACTGTCAAAAAAGCCTGTATTTTCACCTGAACATGGCGTCTATAGTCATCGGCTTGGCAACCAGTGGTTGGCCGGCGGTGCATCTAACAGCGGGGGGGCGGTTTTATTGCAATATTTCAAACCTGAACAAATGACCGAAATGACACAAATGCTGGATCCTGGGAATCTTACTGGCCTTGATTATTATCCATTACCCGCAGTCGGTGAGCGATTTCCTGTTAATGATCCGGATATGGTTGCCAGGCTGGAGCCCCTGCCAAGCGACAGTGTTACCTTTTTTCAGGCAATGCTTGAAGGCATTGCCAACATCGAGGCCCAGGGCTATCGCCTGCTGGCAGACCTGGGTGCGCCAAAAGTTGCTGAGATTAGAACAACCGGTGGCGGCAGTCACAACCAGCCCTGGCAACGTATTCGTGAAAACATCACTGGCGCTAAAATGGCCCCTGCAAACTCTGATTTGTCAGCCTATGGCACTGCCCTTCTGGCCCTCGGCATTATCAAAGAACGTTTCCAATAAAAAACGCCCCAATAAGCGGGGCGTTTAGACTTAATCCTGATAAATAAAGATTTAATCAGGCATCAACTATTGCACTGATTTTACCTGATTCACCTTTATTGTCTTTCCATGTAATTTGAATCTTGTCTCCATTCTTGGCTTTCGGTAACCGGAATCCCAGTAACGGATCTTCCGAAACGGCAATTCCCAAATTTGCTTCAGCCGCAAGTTTTCCGTTGTGCATAAGATTCATGGTTTGAATCCAGTGTGCCGGAATTACTTTCTTGGTTTTTTTGTCCTTACGCAAGCCTGTTTCCATGGGATGGTTTACGAGAACCAGGACTTCAACCATGCCATCCTGAGTACGGGTACGAACTTTCATTTTACGAGCCATTTAAACTTTCTCCTGTCCAGATAGTTTCTGTATTAAGGTTAAGACTTACCCGCCGCAACCGCCAACAGTAACCTTGATTTTTGCCTTTGATGAATAGAGTTTTCCGCCTGATTGAACAACTACCTGAACGTCTGATGTCTTCGCCATCTTGATGCGAGCGCTAAAATAACCACCTGCGCTGGGCAGTTTAATGTTTGCCGTCAGAGGCATTGAGTTAGCTGTAACCATAATGGTAATCGCTTCAGGATCGGGTATTGTGGTCTTGATAGAAAAAGGAACAACAGAGCCATTTTCAGCCTGTATCGGTGCCCTGATTTTAACATCTTTGCTTTCAATAACCTGATCACTGCCGTAGAGTGATTTTAAAACCAGATCTACTTTCTTGCTGCTAAATGCTTTTTTGGGCCAGGATGCTGCCATGGCGCTAACCGGGGTCAACAAACCAGCGGCGGCAGCAGCCAGCACGGCACTACTGGCCACGGTACCCTTGATAAATTTCCTTCGATTGAGATTGTTCACTAAGTGCTCCTTACCTTTAATAATATGTGTGAATTATTTATTAATATTGCTTTGCCTGTCAGTCGGCGAATACCCTGAAGTGAGGCAAAAAAACCCGATAGGCTTGAAAACCGGCTCTCGTGGGACGCCTGATTCTAGACGCAAGCTATGCCAAATTTATTCCCCCAAGATTACAAAATCTCTTGTTATCAAGTATTGGAAGGCGGGGACTATACAGTAAGTGGCTGAATATACGGGCAATAATTATTTATACCATAATAATTACATATTATTACGCTTTTTTATTTTACCCAGAATTTGTAGTGACATCCCAATCTGGGGCCGGGGCACTTTAATTGGAGGATATTCAGACCCACTACCCCGCTCTATAGTGTCTGATCAGGTAATATGGATCACAAAATATTAACGAACTATTTTGACCGGAGATTTGTTTCGCGCAATCGACTACTGATACTCCCCATAATCCCTAAACTTAATTCCGGGTAGTTAATAATAAGCGCACGCAGTTTCGATTTCTCAAGAGAAAGCAAGCCACTGTCTTCCATCACAAAAGCTGTCGCTGATCGAGGTTTATCATCAAACATGCCCATTTCTCCAAAACATTCTTTAGCGCACAACTCGGCAATAAATTTTCTCTTCCCAGGATTGTTATCAAGGGAAATTCCTATTTTCCCATATTCGATAATGTACATTCTGTCACTGGGGTCATTGATATCAAACACCCGCTCACCAACAAAACAGGCCTCTTCTTCCAGCTCCTGGGCGACCACACGCAAATCTTCAGTAGCCACCTTTGAGAATATAGGTGCTTGCTTCAGTAATAATATTCGTTCAAAAAGATTCGACATTATTAAAATTTTCTTAAGTTAATATTATCTCTTTGGTTACTTTTTGTATCCAGGGATCCTGATGCCTGGAACACCAATGCATCACATCTTTAAAATGTTTAAACCTGGTTTGTTTTTTCTTTTTCTCTATTTCACCCTCAAAAAATTGTCCGAGCAATTCTGATATATGCCTGTTCTTGAGATGGTGCATCACTTCACAGGCATTGGCTATTTGTCGATTATCACCGCTTTTCAGGCCTGCTCTTATAATATAAATAGTCGATTTGTCCTCGACATGCTCAAGGGCAGCCAGGGATAAATCTACATACTGCTGAATCCTCTCTGTAAGTATTGTTCGTAATAGTTGCATGGCTGCCCCTGATAACAATGTCTTGTTACCCAAAATAACATCAACTGCTGCTCGACATTTCAAAGCGTCCTCGACTTTCGCTTCAGCTATCCTTTTGTATAAGGCTACATCTGGTAATATTAGTCTCAGGCCACCCAGGGCAGATTGCTGTGCTCTTGGGGTGCCATGGTTTTTAATAATGCAATCAAACAGCAAACCGGCTGGATTACCACTTACAGCCCGCAGAACTTCTATCGCACATTCTCTCACCCTGGGATGGCTATCCTCAAGCATGATTAATACCGACTCTTCAACAACAGCGGCCGGGAGATGAATGAAACAGTCCACTGCCAACATTCGAATCTTTGGATCAGCATGCAATAACAGGCTTTTTAATAAAGACGACTCGGCATCGCTCGTGATGACCGGCCAAATATACAGGACACGCAATACTGCTTTAATAACATTTTGTGAATCGTGCTCTAGAAGCGTTTTTAAAACCGGCGCATATTCTTTTAGGTTACAATACTCAAGTAATTGCAGTCCTGCCAATACTGCGTTGCTGTTTTTATTTTCGAGCAGGCTCCGAAGTGTTTCTTTTGCAATTGGTTCCAACGCAACCAATTTGTACTGATATACACCATATATACCTACTGAACATAACCTGGGATTCTTTGAGTAAACACAGCTTTCAACATCGGCCATTGCGCGTGTATTTTTTTGATTAAACAGTAAAAAATAAATTGTCGCTTTGAGGTGATTATCCGAGTCTTTCAGAATTTCCCATAACTCCTTATCAATTTCCTGCCTGTCAATTTCAATAATTACTTTTAACAGTCGGTCACTAAGCGGGTGATCTGCTGTTTTCATTCTTTCCAAAACCACTTGTAAAATCTGATCAGGATACTCTTTTGCCAGTAATTTTGCGTATGAAACGGAAATATCATTATTTTCCTGCATCACGCCCTTTTTTAGCTGGTTGACCAACTCGGTACTGCCTGCGTTTACCCCCTCCGGAATAAACACTCTCGCACGAAGCGTTGCTAATATCGTGCTCACATAAGCTGAATTAATCTTTATACTAAAATACAGATATAGAAGAACAGAAAATAATCCCACGTATAAATATATTATTGATTCACTCAGGCGTTGTATAAACATCAGCAAGCCACCCGTAATTACAAGCGAAACCGGTAACACTACTGCAAGCGACAAAGCACGCGCTCTTCCCTGCATATAATCTGGTAATGCATTAAAAAACAAATTTCTTACAGGGTTCCTTAATGCAGTCATTATAACTTCCTTGTTAAAACTGGCAAACAATGCGACGGGAAATGTAAAACTTAAAATGAGGAATAAATAACTTGATAATGTAGTTACCGGAAATACCAGGTTTATTTTCTTTATCCCAAATGCGCGTAATAACTTACTGGTCAGGAATGCCTGGATTAATAAGGCAATGACACCATTTACTACTGTCAACAGGCCAAAAAATGTAGCAAGTGATTCTTCCGTGTTAAAAGTTTCTGAATAAATACTATTTACCGCGTAAGTTATAATATAAAAACTGATGACGATAAAAAATAATGCCAGTGATAAAAATCTGAGAAGCCTGGAGCGTTTTACAAATTGCAGACCCTGGCTTATCTGATCTACTGAGTAAGCCAGTCCTTTTCTGCCTTTTTTCCCTGACCGGTAGTACGGAGAAACTCCTGTATTTCTATGGCGTATAATTATTAATATTAATGCAATAAAAATCAGTGCCGCCCACAACAGGATAAAATTCTGGATACCAATTACAGGTGAGGCAAAAGTTAGCACAAAACCGCCAATTATTTTTCCGGACTGTGCAGCAGCAAAAATTAGCGGAGTTATGCGCTTAGCCTGCATCGTCTCAAAATTCTGATTAACATAAAGCAGCGAATGCATCAGCAGTAATTCTGATACCACCTCGTATACCAGGTAATATAATGGGTAGGCGTAACTCCATTGCAAAACCCTGATGAGGAACCAGGTGCCAAGCAATAAGGTAAGAGTGGAAACTATTATAAGAACGAAGAATTTTTCTGATGCAATTCTGTCGGCAAATGCGGCATACATTGCGCTGATTATTGATAATAAAATACCGAAAGAAATATACATTACTGGCAGGTATTCAACACCGTAGCGTTTAAAAAATAGCGTATCAGCAGAACCACGGCCGATCGCCAGCCCCGCCCCGATTAATAAAAATAATACAAGGAAATATACTGTTGGGTAGTATTCGTCTTCCTTGACTAAAAAAAATTTAGCCAGTCTATCAGGCAGACTCATAATTTTTTAAGAGTTGTTTGTATTATAGAAATTATTCAGGCCACTGGTCTCAGGCCGATAATATTTTCGGGATTAATTTTTTTATTATGAACCAGCGAGTATACAACTGGCAAAAGTAAAAGACTGACGATCATGGAAAATGACAGGCCACCGACAATAGTAATAGCCAGGGGTTGCAACATCTCGGCACCTGACCCGATACCAATTGCCAGCGGCAACATGCCAACAACAGTAGTAAGTGTTGTCATTAAAATTGGTCTTAACCTCAGTTTTCCGGCTTCCAGTATAGAGTCCGTTATACTTAACCCGCGCAACTTCATTAGCTCAATATACTCAACAAGCACAATAGCATTATTGACAACAATACCCACAAGCATAATTATTCCCAGCCAGACAGGCATAGACAATGGCGTTGATGTCACTACCAGGCTGATTGCCACCCCGATGAAAGCAAAGGGGACACACACCATAATGACTGCTGGATTCTTCAGGGATTCATACTGGATAGACATCACAACGAAAACCAGGAATAGCGCCAGCGCCGTTAACAGTGTCGTGGTGTTCGTTCCTTCTTTTAAAGTCACGTCAGTGCCCGTGAAAAATAAATTGTAATCCCCAGGTAATACCAAATCTGCCAGCCGTCCCTTTACTTCTCGAGTAACCTGGCCTAAAGGTACTTCACCTGATAGTGATGCAGTTATTTCTACGCCACGAATTTGATCTATGCGCGTAATCGTGGCCGGTGACGGAATAAGTTCCACAAATGCTACATCACGTAAATAAATTGCCTGCCGTTGTTGGGATTTTCCAAATAATAAAACGCCTCCTAAAGAGTCCGGACTGTTTATTTCTCTTTTAGGTAACCTGATGCGGATGGGATAATTTCGATCACCTTCAAGATAATCGCTGATAACAATACCTTCCAGTGCGATTTTAAGCGCCTTGCCTATTGCTGCTGTATCTATCTCAAGCTCAGCTGCGCGCTCCCGGTCAATCCTGATAGCAAATTCCTGCAATTTGTCTTCCATGGAATGCTTAATATTCCTGATGCCTTTAATTCCCTGGAGCCGGCGTACAACCTCCTCACCATACTCAGACAAAGAATCGAGGTTTGACCCTTGTATGGCAATACCAATATCATCATCGCTGCGCCCTGTTTTTATGCCCCTGATGCCTCGCACCCGCACGCGCACCTTGACCCCGGCAAGCTGAGATTTTTTAAGGGCGCGGCGATAATTATTTGCCCAGTCCTGGGCAGAAATCTTTCTTTCCGCTAATGGCACAAGCTGGACCTTTAAGCTGCTCTTGTTGGCTATGGTTCGCTCCGTCCGACCAAATATTCTGCCACCAACCAGGGTAAAAATTCCTTCGACATCGCCCTGATCGTGGGCAAGCTGCTCCAGGAATACCACGCCTCTATCCATTTCATCCAATGAAATTCCGGTATCCATGGTAACGCTCATAGATATTCTGCCATCATCCATTGCCGGTAAAAATTCATTTCTTCCGGAAGAAAGTACAACAAATAACGCAATCACCAATAATCCAAACATGACCAAAATGATCAGTTTTGGTTGCCTGATAACAGATTTAAGTAGTGTCCGGTATAAATCCTGGAGCCTTGTCATTGCACGACTGACAATAATATTAAGTCGTCCATGGGCTTGATTAGACATCTTGGCCGCCAGGCTGGGCACCAGTGTTAATGCCACGAATAGTGAGCCGATTATGGCCGCAGTTATTGTAAAAATAAGCTCACGAAATAATAGGCCAACCAGGCCGCCAATAAATAAAAATGGAAGTACGGCCGCAAGATTCGTGGAGGTAGCAGCAATAATGGCACTATTAACTTCGCCGGCGGCGGCTATTGATTTTTGGTTATCTTTATCATGAGTCGCAGAGTCAATTGTTGTAATCGTTTCTGAAGTGACGTGTTTGCCAGTATCCTCTTTTTTATGGCGGGCAATATTCTCAAGCATGACAATGGTATTATCAATTAACATGCCGATACCGAGCGCTAACCCACCTAAAGTCATAACATTAAACGTCAGGCCAGCCAATGCCATTAAAACAAACGTCACCAGAATAGAAATCGGTATTGCAGTACCAATAATTAATGTGCCCCTGATATTTCCTAAAAAAGCATAAACAACCAGCATTGCCAACAATGCGCCGCTCACTGCCGCCATCGTGGCATTGGACAGAGAATTTCGAACGTAACGTGCCTGGTCTGATACCTGGTGCAAGACAACATCTTCTGGAATCAGGCCATTATTCTTTAGCCAGGCTAAACGTGATTTAACAAGATCAGATACTTCGACTGTATTTGCGTTTGGTTGTTTCTGAATCGATAGCTTGACACCGGGAATACCATTGTACCGAACGCGCAACCTCTCATCTTCCTGGGTATCGACTACCTGGGCAACCTCCGACAACGATATCATATCGCCAGATTTCAGCCGAATCGGCAGTGCAGCAATCTCACTAACCGTTTTGAATCTGCCAGCTGTACGGCTGGTATATTCCTGACGAGACATTAATAGGCGCCCGGAAGGCTCATCCTGATTTGCTAATTGCACGGCCTCAGAAACATCGTCGACAGACAAGCCCATGCCCGCCAGTCGTCTTTGGTCGACTAAAATTTGTATTTCACGTTCAAGGCCACCACCTATCTCAACTGCGGCAACACCTGGCAGGTTTAGAAATCTTTTTCTGAAGTTATGGTCTGCCCATTCTCTGAGCTCGACAGAGCTTTTAAGATTTGAGCTGGCAACAAATACCATGACGGGAATTTGTGCGGGATCCATTTTAAATATAATGGGAGGATCAATACTGTCAGGTAAAAATCTTTTGGCGCGATCAAGCCTGGTACTTGCATCCCGGAGTGCTATATCAATATCCTTGCCGTACTGGAAATACAGGTCTACCCTTGAAGTTCCTTCCGATGTTTCCGACTCAATTGAAATTACGTCTTCTGTAATTCCCAGCTGTTCTTCCAACTGTCGAGTAATGCGATCTTCCATAATTGATGCCGAAACACCGGCATCCAGTACACGCACACCAATCTGGGGGTATATAAGTTGCGGTAATAAATTGATTGCTAATCTATCAATTGCAAAAAAACCAAGTACGACAATCGTCAGCACCAACATACCAGTGCTAACAGGGTGATGGATAGACCAGCCTGCCAGGCCGCCCTTAGCCACTATTTTTTCCCGGTTGCTGTTCTGCAGGCCCCACTTGTTTTACTTTCTTGCCATCACCCAGGCCAAGAAAACCTTTTATCACCACCTTGTCGTTTTCGGCCAGGCCTTCAGTAATTTCAACTTTATCGGACAAGCGCAATCCGCTTTTCACGGCCAATCGCTTAACCTTGCTTTCATTGTCTATCAGGTATAAATATTCGCCTACCCCGTCCCTGCGTAATGCCATGAAAGGAACCACCAGACGTTTTTTCTCGCCGGTGCTAAGGGTCACCCTGCTAAATTGTCCAGCTTGTGCTTTTGCGGGTACGGGATCAAGTGTGACTTCAATCTTGCCAAGGCGGGTTTGCGGATCAACAGTTGGATATATCCTGAGAATTTTACCGGCAAAATTTTCTTGTCCCAGGGCGTCAATTCTTATTGAAGCAGGATCACCTACTTTCAATTGAGGCAATACAAGTTCTGACACCTGGACATCAGAAATCAACTCCGAAGGATCAATAATTGTTAACAGGTGTGTATGTTTGGGGGCCACATCCCCTGGCTCGATTTTTCGCTCTGCGACCTTGCCTGGGAATGGCGCCTTAATAGTCATGTAGCCTAACCGGGCGGATAACAATCGCTCTTCAGCTTTTGCTACCTCATATACTGTCTCTGACTTTAGATAGATTTCCTCTGATATTAGCTGTTTCTTTTTTAATTTTCTTAATCTTTGGGAATCGCGCTTCGCTTGTCGCAGGCTTGCCGAAGCCTTGTCCCATTGCGCCCTGAGCAGGGTATCATCAAGGCGAATCAAGACCTGTCCAGCTTTTACTGAATCACCCTGGCGGACAGTTACTTCATTTATTCTGCCTTCTGCCTGGTTGAATATTTTTACTTCACGTATCGCCCGTAAACTTCCGGCCCGGTCAGCCACGTAACTAAGAGACTCGTAACGGGCAGTTGCAGCCTCGACAAGGTGACTAGCCCCCTTTTTTTTATTCTTGGTATTGTCGTCACTACACGCAGTTAATATTACCGGGATGGTAATCAGCATAAAAACATGGAAGAAAATTTTAACTGGAAAAGGCTTCATAGTTTATTTTTTTCCGGGGTTGTTTCCAGTAATTTTTGCAGCTCACCAAGTGCCTGCTCATACACATCACGTTTAAATTCAATCACACGCTCCAGTGGCTCCCAGTAATCAAGCCAGCACCAGTCATCGAACTCAGGTCGGTCACTACAGCCAAGGTTAAAATCTGATTCATCTCCAGTGAGCCGCAACAAATACCAAATCTGTTTCTGGCCACGGAAATTCGACTTACTTTGCTGGTTTCTCAGGAATTGTTTAGGAAGATCATAATAAAGCCATTCCTGCGTGCGACCAAGAATATCTACGTGGTGGGCATACAGGCCCACTTCTTCATGGAGTTCCCGAAACATTGCCACTTCAGGAGTTTCTTGATGATTTATCCCGCCCTGGGGAAACTGCCAGCCACGCTGGCCGCAACGACAGGCCCAAAAAACTTTATTTTGACTGTTGCACAAAACTATGCCCACATTCGGGCGATATCCATTCTGATCGATCATTGACTGAAATCCTGCAACTTACTAATAATTAATTAATATTTTTTCACGTTCCGGCAATTTCAGCAATCAAATCATGATAATAAGACTTTATCACGAACCCACAAACCACTATGCTTGGCCCCCAAAAAGCCTTATTGACAAAAATCTCCATGTACCTCGCGATATTTGATCTTGATAATACCCTGTTAACCATTGATAGCGACTATGAATGGGGTCGTTTTCTGGTCGATAAAAACCTGGTTGATGGCAAAAACTATGAGCTGAAAAACAGACGTTTTTACGACGCCTACAAAGCCGGGACCCTGGATATTCATGAATTTCTGGCCTTTTCACTGCAGCCTTTAGTGCAATTTGACCGGCAAACACTGACAAAACTCCACCTGGAATTCATGGAATCACGAATTCTGCCCAATATCGCGGTGGGCGCCAGGGGACTCATAGAGAAACACCACAACCAGGGTGCAAATTTGCTTGTAATTACTGCCACCAACAGTTTTGTTACTGCGCCTATCGCTCAAGCGCTTGGTATTCCCCATTTAATTGCCACCGAACCTGAAATCGTTAATAAGAAATACACGGGTCGTGTGAGCGGCACCCCCTGTTTCCGGGAAGGTAAAGTCATGCGCCTGCAAAGCTGGTTGGCCGAAAACAGGCAGGATTTACGAAACAGCTGGTTCTATAGCGACTCCCACAATGATTTACCCTTGCTTAAATTAGTCGATAACCCAATCGCGGTTGATCCTGATCCTGAATTGAAAAAACATGCCCAAAAACATGATTGGCCTGTTATCTCGCTGCGCCAGTAATGCAAAAAAATCCAATACAACTTAAACCGCGCAGTTTAACGTTAATACTGTTGCTGGCCATGCCTGTCAGTCTGGTTCTGGCGTTAAAATATGGTGCTACACCCATAGACTGGACATCAATATGGCTGGCACTAAGCCGGCAAACCCAGGGTATCCCTATCACAATTATTTGGGAGCTCAGGTTGCCGAGGGTGCTGACTGCCTTTGCAGTGGGCGGTCTGCTGTCCCTGTCAGGTGCCTTGTTACAGGTATTGCTACGCAACCCACTGGCAGATCCTTATGTGCTGGGCGTATCAGGCGGTGCTGCAACGGGCGCACTTCTGAGCATGCTGTTTGGTATTAGCGGTTACGCACTGAGCGGCAACGCCTTTCTTGGTGCACTTTTTTCCATGTTCCTGGTTTTCGGTCTGGCCCACAGCCACAGCGCCTGGACACCGGTACGGCTTTTGTTAACCGGTGTCGTGATTGCGGCTGGCTGGGGGGCAGCAATTAGTTTCATTTTAGCGATCGCACCAAATAGCAATCTCCAGGGCATGTTGTTTTGGTTAATGGGAGATCTAAGTAACGCAGATACGCCGGCGTTGCCAGTTTATACCGTTGCAATCGGTCTGCTACTGGCACGCACGCTGGCACCCTCTCTTAATCTGCTGGTAAGAGGTGAGCTGGTTGCCAGTGCCCTGGGTGAGCATGTAAAAAAATTACGCATAATTATTTTTCTACTGGCTTCTGCCATGACGGCGGTTGCTGTCACTGCAGCAGGGACAATTGGTTTTGTTGGTCTCGTCATACCTCACTTATTGCGCCTGGCGGGTAGCAATGATCATCGTGATCTTATTACCCAATCTATGTTGCTTGGTGGCATATACCTGGTTATTGCAGACACACTCTCTCGTACAGTAATGTCACCGCTGCAATTGCCGGTAGGCGTGTTGACCGCATTTATTGGTGTGCCCCTGTTTCTCTATTTATTATGGAGGAATAAATAATTACCATGTTATTACTTGAAACCTGTGCTTTATCCGCAACTGCAGGATCTGGCCAATCAGAATCCGGAGTGGCAGGTCAAAAGATATTATATAAAAATCTCAACCTGCAGATTCATGCCGGTGAGAACTGGGCCATTCTTGGACCCAATGGCTGCGGTAAAACAACGCTTTTGCATAACCTGGCTGGCTTGACTGAACCCGAATCTGGATCCATAAATTTAGGTGACAAACCCATAAAAAGCTGGCCCCACAAAAAACGGGCACAACAAATTGGAATTTTATTCCAGCAAGAAGAAACACTTTTTCCAGCATCAGTATTTGAAACAGTCCTCACGGGTCGCCATCCCCATATCATGGCGCGTGGTCTACAAGCCTTATTTGACTGGGAAGATAATGAAGATTTCGCTATTGCAGAACAGGCCTTAAATGATGTTGGCTTACTGTCATTGAAGAATCGATCAATCACAACATTATCAGGCGGTGAATGGCGCAGGGTCATGATCGCCGCTTTACTGGCACAAAAAACCAGTATCACTTTATATGATGAGATCTCCAATCACCTGGATCTGAATCATCAACAAAAAATATTGAAACTTGTTACAAAACAGGTAATTGACAAAAAACGGGCTAATTTATTTGTTTTGCAGGATGTTAACCAGGCCTTACGCTACTGCGAGTATGGTTTGATCCTTTTTGATAATGGCCAGCATATGACAGGTCCACTTCAGGAAATTATTTCAGAAAGTACACTGGCAGAACTTTATCACTGCCCGTTTACGGTTCTCGAGCATGAGCAAGGAAATATTTTTTTACCGACATAATCAGTCATAATTTAAAAAAAACAGGAAAATTTTCCAGTATCAATCGTGACTTAATGGCCTGCTTGACAGAACTATTTGACCACCATAGAGTTCAACATACTTCAGGATCGGCCTGCAGCGTTTACATTCATTTATACTCGTTCATATTTGGTAAGGATTTTTAGTGCTCTCAGCCAACAGCAATAAAATACTGCTAGCTTCACTTTTTATATCAATAAGTGCCCATGCCGGTGCGCTTTACTTATTGCAGCCAACCAGCACCCAATATTCCTGGGTCGAACCAGGCCAGATACAGATCAATGTCGTCGCATTAAGTTCAAAAATTACTGATAAAAAGAAGATTACTGATACTAGCCGCCTTAAAAATGATATTAGAATAAAGACTTTTAAAGTAAAAATAATTAAACCTGCTTCAGGCCCAGTCAGTCACACCACTAAAAGTATTCGAAAAGTGGCTAATAATGATGTACCTCAGGAAAATCGAAATGAGAGTCTTGCCGAGAAAAACATATTGGTTAACAACACGGCCAGTAATCTAACGGTACAACTACGCGGAAAAATCAAAACAGCATTACAAAAACACTTGACCTATCCGAAAATAGCACGGCGTCGTGGCTGGCAAGGAACCGTTACAATACATGTTACCGTGATGAGCAATGGTGACTTGCAACAAGTGAAAATTGGCAAGAGCTCTGGATATACCCTGCTCGATAAATCCGCTATTACTGCTTTGCAAAAAGTTGGTCGTATTAATGAATTAAAGCCATTGCTACAGGGAAAAACAATTCCAATCGAGCTACCTATTAAATATTTATTAAAGGATCCGGGTTATAGCAGCCCTTCTGTCTAAAATAATTCCACGCAATTGCCTTCCACCGTCTGCCTGTCATTAATGATGCGTCCTGGCAGGTATAACTGAATCCGGAATAATAATAAAATTATTAAACATTTCATATATTAATTATTTTTTACTTCTAACTTCATCAAGAAATCTGCACATTTTGTCGGCAGCCAGTAGTATTCGTGGGCCTTGTCTGTGTATCCAGTCAGGGTTCAGCCACAGAAAATCATTGTTCTTTACAGCCGTAATTCCTTGCCACTGTTGCCAGCGCACTAGCCAGTCTGGTTTTTTATTGCCCATGGACGCCGTAATGATAACGTCGGGATTTTTTTGTAACACGGATTCAAAATCTATGGTAGGCGTATAAACCGCTTGTTGTCCAAATACATTGACCCCACCGCATAGCCTTATCACGTCGCTGATAATATGTTCAGAGCTTATGGTTAATATTGGTTTGTGCCACAATAAATAAAACACTTTTACCGGTTCTTTGTGGTTATATTTTAATTTCAATTTTAGCAATTTATTTTGATAACTAATTACTGCTTTATTTGCTTTTTTTTCAGTCCCTGCCAGTATTCCCAGTTTCTTTATATTTGTTGCAATATCTTCCAGTTTTTTTGGTTCACTCAGAAATACTTTAAGCCCCAATTTTTTCAATCGAGATATATTTTCCTTTCGATTACCACTTAACCAGCCAACGATTAAATCAGGCTGTAATGCCAGGATTGACTCATAATCCAGCTTCCCCGCCCGCCCAATTTTTTTTATATCCCGTACTGCTTCCGGATAGTTGCTGCCGATGACAGTTGCAACAATTTTATCTCCAGCGCCCGCGGCAAACAATAACTCCGTGGTGTGTGGTGACAGGCTGATAATTTTTCTTGCAGGGTAATTCAGTATAACTTTACTGCCACTATCATCGATTACCTGTATGGTCGATGATGCATACAGGTGGCCGGCTGGAAATAGTAAAATAATAATGCAGCTTAGAACAAAACCACAATAAGTTTTTGTTGAGAATAGTGTGTACAAATGACTTTGTATTAAAATCGTATGTATTTACCAGCCTGCAAAAATACCCAGGACATCGCCTAACGAAATCAATAACACGATAATCAGCCAGAAAAACATGACTCGCCAGCTCAGCGCCAGTGCCCGACGCACATGACCCGAGGCAGGCTTATCAAGGGTTTTATCATTTTCTTCAGGCTCTGTTGCATATTGCAAATGCATTGCACCAAAACCGGCCGCCTGTAATGTATCCCTGTTATCAGACCATGCATCAGATCTACGTAACCAGTTGTTGATCGCTTCTTCAAAATTTCCAACGATTGCAAAACTTAAAGCAGTCAGTCGGGCTGGCACCCATCCCAGGATCCTGTTCACAGAGATGATCGGTTTACCAAATTCCTGAAATTGTTCGTTGTCCCTGCCCCACATATAATCCAGCACCGTACACATTCTTTGCGTCACAGCACCCACCGGGCCAAAAAACAAAAACCAGAATAAAGGTGCAATAGTAGTGGTATTCAATTCAAAAAAAACAGCCTTGACAGAAGCTGATGAAATTTCGGTTTCATTCTCACGACTACTGCTGCCACTTAACTGGCGCAAGTGTTCATTCGCATCCAGTAATCGGCCACTTTCGAGGGCATTTGAGAGTTCGGTTGCCTGACTGTTCAATCGATATAAATTCAGGCAAAAATACAAAACTACAACATCGAAAATAAAGCGAACTAACCAGCCAATTTCACCCAATACATACCTGCCAATTAATATCGCAAACGCAATGGGTAATAATGCCAATAACAATGCTGCCCAACCTTGTTCTCGGGCGCCAGTATTAAATCTCTGCTCAATGGAATCAGCCCAGTCACGATACCAGCTAAATGGATCCAGGCCAGCCCGGTCAGGTACCAGCCGATCCAACGCCAGTGCCAGGAGCGAAGCGATTAGAAATTCTATCATTTATATATACAGCGTAATCATATACAGGCGTGACTGTACCGGTCACTCATGGTGCGGCGCAAGTACTTAGTCGTCCAATAATGTCTTATATCTGGGCCAATCAAAATGTGGCCCGGGATCAGTCTTGCGACCCGGCGAAATATCTGCATGCCCGTATATGCGGTCTGTACTAATGGCAGGGTATCCGGTACATATCGCGCTGGTTAATTCAGCCAACTGATCATACTGGTTATCAGTGAAGGGCAGTTGATCGCAACCCTCCAGTTCAACGCCAATGGAGAAGTCATTGACCCGGTTTCTGCCCTCACACTCTGACTCACCAGCATGCCAGGCCCTGTCATTTAATGAGACAAACTGTATGATTTCACCCGTACGTTTAATCAATACATGAGCTGAGACCTCCATAACCGAAATTTCCTGGAAACTTTCATCTCCATCCGGATCAAGTTGGTTACAGAACAATTGCTCAATATAATTACCACCAAATTCTCCAGGCGGAAGACTTATTGCATGTATAATCAACACCTCTGGAAATAAATCATCCGGTCGTACATCAAAATTGGGGGAGTGAATTTGTTTCGCTGACGGTATAATGCCCGTGTCAGGCGTGATGACCATTATCCCTCCTGTTTCAGAATTGCCACACAACACTGTACATTGCGCCACAAATTATAACAATTTAACAGGGTTTTTCCATTTACTTGCCGAGACAATCTCAGGGGATATGGTTCTATTTTGTCAGAGGGGGCAGCAATATATAAACCCGGGCTTTCCTGAAACAAGGGTAGCAGTTAAGCGTACCTTATAATGGCCTGATATGAGAATGTTTCTATTAACCTTACAATATCGTTATGACCATTTTGTTCAGCAAAATATTTTGCATTTTCTCTCTGGTCATTTTCTATTGACAGGGTTGCGCCAGAATCAATTAATAAATTAACGATAATGGCTGCACCGACAAAGGAAGCATTCATTAATGCTGTATATCCTGATCTGGACCGAAGATCTGGATGGGCACCTTCTGCTAATAAATATTTAACAACTTGTTCGTGTTTAGCATGGGCGGCTTTCATAAGAGCTGTTTCGCCTCTGGTATCTGGCTGATTGATTGCAGCCCCGTAATTCAATAATTTTTTAATAACTTCAAGATAACCTTTGTTGGCAGCAATAGATAAAGCAGTCATGCCATCGTGTGTAATTGCAGCGATATCCGCGCCAACCTCAATTAATCTTAATGTCAGTTCTGGTAATCCAGAATGCATTGCCTCTAACAAAGGAGTGACTCGCATATCATCTACGATATTGATATCTGCGCCTTTTGCGATCAGGAAATCAGCGACGTCTTCGTGTTGATATCGAATGGCGTAAAACAAGGCGGTATCACCGTTACCGTCAAGCGCATTTATATCGCACCCAGTCTGCAAAAAAGTGGCAACCATGTCCAAGTGGCCAATTTCACAAGCCCGGTGCAGGGGCAGGACTTCTTCTTCAAGTACTTGTATTTTAACGACATTTCCAGTAGTTAACTTCATATACATGCCTTTCTTCCAGGTACCTATATATAAGTATAGCAATCCAGGCGTGATGTAAAGTTTTTTATATGAAAACAAACATTTTGAGAAAGGTTTAATGAACAGAAATTAAATAGTCTCAAGATTTGCTGGTGGAAATATATTGTACGTAATTTGGAATTTGATGAGCTGATAAGTAATAGGCGCCGGTATCCTAGCGACAGTAGGCTGTAAACTTTATATTCTCCTGATCAAATGACTTCAGGATGGTAGAGGTTTTCTCACCCAATTTAAGAAAATTCATTTCACTTAAATTTTTTCGGTCGCTATAATCAAACGCAGTAAAGATTATATGTTGACTGTCAGGACACCATTCAACACCAGCAATGCCTTTTTTCTCATAAATCACAGTAGTTTTATTATTTTTATCCAGGCTTAAAAGTTTGTTTATATCCTGTTCTCTGTAATTTGATACTGAAACATTCTTTTTCTTATATTCCAGAAATAATATTTTTTCACCATCGGGACTATACCTGGGGTTTACAATTTTAATACCCGACTGTGACTCTTTTAAGGCATACCTTGATGATTGTGTATTACTCGATAAATCATATTCAATGAGTTTTTTTCTGTCTTCGACAAATACAATTTTAGTGCCATCAGGATACCAGTCAGGCTGCGAACATTTTGACCCATTGCAAGGCAAATGCTCACCCTTCTCTTGGGCGATATTGTAAATCACGATCCGGTGCTGATTATCTTCATTCATGGGATCATGGTAGGCAATACGGTCTCCCTCCGGTGAATACCTGGGCAGGAGTGATTGTGGGGAAATATTGGGCAGCTCACGCACCTCACCACTTTCTAGTTCAATTTCTACAATCTTTCTGGGTGCACCATCATACTTTCTAATGTATGTGATAACTTTTTTTCCTGATGGATGAGGATTTGGATGGCCAATTATTTCTACGTTCTTGTATGCATTATTCTTATACTCCTTTTCCTTCCCCGTCTTCAGGTCAAGGGTGACAATTGCAAAACCCTTATCAGCTCGCCGACTAAATTCTGCTTTCATTCTCAAATAGGTAACTTTGGTGGGACTACCGCTGGTCTTATCAATAGTTTCTAGTGCGCCCCCAGTCTGATTTGTGGGACTATTTTTATCTGTGCAGGCGACAATAAAGACGGTAAGTATTAGCAGTATAAATAATCTGTTTTTTTTCATAACCGGGTTTTTTTATTTGCTAATTCTAATAACTGCTGCCGTGAATATAGGAGTTTTTCTTTTCAGTCAGTTCAAAATTATTATCTTTACTTGCTTCTTTTTTATACAGGGAAATAAATACACCTTGATCTGACGGAATGAGTGTTTTGTTATTTCCAAATGGATCATAAGCGACGGTAAGATAAAGAGCATGCAAATCATCCGGTATGTCCTTGCCACTAATTTGCCAGCTTAGTCTTTTTTTCTTAATGTCATCTTCAGTTACATCCTGAATATTTGGCAATAGGGTTTTCTGAGATGAAATCAGGTAATTAATCCTGTCTTTTACGCCATCTTTTTCTGCGGTCTTGATGCCACGCAATTCTGTAATGACACGACCGTTTTTTCCATGATTATAGAGGTCGATTTGCACCTGCGCCTGTTCAAACAGTGTTGCGTGAACGCCCCGATTATGCACCCTGGTTATCCACTTTAATTCCGCATCATAAGCAAAACAAAGATTAAAAAATTCACTCAACTCCTTTCCTAGATCTTCTTTAAATTCGCTAAATCTGAGATCTTTTTTTGGGCCCTTTTCCCTAACATCGTCCTCGTAGGCCTGTTTGCCCCAATAACAGTGCGCCAACCAGTCTTCAATAGGGGTGCGAGCAAAATACAAACCCAGGATTAAAGCAATTATTCCTCCTATTACGCCAATAATAGCTAATACCCAGCCCACTACGGGTACAGTTGCCGATGTGGCAGCAGCTTCAAATAATAATATTGCCCCTCCGATTGCCGCAATTCCACCTGATACTGCAGAAACCATGAGTACTTTTGAATATTCATTAGCACCTGCCTTTTTTTCTGTTGCTGATTTCTCTATATCCGCCAACAAACCTGCAATATTTGCCACTATTCCAAGTACACCGGCTGCCTTGCCCAGTACTTTACCGGTAAGCACTTCCCCTTTTATTTTTGCCGCCAATTGACCTAGCTCCATACCCTTCTGGACTGTCTGCAATACAGTATTACTGGCATCATAAAAGTCGGTAGTATTATTTATGCCTTTATCTAACAAATCCTTCCAGGCCAGGCCCAAACTGATTATCTGGACCGCTGTAATGACTTTTACGGGCACCCTGTTGATGTATTCAATTGCTTGTTGTGAGACGGCCGCGGAAGTTCCAATATAAATTGTCTTTACTTTAACCTGGCCAGACCTGGTTGCTTTAACAACAGGTATTGAGCTTGGATAATGCATCGCTGCAGTTGCTTTACTTGAAGATATTTTTTTCCAGAGCGTATAATCCAGTTGTTTTTCTATTACAGGTATTCCATATAAGTAGCTTATGGCGCTTCTTAGATTATTCCACTTAACTTCCTTGTTCAACTTTGTAAAGGGTAAGGCGAGTATATTCAGGATATTTTCAAGTGCAGCATAACCATCGCCAGTGATTTTTAACGTATCCTGGATCATTTTTTGACGGTTTTTTAAATTATTGTCGGTATAATAATTAATCCGCTCATTGAATTCTTCCGGAGTTTTCTGTTTTAGTATGTCCTCTTCCTGTTTTTTAATCTGGTTCTCAACGATGTCTAACATTTCTTTATTTAGAATGACGCCAAGACAGCTGTTTGTAACACTATCGTCCGTTTCTAATTCTTGCTGAAGATATTCTCTGCCACGTTCACTATGGCTGATATTAGTAATAATATCTGTCCAGGCCTCTAACGCCTGCTGACCTGATTCTCTTTTTTCGGGTCGCTTAAAGCCTTCGGTAAGCTCAAAATCCTCGAAAGCCTGAAAAATAGAACCCGCCCCGGTTTTTTCAAGATGAGTGACCAGTTTTTCGATTACTTTCTCCGCTTTTTCTTCTCTTTTTCCCAGCTCTTTATCGTATGCTTCAATATATTCGGAAGGTGTATACCCGTCGATTCTTTTTAGAAAATCCTGATAATCCTCATCAGTCTTAACGAGTTGATCGCAGTACCTGGCAATTACGACTTTTGTGTTTTCTTCGCTCTCTACCCAACTCGATAAATATTCCACTTTTCTGTGAAAATCAATATTAATTGTCCTGGCCAGACCAATCGGATCAAACAGGGCAACTACCGGGCATTCGCTGTCCTTATACTCATTTTTTGATTCTGCGTTATTTACAGGCGCAAGTAACTGGCCAAGACGCGGAGTCTCAAGCCTTTTATCAATATTCTCATTATTTTCAGTGTGGGCACGGGACACGGGCATCAGGTATGTCTCCCGTAGTTTGCCGGACCCATCTGCCTTGCTCAGGTCTATTTTTTGCGCCCGCTTATCCAGCAGGCTTTTATCTGCCTTGTACTGGTCATATTTAAGTTTTTTATGGAGCTCCTCTATATACCTGGGGTCTTTTTTGTCCATGCCTCCCAATTTACAAATATATTCCCAGCTCCATTGGTGTTCGGAAAAACACATATGAATTTCCGGTGCTTTTCCATTAATGGTTTCTGGTAAGGCAATGACGGCTTTTTGCTTGTCTTCAGTGATAATGGGTCGATTATCCCTACACTGTTGTCCAGCCAGATTAACATCGTAGTAACTCCACCGTGATAAAGCTGTCCTTGGGTCAATATTTAGATTGGCATGATTTTTACCTGTCATAGGCTCTACGGCATATATTTCTCTCCATAAATAGCCATCTATAAATATATAAATATAACCACTACGAAGATGTACAAGCTTGTCGCTATCACTTTCCCAAAAACTGACGGGAAATACCGGGGTAAGCTTGGTTTTACTTTTATCGACTTTTTCGCCTTTTTTTACGGCATCACCAATGCCTAATGGTATCCAGTAATAATTATTATCTTTTACGGGATATTTTTCTGTATCAAGAAATTTATACATTGGACGCCTGTCCCCGTTTACGCCAATCAGTGGGACACGTTTATAGGCATTGGCGCCGTCTTGAAATCTAAGCCATACATTGTATGAGCCATTTTTGATGCGCTCATAAGTCAATCGTCTTAATGGTTGACCGGTATCATCCGTCCCTTCGGGCAAAGCACTACCTAAAGCCATATCCAAAACTGTGTTCTCAAAAAGCGCTGTACCCGCCATTACTCATCTCCCTCGTCAGCTTGCTCTATAACCACAGATGATTTCAGCATATGAAAATTATTACCTTTAACGTCTACCGTATATTCAAATCCGGGATCTTCTGCTTCTTTTGTTTCTGCTTCCGTGGCTGATAATTCTGGTGGTTGTGCGGCACCGGGCTGTTGCAAGGGTACCGGTGGTGTATTTTTATTATTTGATACCATGAGATCGGTTTGTCTAACGGCAGGTATTCCTTCTATATAGACATTGGCCGAAAAGGTGATGAACTCGGCCATGCCCTTTATAGACCCAGACGATACGCCACCACACGTTCCTCCTTCATCCCCCGAGCTAACTGAAAAATTTGCATCTTTATTACAGGCCGGGTTGCCATTAATCATTACACTGCCCGCAGTTTTTGCTGAATTGCCAGAAGTTGCAGTATTTGTATAGGGTATGGCTGGACATTTATCTGGCGTCTTACAGACATCCACAGTCGTGAGCGTACCACCGGACCCTGCGTGTACTGCTGTAAGCCCATTTATTACTACATTACTCATTGTTTATCCTGATGCCGCCTGTTTCGGGTTATTGTTGTGTTTACTATTTTGACTCAAGTACACGGCCCCCCGGATATCATGGCTGCTAACATCGCAAACAATCAGATTATTAATATCTGGATAGCTGTACTCAAACCGCCCACAGGACAATGCCAGTGCTATCGGTAGTGTTGCAGCGCCAACATTTCCTGTGACACTTGTCATTTGAAGAATTTCGGGACTAATAATAGTTTCTGGCTCTGGCTGGGGCGCTTCAATTTCTCCTACCTGCATTGCTAAGCGTTGACTCTCATCAAGTACATTCGGCCAGATTTTTTGGGTCACCTGGTACCATTCCAGTTGTTCGCAGATTTCCAGTCCAAATGGTAACAAAATGGTATCAATAGTATTGGGCGAAATATTTTCTTTATTGATAATTTCGCTTATGGAATCAGCCAAACCGAGCATTTTTTTGTGCTCGGCACAACGGGTGTTGGGCTCTGGCTTAGAAATAATGTTACTGATTTCAATATTTTCAGTTTCGTTTTCTTCTTGTTTTTTTTCTAACAATAAAAATGCTGCGCCTTCACCAGGGATCTGGCCATTTGGGTTATCTTTTGTATTAAGGCTCGCTTTACCAGCCAGCTCGGCACATGTCATTTCATTAATCAATGAATCTACCCCGCCAAAAATAACCGCTTGCCATTTCCCTTCAGAAAGTTCCTGGCAGCATATTGCAAGTGTTTTGGCAGCACCTTCGTCAACACGAATGAATCTGTAATTCATGCAACCGAATGATGTGTTTAGACTACTTACGGATAAATATTTATTATGAATCCACTCTTTAAGATAATTTTCAGCGTGAAGTTCATTGATTGCCGCCCCTCGTGCCTCATCAATAGCTGGCAGTAAAATACAGCAAAGAATCTTTGAATGATCAATCTTACGATCGATTTTTTTAATGATTTGCCCGAGTGCGGTAGCCGCAAGTTCCATAATTCTTTCCGTAGGATTTTCAGAGGCAACCATATCAGTTGATACGCACAATGGAGAGATTGCCGCATCATCCGGGTCAGACGAGGCAACCTCTATACCAAGCTCTCTACTATTAATTATATTTCCACCCAATGCCCCATATAATGCAAAAGCCTGGTTGCCAGCGACACAGCACAAGCCAATTTCGGAAATTACTACGCTTGGCGTCTGTATAGTTTTTTTGTTAATTGACATTATTTTATAAATTTTAATTTATTTGCCCCTGTTATCAGGATGCTTTTTTAATTCTTGCCTCTGAATCGTAATTTTTTTCTCTAGCAAGGATTATCCAGCTTTTGCGAGACTCTGCTCTGCTCCATGGGATAGCTGCGCGCCAAATCATGCTTAAAGTTTTGTGGTTAGCATCAATCACAACCGAGTCACATACAGGCTCTATCTTCTCTTGTTTTTTACCTATAACCTTCCAAAGCTCATGATTCAGTTTTGGCAAATTAAGCTTTAGCGGTTTGGCAGGTGGTAACTCTGGAACTAACCCGGTTAAGGTTATAATTTCTCCGCCTTTTAGTTCAGCATCGAATCTCTGGTCAGCGGGTGCTGCATTATAAAATGAAGGTTTTAAATCATCACTAAATGGACATAACCCCAGTTTCGCGGATTCTTCGTCCAACGTGCCAGCATCATCTTTTCTTGGGGACCAGAAAACAGGCAGCGGGCCAAATCCTGCCGGTAAAGGCTGATCCTTGGGAGATTTAATGAATTTCGGACCTATCTCAAGCTGTGGTAGATCAGAATCATGAAATTTAGTGGGGTCTGAAAAGAATCCCTGGCCTGCCCTGTTGGCCTCATATTCAAGGCCCGTATCAGTATCAATACCGCCATATGCTCGCTCATACCTTAACGGTACCGGTGACTCAATATTTTCAGGTTCTGTAACTCTTGGCGTAAAACGCATGCCTTTCCAGGCGCGTCGCCCGAATATACGTAACACTTTTTGCCAGGTGTTGCCATCAGGAAAAATCATGCCAAGCTTAACTTCCATAACTTTCTGGCTTTCCTGGTAAGGCACTGCAGTGCCATACAAATAGATTTCACTGCCTGTCTTGAATGGCGCAATTTCATTGGCAGTTTTTAAACTGGTCTCAAGCGGCTTACCGTAATGCTGGTCTGTTTCTTCAATAGGCAGTTGCTCTTGCAGTGGCGTCAGCTTGCCTTCTTTATCAAATTCAAAACTGGCTTTAATGACAAGCGTCCACTGGAATTCCTGATTCAACTGGAATCCAGGATAAAGCCCGGCTGACCATGGTCCCTGGTTGGACAATTCAAGCATGGCTGACCTCCCTGCTTGTTTCAGACTGTCCTTGTAATTGTCTTGATAATTCGTTAAATATAATTTCTTGATTAATTACCCATGTTTTACTGCTTATGCACAAAGGTTCGCCAAGTGACAATGCCGATAAATCTCTAACATCCTGCCCATATAGCCCACAAAACTGTCTTGCACGTTTGAGCAAATTATCATCAGATAATATTTCTCCAGATATTTTCCTTGTCTCGTCTGGCCAATGGTCTTTTTGTTGGTGCCACCACGAAACTGCCTGGGAATAATCGGGCACTAATGGCACCTCTGCTACAGACTCTGGCGCCGGGTTATGGCCATCGCTCACAAGTTGCATTCGAGGAATCATGGGTAAATTTTGGCCCGTCAACCATGTCCATGAACGAGAAGCAAGATCGGCCTCGCGTCCATTCTCAAGATATTCTAATAAAAAACTCGCTGCTTGTTTATACCCGGTTAAAGCAAGCAAGTGTAATCCGGGATTTGGATGCGACAATGCCCATGCCTCAACAAGTTGATATAAATCGCCATCTCCAGACAATGCTGCCAGCCGAATGATCGCCTCACTATTTTCAGATGAGGTTTTTTCGATTGCCAAACTGATTTTTCTGTTTATATCGGGATCACTACGTAACATGCCACCCCACAATGCTGGCACTAATCTATCTGTTTCTATGGAGGACTGTTCGTGGGCAGATGTTAAACTGGCTAACGAATTTCTGAATACATCCATCCCAAATTCTTTTTTTCCAGCAGCATAACGTAGCGCAGCAGAAGCTATCTCCGGGTTAGCGTGATTAACTGCCGTATTAACAATTGCAGTATCAATGAGAATTGATTGATCTCGCCAGAGATTAAATAACACTGGCCGAACTTCTTCATTTGTCTTATATAGATTAACCAGGTCTTCGTTTGTAGTTTGGGGGTAATCCAGAAGTGCCTGGCAGGCGGCTTGTTGTTGTGAGTTATTACCAACCAGAAATTCTCGTGCTAAATCATAAGCCAGGCTTTGAATATCCTGATCATCTGATTGTAATCTTCTTGTTAAATATACATATAGCTGGTGCTCTTTTTCGGGCACCGCCTCATTAGAATCGATAATATGTGAAAGCACGTGAACGTGTACACGCTGCCGATGTTCCAGGTTAGCCATACTATGGCTACCGACTTCCAACTGTTTCACCCAGAGTTTTCGTTGGCGATAAAGTGCAGCGGCAACTTCCATGTGGGTATCAAGATAAGGGACTTCCGTGTGCATGTTTAATTCAGCTCTATAATGCTGCCTTGCAAACGTAGTGGACCCTCGGCAATACTATATATATCTTTACCATCTACACGTATTTTCCCATTTGCGTGCACTTCTATACTGCTTGCGCCGGTTTTTAGCGTAATACTTTCGGTGGCACCTAGCTGTAAATTTCCATTCTCCAAATCTATATGTGCCTTTGTTTGCTCGCCCGCTGATTGCCAGCAACCCAGAATCCCAATGCCCTGCTCAGTTTCCAGTACCAGCACTTGCTGTCCCACTTTTAATTTTGGGACAATGCCGGGGATAGTTGCCAGGTATCCCGCAACGGGTAAAATACGATTTTCCAGTAATACAAAAGTTAAGCCGTCTGAATCCAACTGGTGTACTATGGCAATTTTCGGTAAGGCTGAAGTAACCTTGCCAAATTCATATCCACTGTCAACACAAGAGTCTGGTTTGCTAATTTTTAATTTTTTTGATACTGAATTTGACATAATTCTCCGATTATTCTCTCTTGATAAATACTAGATAAATAAATATTTCCTTGTATGGTCAGTTCCGTTCCTAGTTATTGCCTACCTGGGTGCCTTTTATATTAATGCTTGAGCCATTTATTTCGATACTATTGGCATCAATAGTCAGGTCACCGCCAGTAGATATCTCTATGGTGCCGCCGCCCTGGCCAATGGTGATTGGCCCCCCGCCCTGGCCTGCAATGGTAATATCCTTGGCGGCTTCAATACTGATGTTCCCTGACTCAACGATGATTTCCATGTCCTCGTCTATTACCCGGACAGACATCGACTGGCCTGTTTCAATAACCATGTCTTTATCTGCAGATAATTCGATATTTTCTTCGTCGGCGCTCATACGAATATTTTTCTGCGCCGTCATGTCAATATTGGCAGCTGACTGGTAGGTGATATCCTTGTTTTTGGTTAACAGCTGGTAACGATTTTCTACGGTAACAATCTGGTCATTGCCAGTTTGCAGTGTATATGAATCGCCAGACTCAAAACTCATGGTTTTGGCGGCAAAAATTTCTGCCTCGCCTTCTTCTGTCCGAAGCTGTACGTTATGGCCTTCACTATTTGCATCCAGGGACAAAATATTCTTTTTATCTTTTGTAAATAAGTCTATTTTTTCCTGGCCCTGCATATCATCCATCAATAATTCATTGCCGCCCCATGTGCGCACAATATTCTGGCTGTTGTTGCTACTCGTAACCGGGCTAGCAGTATCAGGATTGGGTACAGCACCAATAATGACAGGTCTGTCCACATCGCCATTGACACCTGTTATAAGCACTTCAGTCCCGGCATGGAGTGGAAAGTGAAAACCATGCTGTTGCCCAGCATACGGTTGGCACATGCGAACAGGATGTGACGCACCCCCCTGCTGAGTATCACCGAGGTCAAATGGCAGACGCAGTTTGTATCTGCCCTGTTCATCTACATAAGCATAATCACCACCGGTTGTTTCAATTTTTGCAGAAAATACACCATGAACCTTTGGGATACGGCTTTCATCCACTGGCGGCCGATAGGGCATATCGGTCTTGATCATTAAAACCTGGTTGCTATAGGTTTTAGGTGTGACTTGGCCGCTCCTGCCACCGCCAAAAGGAAATGCCGATGACTGATCACCCTGGTGTGCAACAGATAGTATCAAGAAGTCCCCTTCGACATCTCCTTCAGGATTGACCACTGATAAAACATACCCAGGAATCAGGCCACGACAATCTGTCTCTGCCAATACCAAATCACGCTGCCAATCTATTGCTTCCTGTCTTCTTCGGGCTATTTGCTCACCGTCTTCCTGGTTCTTGTAATTCTCTCCGTAGCGATAATCCAGTCCATGTGATGCGGTACTGGATTGTGAACTCGCTTCTGCCAGTAAGGGTGATTCTGGTGTCCGGTAATTATAATCCTTGAGTTTTACGCCAGCAGTCATGTATCTACTGCTACGTTGAAGCTTTGATATTGATTCTTCGCCCTGGACATTTCCAGTGCCTGGTTTGTAAGTTAAGGAATCGTTGCCCTTAAGCCCGGGCGCATTATTACTGTCGTCTCGAATAACCAACACAACATTATCCGCCTCATGAGCATAATGATAATATATCCCGTCTCTTTCCATGAGCCTTGTGATAAAATTAAAGTCAGTCTCATTATACTGGATAACCATTTCCCGAATTGGGTAATTCCCGGTCAGTTCAAATTTATATTCTGAACTGTTGATACCACCATCCTTTAATACTTGTTCGATGATTGCTTTTACATCGCGATTCAAAAATACGCGGCACTGCCTGTTTATATCCAACCTGTACAACGGTGATGTAAGAACAATAGAATATTCTTCGCTTTCATCGCCCACCAGTGGGCCCAGGTGTGTTGCTTCTGAAATAAGGCCATGAATCTTGCGAGCTTCGCCATCCCAATCTATTTCCAGCGTCGTTTTTTGGTTTATCAATTTAGCTGGATCAACCACATCCCTGATAGCCAGGCTTAACTCGTATTCATAACTTTCTGAAATCGCTTCAGAACCTTCAAATTTGATCACGCTCACCGGCGCCGCGAGGTCTTTTATCTCCAGCGAATAGTGGGTGCTATTATTATGCCCTTCAAAGGGTGATGTGGCTGCCATGGTTTCCCTTAGTTAATCTTTCTTCCGTATTCGTTAATAAAAATTAAACTGTTGCTGAGGCCTGTTCTTTACTGTCAATTTCCGGATTAGCGTCCTCAATTGGCTCGCTACTCAATTCCAGGAAATCACAAACCAGTTCTTTATTCTCATCCAGGCCCAGCCTCAGAATATCGGGTGTATCGTCATCAAGCATGTAATTTAGTAATGTACGCGCCACGTTAGGCAGTAATTTTCTGTCAATAATCGCATCGATATGCCGTGCGCCCAGCTCCGGTCGTTGACACAAACTGGCGAGATGTTTTAGCACTTCCGGCATACATTGAAATTGCATTTTATGATTCAATAACAGACGTTCAGCGACTTTATCCAGCTTTAATGCGACAATTTGTTCCAGTGTTTGCGTGTCCAGTGGTAAAAAAGGTATAACCTGCATGCGGGCAAGCAATGCCTGTGGGAAAAAGTCCAGCAACTGGGGTTGAATTTCAACTTCTATTTGATCAATGCTAAGCGGCTTTTTACTTTCTTCACTATTTTCTGCCTTGGCTGGTTTCTTTTTACTGGCCTTGGCTTTTCTTTTTTTGGTTGTTATCTCAGTCGCCTCGGTCACCTCATCACTACCAGACTCTTCTTGATGTTTTTGCCATGAATCCATAATTTCGTTGGCGGCCAGGTTGCTGGTCATCAAAATAACGGTATTGGAAAAATCTATTTCACGGCCTTCGCCATCACGCATAAACCCACGATCAAATACCTGGAAAAAGAGATTCATTACGTCCGGATGTGCCTTCTCGACCTCGTCCAGTAATACGACTGAATAAGGTCTTTGCCGAACCGCCTCGGTTAAAATACCACCCTCACCATAACCAACATACCCTGGCGGAGATCCCTTCAACTGGGAAACGGTATGTGCTTCCTGGTACTCACTCATGTTAATGGTTGTCAAAAACCTTTCCCCGCCAAATAACAGCTCTGCAATAGCGTGGGCAGTTTCTGTTTTACCGACACCGCTTGGGCCTACCAGCAGGAATACGCCCATGGGCGCATCTTCTCGTGTCAGGCCAGCAGTTCTGGTGCGTAATGTTTTTCCAAGTTTGGTAATTGCCTGATCCTGGCCGACCACACGGTCGCCAAGTATTTCTTCAAATTTTAATAACGTACTTGCCAGGTCATGGACCATGTTACCTGCCGGGATTCCAGTCCAGTCAGAAATAACGCTGGCAATAACATCTGCCGTTACTTCGCTGTGGACCAGCACATCACCACCCTGTGCCTGTTGAATTTCTTCACGCGATTTTGTAAGAATTTCACGCATCTCATTTGCCAGCTTTTCTTTTTCGGCATCCAACTGTTGATCCGCCTCTTCTTTATCCAGGCCATTTTCCAGCAATTGTTTGCGCTGTTCTTCCAGTTTTTTTACCAGTGCAAGTTCAATCTGCCACTGGAGTTTTGTCTCGGCAAGTTGTACCTGAATTATCTGCTTGCGATCATTCAGGTCATTTATAATTTCCTTGTCAGGCTCGATACCCTGGGCTCGCTCCTCATCCAGGTGACCCAGACGTCGTTTTATGTGTGCTAACTCTGCCTCGGCAGTCTCAACTTCAACAGGCGGGCTGGCCTGGCCCATTCGCACACGGGCGGCCGCAGTATCAATCAAGTCAATTGCCTTGTCTGGCAATTGTCTGCCCGTAATATAACGATTAGACAAATGAACGGCCGCTTTAATCGCGTCATCGGTTATTAATACCTCATGATGCCGTTGATAATATGCCTTTAAACCCGAGATCATGGTAATGGCATTTTCTACGTCTGGCTCCTCTACCTTGACCAGTTGAAACCGTCTGGCCAAGGCCGCATCACGCTCAAAATACTGTTTATATTCTGACCAGGTAGTCGCAGCAATGGTGCGCAACTCGCCCCGTGCCAGTGCCGGCTTGAGTAAATTAGCCGCGTCACTACCACCCGCATCACCGCCGGCACCAATCAAGGTATGGGCCTCATCGATAAACAGGATAATTGGAGTTGTTGATGCCTTAACTTCATCAATAACCTGTTTTAATCGTTTCTCAAACTCACCTTTTACCCCGGCACCGGCCTGCAACAAACCAAGATCAAGAATATTTAAACCAATATTTTTGAGGTTGTCTGGAACCTGGCCTTCAACCATTCTTAATGCCAGTCCTTCAACCAGGGCAGTTTTGCCTACGCCCGGTTCACCCACCAATATAGGATTATTCTTTCGGCGGCGACTCAAGACATCAATCATTTGCCGTATCTCGTTATCACGGCCAAACACAGGATCGATTTCACCCGAGGCAGCGCGGGCGGTCACATCTATTGTAAATTGGCTTAATGCTCCACCCTCTTCGCCTGTTGAAGGATTTGTCGAACCACTGGTACCAGTACCCATCTGCCTGGCACCCTTATCGGCTACTGGTTTATGCTGGCTCATGTTTTCACTGGAGCCTTCGACAAGCTGATTAAAATTATCCCTTAAGGCATCAAGAGAAATCTCGTCAAGTAGTGAAAAATGGTTGCCGGGCAATCTGGGCGCAAGCTCAATAAGGGCGTCAAGCAATGCGCCAGAACGGATTTGTTCGTGATTAAAATGCAAACTGGCATTTACCCAGGCCTGCTCAAACCAATCAAGCACAAGGGGAGAAAAACTGGGTTTGCCGGTATTGCCTGCACGGCAACTGGATAACTGCTGTAACATACCCTGCCAGATAGCATCGGTGTCTACATTAAACGCCCGAAATAATCGCGCCATGTCACCGCTGCCATCCTCCAGGCACTTGATGACTACATGTTCAATTGTCACTTCATAATGTGTTCGTGCCATTGCAAAGCCTGCCGCATCATCCAGCATGTCTGCGCAGTGATCATTTAACCGTTCCAGTAATTTTTTAACTCTTTTTACGCTCATTTGTATATTCCGTTAAATAATATTTTTAATAATCTACCTGATAACTTATTCAGTATTACATCAAAAGAATTTTTACTATTAGTTTATGCCGCCTGTTTTTGCCTGGGAGAACTGCTCCCTTCATTTTTCTTATGGGCATGTTTGTCCTGAAATTCGCCCCCTGATACATTGATTGGGTACTCACCACCGGTAGCCTCGCCTAACCAGGCACGCCAGCCAAGGCGTAAACCATCATCACCCAGTGTTGGTGCAGTACCGGTTGAACCCGCTACCAAAATGGTCATGTCATACTCAATAATATTGTCGAGATATTGATTCGTTAGTTTGTCCAGCATTTTTCCGTAGGCATGAATCGGTAATAACCTTTGGGCAGTCGTGTAAGAAACCGGGCCAACTGTAATATGTACCTTGCCACCTACGTCCAGCACCTGGTCACCAGTTACGGTATTATCACCGAGCACCATGGCCTGGCCAGCTTGATCCACCTGGCCCAGACCAAGCGGTTTTCTTACCTGCACCCAACGCGGCACATATTCCCTGATCTTTACAGGGGCCCCGACAATTTCCCGAACCATGCCCATCAGGCCAGTCGCGCTGCGAAAACGGCGCCCATATAAACCGGAAAAGCGTAAAGCCGATAGTGACGCTGGCACTTCGTCCCGGCCGGATAAAGCTGAAAAGTAACGGCGATACCTGGAGTCTTCCTGCTCCAGATCTATAGCAGGCCGATATTTTTTCCATGCCATATACAGGAGCGCATAGGTACGGTGACTATATATATCAAGGAATGCACGAGTCGACTCGCCAGCATCATCATTTCGTAAAACGGTCTGAATAAAATAGTGGGGAACCGGTGCATCAACGCCATAAAGCCCCATAAAATTTAACTGGATATCAAGCCGACCATTTTCTTCATTTCTGATGATGCGTTTAATATCAGCAGCCGGGAATCCGATTTCACGCGCCGGACGAAACCGCGCCTTTTCTTCAAAAGACTTGTCCCGTTTTCCGATAGCGCCCCAGACACGTTCGAGTATTCGTACGACCTGAAAAAAGTCATAACCGGGTCCGTTTTCTGCCAGGCGGCGAATTAAATCGGGGAGGCGTCGCCGAACGTCGGTTGCCATACGAACTCCTCGTTGCTTGGGTGGGTTTGAATGCGTGTACTAATAAAAGAATTTACATTTGCATAACTGGAAAAGAATTTATGCAAGACGGTACCAAACAGGTAACTGTCTGCGGTTGAACCGAATGAATTGTCGTCCATGCGAATAACCAGCTCCATGCCTCGCATGAGTGCGCCCCGTTTAATCAGCTCTGTGGGTTTACAGGATATAATTTCCAGGCCGGCAATGCGTCTTTGATTCGGCGTCTCAGCCGACCACTCATAAAGCGACAAGAGACGCCGAAAGGTATCTGTGTCACTTAACGATGCATAATTCATTGCCATATGAGAAATTAGCGCCCACTGAAAGGCTTCTCTATCCGGCGGTAACAGCATACGCGTTGGTCGTGTGATGTTTGCAAAACTTACAAAACCTGGAAAATCTGCGCTCGGCGTATTAACACTGCCAATTTGCAGCTTGGCCCTGGGAATATGGCCATTGCTCGCTGTTATTTCACATGACAGTGTTTGTTCCTTGAATGAGCCGTCATCGCTGACCGTTATATAAGTTTCCGGGCGACCTGAACCTAAAACACGGCGACTGGCGTAAAAATACCTGCCCGTAAGATCGTGTTTGAATGAATACAAAGGATCGTATTCGAATCGGTCACCGGTTTTACCATCAATACCAACAACTTCATCAACTGAATATACTTCTGTGCCCTGTCTTGAATGAAAATCAGCTATCACTGGATAATCATAGCGTTGCTGGGTTAAACGAACTGGTTCTGAGGCGCGCTTAAAAAGATTAATTGCTGGACAACAATGGAGCTTGAACATATCAGCACTGACACTGACATCGCGCGGTAATATCTCGTTGCAATAAACCTCAATTTCAAACTCGCGTAAACGCTCTGGCCAGGTTACCTGGTCCAGACCCTTCAGGGATAAAAATAGATACTTCTCGCGAAAGCTAAAATAATCGTGAAGCAAGTGAAATCCTGAAAAACTTTGCCCACTTAAAGGGATAAGTGACTCATCTGTATCCAGGTGACTGGCAACCACCATTTCCTGACCGCCAAGCCGTGAGGGTTGCCGGGTTGGTTCTTCCGGAAAACGTACCTGGACCATACGCGTACCACCTACCAATGCCTTGTAAAGCAACATGGCAATATTGGGATCCGTATGGAGGTAAATTTTTAATTGTGTAAGGGACAGTGTGTCTACCTTTACCCCGGGATCAAGCTTGAAATGATATTTAAATAAAGTCCCGCCCGTAGCCGGTTCTTCTGCTGTTACCTTTTTAAGCCTGATTGGCTGAAGTTCAACCGGGTAGACGGTCCGAAAACGACAGGTAACACTTTCCTGGGTACCATTACTTGCTTTTATAGAAACTGGAGTAGCTAATAAACTGGCATGTTTTGGTAAAATCTGGGTTTGCTGAAGCTGGCCCTGGCGGGGGTTAAATTCAACTATTGTTGTGGAAGGCATGGGCCGCAGCAGATGTGGCCACATCAGGCTTAATAAGCCTTCGCTGACCTCCGGGATGTCATCGTCAATGGTTTGGCGAATTTGGGCAGAAAGAAATGCCACGCCTTCCAGTAATCGCTCCACGTAAGGATCACGATCCTTGATGGCATCAAGGTTAAGCTGACTGGCTTGTTCCGGGTATGCATGTGCAAATTCCTGGGCGGCCTCATGCAGTTGTCGCATTTCTGCATCAAAATATTCACGCATAACTTGTTGCCTTTATCTTGCCTTGAGAAACCCGGGCAGCACCGCCACTAACAAACATAGTTTGATAAGCAACTTTATGGCCATCCCAGGTGCTGCCATTAATATCAAGCTGGATAACAAAGTCTGTGTCCTCTACGGGCATTACCGTTACCCTGACCCGTTTTAACCTGGGCTCGTATTTCTCAACAGTTTTTTTGACTGAATCAACAAGATCATTGATTGAATATGGCATTTGCTGATAAACAGCGGTTAAATCTGGCAGGCCATAATCTGGCAAATGCGGGAGTACGCCTTGTCTTGCATTAAACAGCCGGACAAGGTGATCCTGGATACTCCTGGATTGTGCATTGAGCTTGTCTACAGAGTCGACCGGACGGCCGTCCATAAACCGGACACTAAGCACATCAAACAGTGCAAATGACATCGCAGTGCTTCTTAAGAGTTAGAGTGAATAAGAGCACGCCCTTGAAACAAGGGCGCACAATATCCATTCTTATCAGGCGTCAGCCTTTTCGTTCCAGGAATCGCTATATTCCAGGCCGCCATCTTTATATATCCACTTAATCGTGGCATATCTCAGACAGATTTCTTCCAGGTGCGGATAGCGTTCTTTATCGATATCTTTCACATTATGCATGATAGGGCTCACTGAGGTGACCTTGACATCTTCAAGCTCATGGGTGAAATATTCCATTTCACTACCGCTATCATTAATTTCATACCAGCTTATTGTAACTTTCTTCAGTGTCTGTCCTGTGCAACAAGCCTTGTATAAATATGGTGAAGCTGAATCAAATTTCTTCAGAATTTTCAGGGACTCATGTTTACGTGTTCCAGTTAACGCGCCTGAATGTGGATCTGTTGGAATGCGTACAGAGTGATCAAACGATAACACTTCTACAGTACCCTCGCGGCCAGCGATCTGGACGCCGCCAGCGATCTCGGAGTTCTGATCGTCGGTTAACTTCATATATGCGGGAATTGCCATGGTATACCTCCATTAAAAATTAAAAAAAACTAAAAACCCAGAAGTTGGGCTATCCTTGCCGATCCAGGCCTAAACCCTTATCCGGCTTCACTTACTTTACTTACGTTACTACATCAAACTTTAATACTAAAACTTGTTTTTGTTTCCTGTTATCAAGTCTAATACTGGTTAGAATTAAACCTGCTATTTTCCTTTGGGTAACTGGGCAACAAGAGACAAACTCACATCAATGCCTTCAATCTGGAAATGTGGCATAACAGCCAAACTAACTTTGTAAAATCCAGGGTTCTCCGGAATTTCCTGGACAGATACATTGGCCTTGCGTAATGGACGTTTTGATATCAGCGCCGGATCAGGGTCCTTCATTTCTGTAACAAGGGTTTGTGCCCAAATATTCAACTCTTCCTCAAGCGCCTGACGCGGTTTATTGGAGCCAATATTTTCGCGTTGCAGTACTTTCAGATAATGAGCTATCTTGGACACCAGGAATATGTACGGTAAACGGGAATTAATACGACTATTCGCCGTGGCTTCCTTGCTGTCATATTCGGTTGGTTTTTGTGCTGAGTTAGCAGAAAAGAAACAGGCATAATCACTGTTCTTGTAATAACTCAGTGGGATAAAGCCCAGATCAGCGAATTCAAATTCACGCGTCTCTGGCAACAATACTTCTGTTGGAATCTTGGCTTGTTTGCCACGACCTACATCATAAGTATGAATTGGCAGGTTCTCTAACTTACCACCTGATTGCGGGCCACGAACCTGTACACACCAGCCGTTTTCCTTATAACTCCGGGCCATGTTTGCCGCAAATGCAAAACTGGCATTGCCCCATAAGTATTTTTCCGACTTTTCATCACGAACGGTTTCTTCGTAATTAAATTCACGTATTGGATTACTGTCTGTGCCATAAGGCATACGTAACAAAAAGCGTGGCGTTACCAGGCCAATATAACGGGCATCGTCAGATTCGCGGAAGGATTTCCAGCGTAAAAATTCTGATCTATCCATATAGTTGGTTAAGTCATGGACACCAACTACCTCAGACATATCTTTTTTGCCAAAGAAACTGGCACCAACTGCCCCTAAAAACGGGCAATGGGCAGCAGCAGAAACCTTGGCGATTTCGCTCAACATGCCAATATCCCGGGGAGAATTATCAAACGAGAAGTTTGAGACCATTGACGTGATAGGCTCTCCACCCGGCGTATCATATTCCTGGATATAAACGTGTTTGAATAATCCCGCCTGGGTTGTATCAGGGGCTTCTTCAAAGTCGTCCTGAAGATCCTCTTTTGAAATATCAAGCAACTCAATTTTGCAGTTTGATCTAAAATCAGTACGATCAACCAGAAATTTTAAACTGCGCCATGAAGATTCAATTTCCTGAAACTTTTCATGATGCATCACTTCATCAAGCTGTTTGCTAAGGGTATTGTCTATCTGGGCAATGTACATATCCAGCAGGTTTCGGTCGATGCGATCAACTGAAGTTCCTGCCCTGCTAACCATTTCCAGAAAAACATTAATGGCCGCAGTAAGTCTTTCTTCATAAGGCGCATCCGCCATTTGCTTTGCATCGCTAAACGAATCAATCGTAATGCTGGAGCTAAGCGGCTTAATATCAATTTTCTCGCATAAACGCTCATAGACGCTGTCGCTACTGTCTTTAGCAGCGACCGACTGCTTGGGTTTTGCTTTTGTGCTTGCTTTGGCCATAATTTACTTCCTCCTTCAAGCAGGTCTCATTTATTTAAGACCTGTGAACAAACGGTTTTAATCTTTTCGAAATTAGTCGGTTATACCTTTACTCAGCCACTTCGTCTTTTTCTTTAGCGGCAATTGGAGCAATCCCTTCAAGTTCTTTTTTGAGATTTTCAAGCTCCGGTTGATTCTTGACAATTTTTTCAAGCTCCTTGCGGAAGCCCGTGTTATCAAGCAAGTTTGATTTCAAGTCCTTGAGCAAATTTCTCATGGCCAACATGCCTGATAATTCAGGAATTTGTTTGGCAATTTGCTCTGGATGGAAAGATTTGTATCCTTCAAAGGTTAAGTCAACCTTGATCTCGCTACCATCGTTAGCAACTTTATTTGGAACAGCATAATTAACTGTGGGCGCCAGGTCCTTCATGACCTGTTCAATATTGTTGTTATCAATATTAATCCGCTCCTGCTCACCTACCCGCCTGGCTTTTTTTGACATACTGAAATCACCGAGCACCAATGTTTTGTGTGGTAATTCCAGTTTCTTTTTTGAGCCATAAGTCTCTACATCTAATGTGATGTTGACTCGTGCTTTCGGTATTTCATTCTGAAAACTATCTGCCATTTTGTACTCCTTTCGCCTTTTTCAGGCTCGTCATGCGGACCGCTTCCTGCAAGTCGATTTTGCAGACCGCGGCATGAATTTCTTTCAGTTTTTTCTCGAGTTGGGGTTTTTGGCTAACATCGGCCTTTGGTAACAGTTGCTTGATTGCTGTACTTAGTAACCGCCAGGTATCGATTGCAAGTGCTGGTTCCCATTGTGCTAACTCCCTGTTTTCAATATTTTTATCAATATCCTCAAGTATGGTCATTGCCATTTCAGGCTGCTTAGCCTTGGCACAAAGACGTGCTTCTTCCAGGCGTTTTACAAAACGTTCTCTGCCACTATCGTCCGGCAATTGTTTCAGGATATTAATCCCTTCTAACAAACTACCGCCTTTGGCCTCTTTGTGGGACGCCTTTATAATGCTTTTTATTTCATCAGTATGAACTGCGCCAGCTTCCGGACTACCGCCCCCTTCTCGTGAGCTGCCAATTTCGTCTAACCACTCTTTAGCATCTGCTCCGGCGAATGAAATGCCGCCATCGTAACACAAGTCCTGCAACTCTGGACACCGTTTGACTAGCCCAAACACCTCATTCTCAAGCATTTGCGCCGCATCGTTCGCCTTCATGGCCTGCAAAGCGTGACAGGCAATAAACTGCAGGTCCATATTCCATTGCCCGCCCGGCTCCATTATCGACGCCTCGCATTGATTAAATATTTCTGCTGGCGCTGCGCTATTTGTTTGTAATAACTGTAATTCGGTCAAAGCTGTTGGCCGCAGCGGTGGAATACGGGTGACACCATTTTCATTAGGTGGCGTTTTTAAATTACCCCACCGGTAAACCCGCAGCACCCCAATGGCACGGCTAAGCTCGCCTTGATCACGAAAATGACCGGCCAACTTTGAAATTAGTTCACCAGCCTTGCCATCTGTTATGGCCCCGTCTATCGAAGCGGCCTGGCTAAGTCGTTCTTCCTGGGCCTGCTGGTCTTTCGCCAGTTTTGCTTGTGCCGCTTTTTTCTGAGTCAGCGCCTTGGCCGTCCAGTCGCCAAGACTCTTCCACTTGTTGGCCTCAGCGCCCAGTTTCTGGCTTGCCAATTTGTGCAACCGTTCGAGGCTGATATTGAGTATTTCCAGTTCTTCCAAATCCAGTGCGTCGGTATTGATCTGGCCGATGTAACTGCTCATTCGATCGTTGTTTAACCAGTTATAGGACTGCATGCGCCCACTTTCACGGGTGGGAAAACAATTATCCCAGAAATTTTCCATTATGCAGTTGTAACTTTCCAGGGCATTGGCCATTCCTTTAAGACCTTCGGTAAATAATGTACCCATTAACAGGTAACCGGCTACGCGAAGATCCTTGCCTTCTTCCTGTAATAATTCACGAGAGGAGTCGATCACGACTTTGAAATCAGCGCCGCTGAGCTTGTCGATCTCGGTTTTAATCGCGCCAAAACGATCGGAGTAGCGCGGGTCTTCTCCGGCACCACCGGCAATCGGTTCGGCAATTTTTTGTAACCACTCGGGTAACTCACGAGCAGGGTTTTCTGTTTGGACAATCTCATTATTATCATTGTCTACGGCTGTTTCTGCTGGCGTTTCCACTATTGCTTCTGCTGATTTAGTCATGACCGTCCCCATGCCTGTAACCCTTGCTCGAGATTTAAAAACTCGCCATTCGCCAGGTCTGTCAGGTTCTGTTCTGTTATTTCTGGCATATTCTCAAGCGGCCGCCTCACCAGGTCAACAACACCACCCTCATCGCACTCAGGACTAACCAGTTGGGCAAAGCTTGATGCACCGGGAGCGCGAAAGTACAAGGTTAACGCAGCCATCAGGCCTTCACCTTCTTCGGTCCAGAATACGTGCGGGCGCCACTTATCATCAACCACATAACTGGTTACCAGGCTCAGCCAGAATGAAACCCCCATGTTACGTTGGTTTTTTGTGCCCAATGGAAACCGAATACCCCACGCGGTACGCAGGGGTCCGCGATTGGCCACTAATCTAAGTGTCTGAATCATATCGCGGATAAATGTTAACCTTCTGGTTTGATCAAAATCAGGCACTACATCGGCCCAAAAGTTACTCATTGTTGTTTCGGCAAAAACCCCGGATCTACGTTGCGCGCAATTACTGACTTTCAGGTCTGGCAATTCTGATGCAAGGCCGATATTTTTTTGGGTAAAGGCATCAAGCGATAATGATTCGCTGACGCCATTGCCAAGTATGCTGGCAGCAGAATAAAAATCTTCAAAATGAAATGGCACCAAAGGTAAAATTGCCACCGGGTTCATATTTTTTAGCATTGAAAAATTAACAATTGGGTGGTGCCTGCCCGTGTTGTCATGGCTTGGCTGAATCACACCACTAATGACTGCACCATTACTCTCACCAGCTACATAAAAATTGATTGCCGGGAACCCTGATACCCGTTCTTTCCAATCCCCTGGAAATCGTCTAACCAGGTAAGCAATGCCCTCATGAATCCACTGATCCAACATTTTAATTGCAGGATGACTGGTTTGATGCCTGACGAAATCCGGTCGTGCGGGTAACTTACCAAAAAAACCAGTCAGCATTTCCGTTGTCGGCTCAACGGGCTGTTTTGTTTTTTTAGAAAAAAGTGACATAACGCTCATAGTTAACCTATCCCGGGTTTTTATTTTCGATATCCAGTGCGTCGGCAATTTCTGTCTTCGGAAAAACTGTGCCAGGCAAATGGTAACCACGTAAAATATTCTTCTTGAAGGGGTTGTTATGGCGATCCGGGCGAATACGAAATCGTACACTAATACGCTGTCCCGCATTATCACGAATACTCCAGGAAGCAAGAAATGAAGTGCCAGATGACGATCCTCGTTTTTTTGCTTTATCAAGTAATCGTAACCACGCCCAGGTCCCTTCAGCAGAAATTTCACCTCGAGTAACTGAACCTGCCCTGATTCCCTGTATGCGTGCGCCTGGTGATGACCCGGGCCAGTCAAATTTTCGCCACTCCTGTGGGCCATTTCGATAACGATAGGTTGAGCCATCGACGTTAATAGTGGATTCGCTTAACTGGGTATTTGGAAACGGGTACACAGCAAATGATAATTTAGGCTGAGCGTCATCTGAGCTAAAGAAACTGTTTGTCACCTGCGCTGTATGACTGATGACTTTCAGGAAATCTGGTTCAAATGCAAGGCCAATACCCAGCCACTTGCGAGGCTGCCATTCATTACCTTGTTTCTCGATGAAGGGGCGCAAATCTTTGTTGATAAAACTCCAGAAAACGCCACTACGAGGTTTAAAAAACTCTACCAGGTCACCCATGCTCGCATCCCTGCCATCACGGGTGAAGGGATATCGACTTGATAGTGATTCATTAAACGTGAGGCGCACCTGGTTTTTCCATATATTCTGGATATCCCGCTGGGCGACGACGGTCATTGTCCCCCAGACATTTTTAATGGGCGCGCGCAGGATACTTGCCAGTGCCTGGGCAGTGCGAGTATCGAGATCTTCAAGCCAGTGATTAATAGTAAGCCAGCTGCGATACATTTCTGATTCGGTATCACCATCCATAATTTTGGCTGCAAACTGGCGTGTATCACGGGCAACGTCACTGGACGTGGCCAACCTGGCGATATCTTCCTGTATTGCTTCAAGTGATTTGAGATAAATCGGTAACCAGGACCCTTCTTTCCCGCTTAAACCGCTGTTTGCCATACGCTGTAAATATTTAAAATGGACCTTGAGTTCTGGCACTAACTCCAAACCGACACCTGGTTTACTGTCCTCACCTTTGCTCAAAGATATAAATGAGCCGTCAGGATCAATTATTTCAATATTTTCCTTGATAGATTTAAATAATGCCGTAATTGGACCATCGGCCTTGGCAACTTGCTGCAACTGGGAAGAGGCATCTCTCAAAGAATCAAAACGTCGTGCCGAAATATTTCCCAGCAAGGCAAACCACTCTTCCGCATAATCAGCAAAATATAATTCCCGAAGCTGGCGTACAAGCATTTCACGGGCCTGTCCCTCGTCTTCTTCAATTTCATCCTGAGCGCCCATTACCCAGTCTGTACTGCTTGATGATTCTTTGGATTTTTTAATATACGGCCAAACGAACTCCTGCCATGCTTTTTTTGTAAAAATACCAGGTATAGTGTGTTTACCAACCAGCATCCCCTGGGGGTGGCCGCCCAGAAGATTAATTAAATCAATTGATTCATACTTCCGCGAACCAATATCGCGCATGTCAGCATAATATCTTTCTGCACTTGGCACTTCCCTGATAGCCGCCCGAACCTTTGTTATCAATTTATTATCCAGGTTCCAGGCCCGGGCATGTAGCGGGTTGCCAGCAGGTACTTTCATGTGCCTGATGTAGTATGAAGCCATAGAGTTAAGTTGATCGGTATCGATTTCGTCGAGCCGCAAGCCCTGCGCTTTCAGGGTACCGATCCAGACACGGGCAAAGGTTTCTGCCATTGAATCATCGTCTACGACTTCCGGTGTTGTCAGGTAAAGATATAATTTCAGGGCTTCATAAGCTCGCGCTGTTCGACGACTCTTCTTTGCAGTCACAACTGGCTTGGCGCCATTTAAATTTTTGTTCCGTAACTTCACATCCTGTACATAAACTTCCATACTCGTTTCCAGCGCAAGTGCGACCGGCATAAGAAACATGGTTTCCATACCTACAAGGAAATTTTTTGCCAGCGGCTCTTCAAATCCGCTTGGCTTATACAGGCTGACCTTTTTTTCATCCTCAGACCAAAGCTCGGAAGTTACGTTGTAGTATGAAACCAAACGCTTAAGGATGTCCTGCAGATCAGAATCCGGGTTAACCAGTGTTTTGGTTAAACGTTCGCTACTTTTTTGAACGTCTGAAATCAGCAACATTTTGCTGGCGAACGATGCACTAAAACCCATTAAACTTACCACCATGACAGCGATAGATGTCATGATGGTCGCACGCTTTAACCAGCGAGTACGAAATGCCATTTTCCTGTTGCGAATTGCCTGTCGACTATTTGGCAATACAACATCTTTTAGCAGGCGGTGTATAAAAAACGGTTTTTGCTCACTTGCAGCTTCGTCATCCGGTACCGATTCGGCTGTGCCAAATGCTTCTACGAGAGAGCCGACCACACGCTCAATGGGTGCGCCTTCCTGGGCACCACTGGTGAAGTAAAAGCCACTGAAAATTGGTGTTTCTGAATAAGGATTTGTCTTAAAAACCTGCTGAATAAATTCTTCGAGGCGCGCAGACGCACTGTGAAACTGGTTTGGAAAGTCTACAATCTGGGCCTTGCGCGTCACATTTCGCTCAAGTCCTAACTTGTGCAATCGATGGGTACACAAGCGCGAATAGAGCGCCTGAAAAGCTTTGGCAAAACTTTCACCCGGCTCAACATTGTTTTTCTGTTCAAGCGCCAGCATGCTTGATCCCCAAACCTGCTCACGATCTTCTTCGCCCAGGTCCTCAAAAAAAGAACCAAAGCCACGAACGAGATCACACTTGGTAAATATGACATAAACAGGAAATAACAAGCCAAGACGACCAATTAGTTCGTCTATTCGATCGCGTATTACTTTGGCATGCTGTTCAACTGCCTCACTATCACAGGTCAGGAGATCAGCAATACTTACCGCGACAAGAATACCATTTACTGGTTGTTTACTGCGGTTCTTGCGCAGCATATCCAGAAATGCAATCCACTCTTCACGATCTTCGTCTTCTGTTGTATAGCGGCCGGCGGTATCAAGAAAAATTGCCTGGTCGGAAAACCACCAGTCACAATTACGTGTACCACCTATCCCCTGGATACCCCTGGGATCATGATTTGAGTACGGAAAGTTCAAACCGGAATTTCTAAGAATTGTGCTCTTGCCAGCGGCGGAAGGTCCAATAATCATATACCAGGGCAAGGCATAAAGCGCCGCGCTGCCACTACGCGCTGAACCCAGCTCCGATGCCCGCAGCGAGGTAATGGCATCGTGCATTTGTTTGCGCAGATTTTCTATGTCCGCTTCGTGGCCAACATTAGTACCGAGCATGGCAGCATCTTCTATGTCTTGCTCAAGGCGCTTGCCACGACGCTTGTCCATGACCCATTTAAAAAACACGTAAACAAAAAATAAAAATAAACAAATGGCAATTATGATCAGGCGAAGCGAAACGGATTTTAAGCCAACGTAGGGGCCGGCAAACCAGACCAGGAGTAATGCCAGCAACAGACCAGCGGCCATTGACCCGAATCGGCTTATCAAAAGTGTTTTTAGAATTGTGATTAGTTTACTCATTTAAAGCAGGCCAATCCTGGCAAATTTTTCCGTTTAAACATTTATATATTCTCAGCTGGTGATCTCATCGGTGTACTGGTTGTATTCTCTTTTGAAGACTTATTTTGATCCTCAATGGCCTGCCGTGCTGCTTCCCAGTTTACCTGGCGCTTTATTTTCGTGGCGCTGGCAATCAATTCTTCATGCTTAGCCTGTAAAAATGATCGTGTGCCTTCTGTGCGACTATCAAGGGTATAGGCAAATCCTATATAGCCAAAAAAAAGTACTGAGACCGTAACAATACCTATCACCCAATAAGGCACTTCCCGGCCAACAGTCTCAAGCAAACCAATATCGGGCACCCCGTGCGGGGAAATCTCCCGTGTTGGTCGTCCACGGTAATCATTAATCTGCGATCGGACATCTACCTGCAGGGCCAGTAACTGTTCACTGCCGCGCATTCGATACATGCCCTCGAATCCCATTTGCAGGCAAACGTAATACACTTCCAGGATGGCAAGGTTTCTCTCTCCGGCCTGGCGCAATTTTTTCAAGTGCTCATAAAAACCCTCACCGGCAAGATGATCGCCAAAAAATTCCAGTTGCAGTGGACGACCCATCCAGTCTGTTTTGCCGTGCCAGGATGAGCTAAGTACACGTTCATCAATGTACGCTGCCAATGCATACTTGGCTTCATTCACATCATTAGACGCCAGTTGTTTTTCAAAACCTTCACGTTCGAGTTCTGCAAAGGCGGAAAGAATTTTCTCCCGGTAATCATCAGTAAGATTTGCACCCCGATCACCGGTCGCCAACGGCACAGTCAGGGAAAACAAATTGCTACAACTTTCAAGCAGCGGGTTATCCTGATCTCCTACGGTTCCATTTTTAGGCTGCATCATTTATTCCTGTACGCACATCAGTTCTACGGTGGCCCCGGCAAACGTTTGCGGTACGTACAAAGCGACCGTACTGGAACCGGTCACCGCATCCCAGAATTCGCCATTACTATCAACCCGGAAGTACTCAAATTTACTGCGAATAGGTAACTGGCTGGGTGGTCGGTGCTCATGACGTATCCTGACACCAGGCATCGCCGAACTGACAATCATTTCAATCGCATCACGCGAACCCATTTTGGCCAGGCGTTCGAATTTCTCAACCCATTTTTTGTCTTCACTGGTAATGTTCACAGCCAGGTAGAAAGTGGCCGAATCCAGCACTTGCCAGTCAAATTGTGATGCCGAATAAAGAGAATCTGTTTCTCGTTGCAGTTGAATAGTGGAAAAATTTGACGGGATAACTGTGTCAATCAAATCGCGTAATAATGATTCCAGGCTTTTGAATACATTACCCAGCTCAGTGTGTACATACCGGGGTAAACCCTCAACACTGTGATTGAGTGAAAACGTACAAAGGCTGCCAGCCAAATGACTAAGTACTATATATAAACGTTCAGGATGGTGTTCCGACTGGTCACGCAAAAAACTCAACTCCGGTACCGTGCTGTTAAGGTTATTAAGCAACCAGAAATGGGCCACATCGGCATTGCTGAACTCTGCGACATTTTCATTACGTTGACGGCGGCGCTCGGATAAAGCCCTGATTTTAGCGCGCATCACCTCAAGCAGGCGGTCGATTACCGTCAGCAGTGCTACTGAGCCCCGGATTCGCGCCAGAGGTGGTATATAGGTTTCGTCAATTCGAAATCGTTCATCACCTTCAGCAATGAGTTGTGCCAGCTTTATCGAGACAAAGGCATCACGTGATTCGGCATCGGTCAATAACTGTACGTGGGGACTGCTTAACAATACCTCCCTGGTGCGCGCATGATCGTATTCGTCAGTGACTTCCTGGTACTGCCCGATATTGCCGGGTAGTTGCGCAGATTCCCGGTAACCTGAGATACCCGATACTGTGCTATTGGCAGGAACAGACAAATAAACAGATGCCTTGCCATTTGCATCTGCCTTGAGCTTGCAGGATAACGGTGCCTCATCCGGGCCGTTCGCGGCAATCGTGCCGTCCGGGAAAATGACAGAATAATCACTTAGCTGGAATTGGCCGTTTTGCAACGCATCGTGATCAATATCTACTGACACCAGGCCCCACGATAATGGCGCAATGGTCTCTCTCTGGAAATTCTGACGGGCATGGGTATAACGATCCCATAACTGGAAATGCTGCTGGCCCAGCAACATACCTTCGGTCCAGACAACCTGCTTTATATCTTTCATGGCTTTAAGCTATTCATGATTTACTACTCGTCCTGTATACCTGATCTGTTTGTTGATTATGCTGATTATAAAGGGGTAAACTTTTGCCAGAAAAAATCTAATCAATAACTTCAATCTTGTTCTGGCTCAACCGCAAACCCAGCGATGCTGAAAATACCTGCTGCCAGGCATTCGACACAACGTTGTTGGGTATGGCTTCGATAAAACGCCACTGGGATTTGCTTGGATTACGAAAAATTGCAACACCTGCAATAAAACGCATCTTGCTATCGTAAGGGAATTCAATACGCTCCGTGGTATCTGGCTGAATGACGATTTCTTTTTTCAAAATAAGACTACGCGCAAGTACTTCTTCGTCCCGCTTCCACAGGGCATAAAAATCTGCGTTATTAAATGCGTTGTCATCCTCCAGCGAATATATTCGTACTACAACTGGCAAAGGCGTGCCACTGACGCTATTTAAATCGTTGGTTGATTCTACATCCAGCCTGACCTGTCCGGCGCAACCAGACAATAGTCCACTTGTTAGTAAAAGTAGAATGTACAAAAAATTCCTGACACCATACTGCATCGACTCACTTCCTCCCAGGTACTGCTTAACGTTTGTTTTTGACTGATTTTTTCAATGATTTTCTTAACAATTTCTCTTTTGCTTTGGCATAACCATAAGCCACGCCCGGCGCAATAATGATCTTGTAACGACCTTGCTCGTCGGCAGCAATCTTTTGATTTCTTTTACGATAATGGGGCCAGGTTGGGCCTAATTTCGACAAACCACTAACACCCTTCTCGGTGAGTTCAGGTCCAAGATATTTAATGGTTCTCCGGGCAATGGTATCCAGTGATGCCAACAGGCTCGACTGGTGAAACGCCAAATCTTCAAAAAGTGCATCAAGTTGTGATGATGCTTCCGGCTTTGCTCCTGTTAACCAGTCACGCAAGACCGCACTACTGCCACGTTTTTGGATATCAGCAAGATCAGTTGAAAAAACCAATTCCTGTTTTAACCCAAATTCATCGGCAAACCGTCTTTGACCATCAATCAACTGGGCCAAGCCAATAAGTATGGAATCAAAAACATCTGCGTCAATCCCAACAGCATCACCAGACTGTTTAATTGATGCTGAGTGATTCGTGCCTGGTTCATGGATATATGGTTGCGTAATTTGCTGCGTATTTTGAGTCGTATTTTGAGTCGTATTTTGTTCTGAACTTTGTCTTTCAGACAATGGATTTTGGTTTGCTAATTGCGATTGATTTTGTTTGTGCTTTTCATACTCGGCAAATTGGGGCGTAAGATGATTCAATACGGTTGCTGAGATTTTTCGCTGGCGCAACACCGCCTTTGCCATGGCCTCGAAGTCCTCGAAACCCAGCTCTTCAGTTGCGGAATAATTTTTATTGTCCATGTTACCCGAAAGCGCCCGTTTTTTACGGGTAACGATTAAGTCTTCCGACATTCTAAATTTTGACTAATTCCTTGTTGGACCGAAAAAGTCGGCCTTCACCTGGGGAGAGCCCACCATTACTCGGTGGTAAAAAAAATAACGTACCAACCTATACAGGTAAGTCGCAGTACCCCGCCCCTTAAACCAAAACTGCCCGGATCCGAATATTTACTGACCAGAACGTGGATTAGTCAATATATCACTCGCAGGGTAGGCAAAACAACACATGGACTAACGAAATACACCAAGCGACTGCCTGGAAGGAATAGTCACGATGAATGGTCGACTTTAGGGGATAAGCGGAGGTTCATGCAAAATTAAAAAAGTCTAACTTGCATCCGGACATTATTAACCTTATTTAAATTAGTATAATATCAGTTAAACCCGATCAAGATTAATACAAAAGATACGCATAGGCAGACAGGACATTAATATCTCCCCGTAAAGGCGCTTCGTATTGCAAATGCAGCCCGATATCCAGATCCCGGTTGATGGAATATTGTGTTGATACCCCGACCAGGAAGGGAACCGCTATCTCGGTCCTGTCCTTCAGCTCAGAACCCGGAATCAAAAATCCCTGATCATCTACCCGATGACGTGATTCGAATTTTTCCTGAACCACACCCAGGCCTGCACCCAGCCACACGGCTTTATCAAAGAATGCAAACTGCAACATGCCCGTGGCACCAATTCGTGTTATATCCTGGCCAATTTCAGTGCTACTGGCATCCAACGTGCCGGATTGGCCAAACATATTGATAAATAAACGCTTGTCCCGGGTCAAATCACTAACCAGCAATACATTTGGAAAGCTGAATTCTGTGGTTGAAGCTGTTTTGCCGTCAGGATCATCAACTTTCATACTTGAAGTACCGACCATTAAGCCATAACGAAGAGATCGCTTGGCTTCTGACTCGCCCTTGGCGATGACAGGTAAAAAGAGGATTGTCGTGATTAGCGTTAAGAGTATATAGGTATGGAGCTCAGCCTTGCCTGTTTTTATGTTCATGATTGGTCTATTTGTGTATTAATGTTATGGTTTTAATCTAGGTTCGGGCACCGATTGAAACATTGAAGGTATGACAGTTCAAGAAATTATTGCGGATAGCCGGAAATAAGTTCTATTTTTTTCATAGCGTGAATCGTACTTGCGCCCCTATCATGCCACTATGTTATAGTATTTTTTATCATCAGTTCTGTGGTACTAAATATTTTCGTATTCATGATCACAAGTTAACTACCAGTAAATCTTGCGCCCCAATAACTCTAAATCATTAAAAAAGGCATAAAATACATTCAAACCCGCATGGACGCCGCATCTTCGAAAATTCATCTGGTAATTGCTGGCACCAAACACACGGCGATCAGCCTGCATGCCACAGATTCGATCTCGGCGTGTTTTACCGCCAGGATTCTCTTTTTAACTGATCCCGGCACAAGTCCAGGTGATTTTCTGGGTAGCACGGCTTCGTGCCAGGCAATCGACAGCGATGATGGCGCTCATTACTGGGCCGGTATTATCACCAAAGCTGAAGAAAAGGGGTTAAATGCAAAAAATAAATTGCGCATCGAGGTAACCCTGCGACCCCGCTTCTGGTCTCTCAGTCAGCAAACCGATCATCGCGTCATCCAGGGTATGAGTGCCGTTGATATGGTTAACGCGACCCTGGCACGGCACAATTTCGACCAGGCCGATATCCAGTGGCAACTGACCCGGAATTATCAGGTACAGCCTTACACCGTTCAATATAAAGAGACTGACCTTGATTTTGTTCAGCGCCTGCTTAGTGACAACGGTATTAGTTATTGGTTTGATAACGAAAGTGGCCAGGACATTATTCATTTCACAGACCACAATAGTCATTTCCCCTATGTTGACCTGGGGGCTATTCCACTGATCCCGCCAACGGGAACCGAATCCGGATCAAAACGGGCCCAGGCCTGTTTTCATCGTTTTGGTAAAACCACTGGCAGCCGCCCCAGGCGAACCACTCTCCATGACTGGAATGACATGACGCCACATATTCGCCTGTTGGCCGGTGATGTACCTGCCAAAAATGCCAGCAATACGGATGTTATTTATGGTTCTGGCCAAACTTTAATGGAAACTGCGAACACCCGTGCCCAGACGGAAAACGAACGCAATGCGGTGGCATCAAATCAGTATTTGCTGGATGGTAGCGTGGCATCACTTGCGCCTGGCATGGCCTTTTCCTTCGAACACCCTGACTTAACCCAGTATTCCGGTGATTATATTGTAGTCGAAATGAGCCATAAAATCATTCAACGTGCCGGTGCTGAAATCGAAGGCGATGGTACCGACTTAAGCTATACCAATTCTGTCAAACTCATTAGCAGGGAAACACCATTTCGGCCACCGGCAGTGCCCAAACCAATCCTGCCCACGGTCTACACTGCTCGTGTTGAAAACGATGGTGATTATGCCCTGCTCGATGAATGGGGCCGTCTCCGTTTGCGTAATGTATTTGATCTCGAACCAAGCCAACCGACACAGGCAACCCCTTTTATTCGTAAAGCACAAAGCTACGCAGGTGGTCCTGGTGACAGTGGCACGGCGACGGGTTTGCACATGCCGCTAACCGGTGGCGCCGAGGTGCTTTGGGGTTCTATCGATGGTGATCCGGATCGCCCGGTGATCCTGGGCACCCTGCCAAACCCGGAAACACCCAGCCCAATCAACAGTGACAACCCGGCACAAAATCGAATGCGCACCGCGTCGGACAATGAATGGTTGCTGGATGACACAACGGATCAGGAAAAAATTGAATTAAAACAGGGCGATGTTGACGAACCATTTAATTTATTTCGACTCGATGCCAACAGTGAGGGTCATAAGATACGACTGGCCTGTACCTACGGCGCCCTCGCTGTTTATGCTAAAAAAACCATGCTCATTGATGCCGGTGATACCATCACCCAAACCCACGACAATGATCGCACCGAATTAGTAGAAAACCAGTCAAGCCTGACGACAAAAAATAAAGACATATACGCCCAGGCCGCCACTGACCATGTGCACACCGCTAAAAAAAATGTAAAACACTATGCCAAAGAAAATATTGAACATCGGGCAGAAAAAATTACCACCTGGCGCGCGCAAAAAAATACCCGCCTGACCATCAAGCAGGGCGATCAAATCATTAGTGTCGAGAATAGTAGCCTGGTCATTCAATCACCCAATAAACTGGCAATCACGGGCAAGGGTGGCGGTACCATAAAAATCGGCCAGAATGGCGGCGGCCTTGAAATTGATTCCGGGGGCAACGTCAAGCTCTATGGCAAAAAAGTCACCCTCAACGGTGCCAGCGGCACTACTTTTAATGGCAATACCAGTTACAACATTGGTGGTGCCCCGAGCTTAAATGCCAGTCCACTCGCCGCCCTGGATCCAGGGCAGTTACCCTGGATTGAAACCGAAAATGCAGAACCCACAACCCAGGACCTGATGCTCGAGATGACCGATGAGTTTATTGAATCTTTGCCAGATCACTTAACGCTCAACGACGGCGCTGAATACACACTCACCACCGACCTGGGTGAGGTCAGGCAAAACACGATCCAGGACGGCAAAATTGAAGAAAAAGATATTGTCATCGCCAATACCTTTGACCTGGTTTTTGCAGAGGAAGGTGGTGGTAGTCAGCCGGATGTGGTCAAGAAGACTGAGGTAGCTGCGCCCACCCGGGTCCATGAAAATTTTACTAATCTTAAGTGGAGCCAGGAACGTTTTAAACCGGGTCAGGAAGTTAAACAACTATTTAAAGCTAAAGAATGCGTAGCCGGAGACAAGGCAACCCTGGCAGTTTACGAAATTGATGATAATGGCGAACAACAGGAAATCGAGAAAAAATCTATTACGCTCTCGCAAGGGCCGGGTAACTATGCTTTCCCGTGGTCCCGGAGCGTTGACGATGCCGAGAAAGATCTTGACCAGGACATCAAGAGTGGTGATGAAGGCGCATTAAAATACGTATTCGTCGTAGGCATGGAAAATGGTGAACCGGCCACCTCGCCGCTGTTACTGATGCCAGCCACCTATGAGCTTGAAATTTGTGATGGTTCGGATTCTGACAGCACGCCCCACCCCAATGAAAAATTCAAATTAAAACGGGATGGCAAAGTCATTCGTCAAGGTAAAACCGATGAAAATGGCACGGCCTTCATTCGTTGCACTAACCCGAAAGCAAAATACATGCTGGAAATTCTGGACAATGAAATCGAGCTGGATATCGCCGACCTGAAACCTGTCGACTAGGAAACAAACATGGCAGACAACTTAATTAAATCCACTGCCAGTATTAAACAGGGCAAATCAAATAAAATTCCTGTTTACAGTGGCGGCACCTGTTTTGGTGTGTTTTTTGATGGTACTGGCAATAATATGGCCAAAGATATTCCCGGCGGTAATGAAAGTAATATCGCCAAATTATATGATTTTTATAAACTTGATGCCTATACCAATAAAGAAGGTATTGAGTGTAAAAATAATGACTTCTATTACAACATCGGTGTCGGTTCTACATTGGGCACGCTAGCCCTTGGTGGAATGACTGGCGCCGGCGCTGAGAGCCGTATCAATGAATCATACAATGCGGTGGCTGACCACTTTAATCGTAAAGAAAATATTTACCGCAAAAAAAAATATCTCGATGTTTTCGGATTCAGTCGTGGCGCAGCCTCGGCCCGTCATTTTGTCAATATGGTTAAATACCTGAAAATTCCTAACAAACTCAATGGTGGTTTTCATGATATTGAGCTTCGTTTCCTGGGGATTTTTGATACTGTGGGTTCGTTTGGCATGCCCGGCAACAAATATGATGCAGGCATGGACTACCATCTCGACCGTGATTTTGTAAAACGCACGGTACACCTCACTGCCGAGCATGAAAAACGTGGTTTGTTTGACCTAACCAGTATCAAAAAAAATAAGAGTGAGTCCCTACCTGGAAATTGCCTGGAAAAATCATTCCCCGGTGCCCACTCGGATGTGGGCGGGGGTTATGCCTACCGGGCCTATCGCAGCGAAGGCTGGTATAAAGAACGCCTGGTGCGAGCACAAGATGCCACGGGTAAAACAATCATGAGACTGACGAACATCCCTGAAAAAAATATGAATTACGAAAAAGACAAAAATCTCACCGATGACACCATCTATAACCAATCTGAAAATATTGATGAAGATTATTATCTAAGAGAGCAAACAGAAAAATCCAACCACCTCTCCCGCATACCCTTGAAATACATGCATGACGAAATGGTTAAAACAGGCATCAATGTTAAGCCCTGGGAAGAACATGATCGCTTTGAAAAAAGCATAAAAATTGAACCCCAGGTACAGGCCTTTTACGACCAGAATAAATCCGGCATGCCGTTTAACGAGGCCATGAACTCCAAATATATTCGCGATTCCCGGTATTTCATCGATAAAATAGGAATCAGCGTTGAAGATAATGGCGGGACCCGTGATATCTTCTTTTCCGCTCCAAATCCACAGTTATGGGAAGACTATGAAGAGAGGAAAGAGGAAGAATATAGAGACTCATATATATAGGCGCATGAAACACGTGCATCAGAATCAATTCTGGCAATTTCTCTTGTCAGCTACGTTTTTACTGGCCTTAGCAGGTTGCACAACCTACCCGGTTCAGGTATCTACCGAAACAGAACAAAAAGCCATCTGGGTTCAGTATATACAATTCGGCAAGTATCGTCTTCCTGGGGGCAGCATGGGGGGGGCTGTTGGTAAAAATACCGGGCGCGGCAGAAAATCTGTGGGAATGGGATACATAACCATTCCCAAAACCGCCACCTATCGTTGGAAAAAAAGCGCCCATTACACCAAATCCAAATATTTTCCAGTGCATGAATACACCGTGCAACTACCCACGGAAATGCCAGAGTTAAAACCTGGAGAGGTACTGATGTTTTTGTTCCTTATTAAAGAAGATAATACGATAACGTTAGAAGTACGTCCGCGCTAATTATCACGTGAAACTATTTTTCCGAAAACCATACTGGCAGTTAATCTTATCAGTAACGTTTTTACTGACGTTAACTGGCTGTACAACTTACCCGGTTAAGGTCTCCACGGAAACGGAACAAAAAGCCATCTGGATTTCTGATATTCGATTCGGCGAGCAACGTCTTCCAGGGGGTGGCATGGGGGGGCTGTTGGTGAGAATACAGGGCGCGGCAGATCTTCAGTTGGTTTGGGTTACATAACAATTCCCAAAACCGCCACCTATCGCTGGTACGACGATATCGTACATTATTCAAAATACAAAGATATGCCGATACATGAATACACTGTGCAACTACCCCGGGAAATGCCCGATTTAAAACCTGGGGAGAAATTGATGTTCTTATTTCTCATAAAAATGGATAACACAGTGACTGTCGAGGTAATTGCATACTAGGCGAGCGTCCTCGTTAATCATACGACAACGTTTTTCATTCAAAATAACTTTTAAAAAAGAAAAAAGGAGACAAACATACATAAGCAACTGAAACCCCTATCTCTAAAACCATTCTGGCGTATATTTTTATCTATAACATTAATACTGGCCCTGTCAGGTTGCGCCAGTTTTTCCGGAACGTATGAAGCAGAAACAGATCGAGAGGAAGATTTTAGAGACTCTTACATTGGAAAGAACGAATCAACTATACCAAATCCAAATATTTTCCAGCGCATGAGTACGCCGTACAACTACCCACAGAAGTGCCTGATTTAAAACCCGGTGAGGTATTGATGTTTTTGTTTCTTGTCAAACAAGATAATACAGTTAATGTAGAGGTGCGTCCTCGTTAATTCAGATTTACTGGCTCAGTATTATATTGGTCTTACTACTTTCCAACATATCCCGCAGCCATCGCTCCCCTTCAGCATCCATATAGGTAATATTTCGTAAATCAATCTCAAACCTGGCGCCACTTTCTGATGCTTTTATAATGGCGCTTTCAATGTATGGCAGTGATCCATAATAAAGACTGCCATAAATCGTCAGTATGTTTTCTTTAAAAGTAATGTCCGGACGAATATTACTCCACTTGAAGTGAATTAATGCCAGCAAAGAGCCCACAATAACAGCACCGAACAATCCGAAAATATGCACGGAGATAAACGCAGTCAGGAAAATAATCGCCTCAGGCCAATTTGAAAAATGGGGACGAATATCTTGCCAGTTAATCATATTGGCACCCACAATCATGATCACTGCCGCCATTGCCGGGATCGGAATAATGGCGATCAAATCCGAAAACACCAGCACCAGTATCAAAAGAATAATTGCCGAAGATACCGCGACGAACCTGGTTTTGGTGCCCATGGTATACATGAGCCACATACGGTTAAACGAGGCACAGGTGGGCAAGGCCGATAAAAATGGTAACACGCAATTACTCACTGCATCGGTGCCGATACCAACGGTGCTTTCCACGTGTTGACCCGTCTTACGATTCATCCTGCGCATGGCGGCCACGGTTTGAAAAAGTCCAAGCATGGCCAGGGTAACGGCACCGGGCATAATGGCAATAATGTCGGGCAGGGCTTCCTGTGTAAACAAAGGCATTGAAGGGAATACAAAACCGATGGCAGAGAAATCCGCAGTTTGTTCTACCAGGATATTTTCCAGACCATGTAAATTAATTAAATATTCCGAGTAAATGGTACCGACAATAATGCCGACCAGAATACCCCAGTTGCGTACTTTCTTGATGCTGCGCACAATAATTGCCGATACCAGTGTCACCATGCCAATTTGTATCGCATGCATGTTGCCAATTTCCAGTACCGCCAGGATATTATGCCAGGCAATGACCAGTGGCCACTCGACTTCGGTGTTAATGGGCAAACCACCAAAAGCTGTGATTGATTTTAATATCAGGAACAAGCCGATGCCGGCAATCATGCCATTGATGACGGCTTCGCTCATGAGGTCGAGCAACCTGGCTAGCGGTTTTATAAAGTAAAATAACAATTGCACCAGGCCGGCCATGAGTATTAGTGTTAAAGCATAACCCATATAACTGACACCAAATTGTGGTGCGATTGGCAAGAGTGTCACGCCCACAACCGCGGACAATGTACTGTTGGGACCACCATGAAACACACTTGAAGGATTTAACAGGGCGGTAAAAAGTACGCCCCATATTGCCGCATAAATCCCGAAGTAAGGCGGGACACCGGCCAGGGTTGTGGAGAAGGCAATGGCCTGGGGCAACACAACAATGGCCAACGTTAGACCTACCAACAATTCATTGGGCAGGATTTTTGAGTCAGGGATTAAATTTTTAAACATTATTGCGGACTACTTTCCTGGCTACTGCTTTTCTGGTTACTGCTTTTCTGGTTACTATTGTGGTTACGATTTTGAGCAGATGATGTTTCAGTATTAAAGAAAGCAATTAATTTTGGCATGGCAAACATCATCATTTGTTGCCAGGCAGCAGTCACGGGCCCTTCCCGGTCACCGGCAGGCCTTGGCAGATTGCTAATATAAGACGCTATATCACGACACTCCTGATTTTTCAGGCTGCCTTCCTGGCCCAGGGGCATATTGCGACAAATGAATCCAGGCAGAATAGTGGAAACAAACCTGAAATAATTTCGCGATTGTTTGTTAAAAGAATCCGGGCCAGCAACAGCAGGAAAAACAACGCGACCATTTATCACGGTTCCGCGACCATCTTTACCATGGCACTTGGCGCACTTTTTCTTAAATAGTGCAGCGCCCCGAACATAATCATCACCGCGTTTTTCAGTCATCGAGACTGACACCTCATCAATGCCCTGCTCCGGGTATCGCGTATGGTAGGTAAGACCCAGGGCGCCCGACAGGAATCGGCTGTAGGCAGTGATATCGCGAATAATATCGTCAGCAATATTTGGTTTATACCCGTTTGAAGAATTAATAAAACATTGCATTTGCCGTAATTCAAATGGCAGTAACAAGCCGGTGAAACGGTCGTAGGTATCGCCACCATTACTCCAGGAGGCGGCCATACTTAAAGAACCCACAAGGCGTTCTCCCTTTGCATTTTGTTTATCGCCAATTCCCTGGTGACAATGATCGCAACTAGTTTGGCTGCCACGAATGTAGCGTTTTGAGTTCCAGCGCTCGATATCAAGTTTTGCGTCTTGCCCCAGGGTATCATCAATAATATTACAGCCACGCTGGATAGCCCGAATGTCCTGTTCTGAATAACCAGTAAGCCGTATAGTTTGACCAGTTTGCTGTATCACGTATGGAGAAGTATAAGTGTTACCAGCTTGCAGATTATATTTCTGAAGCTTTTGATTACAACCAACCGTAAGGGCAACAGGCTGTTCGCGAAAAGCGGCACGAGCCTCGTGTTTTACAAGGGCAGCCATATAAAGTCCGCCGAGAATTATAATCACTGCAGAGGTGCTGACTAATTTTTTAATGGTGCCGGGCTTCATTTTATTTTAACTATTATTTTATATTTTTATTTTATATTTTTTATTCTGTTATTTTTATTCTTCCGGGGGCCCCATTATGGAGCCTTCCGTAATATTTAAGTCATGGGCGACCAAACGCGCAAAAATACGGATATCCCGAATAGCCGGATCGTAAATTGTCGGTACAAATCCATCGAGCTTACTGACATAACAACGCATAATGCGTTCTTCAAAAGAGACACGCTTACCCAGTTTTTTATCGAATCGATCAGCGCTGGCAAAGCTATAGGCAATTTCTTCCGGGCTATGACAACTGCCACAGTTATTATTTTCAGATTGGGCAGTTTTCCTGGTGAAACGCCAGGCGAAATCGTAAGTTTTATAAAATAACCCATGACCATGACGGATGGCTCGAACAAAATATCCGTCACTTCCAAAGCGATTAACGCGGTATTTCTGGCTAAACTCCTGCCATTGGTCGTCAAGTTTAGGGTCAGCACTACCAGGCAAGTTAGCGCCAGCCAAAATATTACTCAAAATGACAAAAACGAGAATAGCTGCCACTTTAATTGACATTGTGATTCTTTCTTTGTTTTTCATGGCTCGTTATTTTTTTAGTAAAAACCACACGGTGGAATTGAGCAAACGCTTGTAATACTGGTAATAAAGCTCGCGTAGCAGGACATTCTATCATTAGCGCCTGCTAAAATACATTTGTCATCTTTTCAAAGAAAACTGCGACAACACGGGGATTTGGTTATAATCCGGAATCTATTTGATCAGGAAAATCTAAACATGGCCCGCGTGCTGCTCTCTTTTATTGTTATTTTTATAATTGCCCTGGCGGCGCTGCTTGGTTACAGCATGCTGGCCAAATTACCACGCAATACCAAACTCAAATTCATCATATCTGTCATTGTTGCCATTATTGGCACGGTGGTAATATTTTTACTGGAAGTAAATTAAGATGCCATACCTTAAAGATAAACTAACGGTATAAAAAACATACTTTAAAATTAAATTAACGGTGTAAGGGGAGAAAATAATGAAACGTTTAGCACTTATAATGGGGCTGGTCTTATTGATCTCGGCCTGTGGTCGAATCGAAACCGGCAACGTCGGCGTACGCACCGCCTGGAATGGCAAGGTGGTACTGGAAGAAGTCACGCCAGGATTTTACACTTCGATAACCTCATCGGTTGAGCCTTTTTCTGCCAAACAAATCACGGTTGAGTTGTTTGATATGAAACCCAAGGCCAAGGATAACTTGTCATTATCCGACATGGACATTGAAATCTATTACACGATTGATTCGGGGCAGTCTGCCGAACTTTCAATCAAGTATGCCAATCGTAATGCCTGGGATAGAAATGTGGGCGTCTGGTATCCAGCCTATAACCTGGTGCGCAGTTTTGCCCGGGAATCGGCCTACTCCGCCGTTGCAAAATACGACAGCCTGGAAATCCATAAACATCGCGATACCTTGCGCGATGAAATCCAGGCAAGCCTGCAAAAAAAGCTGGATGAGGCCGACGAAAACGTATTTCAAATCAGAAAAGTGGTTGTCCGAAATCTGCAAACAGACCCCAGTGTTGAAAATGCGATTAAACTGGCGGTGGCTAAAAACAAGGAATTGGAAGCCAAACGTATTGAGCTGGATATTGCTAAAAAACAATCTCAAATCAACCGGGCACTGGATGCGTCGCTAACCAATAAAATTCTTCGTCAACGAGAGCTGGACGTAATGGAAAAAGCAATCACAGAAGGCGCAAAACCACTGGTGATCTTTGGTAGTGGCGTGACACCTCTGATTAATATTAAGTAAGCTTTACGCTTTAAAGTAAGCAAACAAAAAACCCGATGCCTGAAGGCGTCGGGTTTTTTATGATTACTATAAACTGGTGCCGGAAAGAGGAGTCGAACCCCCGACCGTCACATTACGAATGTGCTGCTCTACCAACTGAGCTATTCCGGCGCGCTGGAGAGTATACGGATTTTAGGCGCCAAACCATAGGGAGTGATTACTACGTTGGCAGATATATTTATTCCAGATTATTTCAGGGGGCGAAGACGAACCACGATGTCCACACCCTCTACCTCTCGACCTGAGGGTGCTGCCGGCAACCCAGAGATTTGCACAGAATCGGCGCTAATATCTGTTAGTTCGCCCGAGCTCGGATCATACATGTGATAGTGGGGCCGGGTATTAGGATCGTAAAAAACCTTGTTAGGATCGGCAATAACTTCGCGCACCAGGCCTTTGCGGGCAAACAGGCCCAGGGTATTGTAAACCGTTGCTTTCGAGACGCTATTTTGGCGAACATTGTGCCGGGAAGTGCTGTTTTGCGAGCTGTTAGTCCTGTAATTAACCATGGAAAATATTTCCTCAGCGGCAAAGTGCTTATGGTGCGTAAACAACAGGCGCGCTACTTCGAGTCTCTGGCTGGTGGGTTTAATGTCATGGGCCAGCAACAAGTTATTGAGGGACTCGGTTGTGTGATTGGGGTTAATGGTTTCCATTTAGAATCATTATAAACGTTTGCATGGCAACTGACTAGCACACCCTCTCCAGCCCCATGTCAAGATAATAATCATTAACTTGCACGATCAAGAGCAAATTCTGGCTGGTTGAAGTTTGTCTCCTGACCCAGAACCAAAGCGGTCATAAACTCTGCAGAGGCAGGCGCCAACACCAGACCGTTGCGAAAATGACCCGAACAAACCCATAAATTTTCAATGCCGGGATAACCACCCATATAAGGTATACCCCGTGGCGACCCGGGACGGAGCCCGGCCCATTGCGCCTCAATCTTGTAATCGGCCAGTGCCGGCACCATTTCCACGGCCGTATTTTGCAAGGATTCCCGGGCTTCATCGGTGGTAAATTTATTAAAACCGGCATTTTCCAGGGTACTACCAACCAGCACTCTGCCATCTAGCCGGGGAATGAGATAGCGCTTCTTGTTAAGAATAATGTGGTTTACCAGGCCTGGTTTTGCCTTATACATCAACATCTGCCCTGCCACAGGCTCAATGGGAATCCCAAAACCAAGTCCTTTTAGTAATTTACTTGTCCAGGCCCCGGCGCAAACTATTACCTGTTCTGTATTTATGTCGCCCCGGGTTGTAACGAGTTTTCGAGGCTTGTTGTTGTGTAAATCAATTGCTGTTATTTCAGTATTTTCGCGAAGTTCGCAGCCATTTTGAAGAAGATCAGCACGTAAAGCCGATATTAACCGTGGATTTCTAATGTGGCCAATGTCAGGAAAAATCAACGCTTGCCGGATTAGTGATGGCGTTAAATTGGGTTCAATCTGAGAGATGTCAGCCTGGTTGCTAACGCGATATTTAACGTGATAGTGGGCAGCCCAGTCATGGATAATACCGAGATCCGCGACAGATAAAACAAGCATGCCCGTTTGGGCCAGCTCTGGATCAATGCCTGTGTTTTTGTATAATTGTCTGACAATCCCGGGATAAAGGGCCTGGCTTCGCAACGCTAATTCGGTCACTGGTTGTGGGTAACGCCAGGGATATAACGGTGAAAGTATGCCGCCACCGGCCCACGATGATTCAGCACCTACTTTGCCTTTATCGTAGAGTAAAACCTGGCGACCGGCCGCCAGCAAATTTCGGGCAATCATGAGGCCCATGATGCCGGCACCTATAATATGTATCTGATTATTCATGCTTAACATCCAGCCCCTTACCCTACGACCATAAAAGTGGAATAGCGAGTACTTACCTGTCCAGCTCGTATTTTTAATGACTATTAGCCTATTGTTAGAACAAAAATGAGGTCTTACCACCATAAGCCATGCTAAATCGGCACCAGATCAATACCTGTTAACAGAAAAATGAAAGCGGTCTGGAGTCATGCTGGTGACGGGTCATTCCAGGGCAATTTTTGATAACCAATACTGATTGCTAATCGCACAATTTCGCTGTTTTTATTAAAGATATCATAAGCTTAACTGAGACTCATTAAGGTATTCATTAGCCTGATCTTATAAGCTACTGAGTTACCAATTAATATTAGTTCCAGACCCATCAATGCGTAATATTTCACAAAATACAACCGAATCTGACTTGCCCGTCATAACCTCGTTGGCGCTCCAGGCAAATCAAACCTATAATTACTGAACAGGTACGAACATAAACAGATTACCCTTGGTTTTATAGGCTTTGTAATGAGACAAATTGAGACTTGGTTGAGACAAAACGCCACCACACCGAAAAAATCGGTGTCTCAAGGCCAAATATCGACGCCTTTTGTCGGCCATAACAAACCGTTCATCAGTTCAGTTACCCCCCATACAACACCGTTCATCCACTATAAACTACCGTTTGTCCGCATAAGCAGGTTTTTAAGCAAACAACACGGAGTTACTCTGGTAGAGATGATGATCACCTTGACAATATTCGCCATTCTCGGCGCCTGGGCCTTACCCAACTTTCGTCAAACCTTACTCAATCATGGAACCACTGCCGAGACCAATAAATTTTTGACAGATCTCAAATTTGCTCGCAGTGAGGCGCTCAAGCGCAGCTTGATTGTGGAAGTCTGCATCCCCAATGCTGCTCAGACAGCCTGTAATTACAGCGGCACATGGTCTACTGGCAGGGTGGTCGGGGTAAACCTGGCTGGCGGTGGATTTGATGTTATCAGGGTAAGAGAATCACTTCCCGGTACCCGCACACTCAGGGAACCTGTTAATGCATATACAAGTATCAGTTTCAATGGTTCTGGCCTGGCGACCTTTCAAAGTAATGGCGGTATCGAAAATAATCGAACAATTACTGCAGTTTTTGCACTTTGCCATGATAAAGACAATGACACACTTATGGATCCGGAAGTGGGCCGTGAAATTCGAATTAGCCCGACCGGTGGATCGAAAGTAACCTCACCAGCAACGGGATGCTAGTCAGAAAAAGGGGAAAATAATGAATCTTATGCCACAGACTAAAGCACAAATAGAACAAACACATCATCATCAAAAAGGTGCGGGCATGATGGAAGTACTGATTGCTTTACTTGTGCTTTCCATCGGCATACTGGGCCTGGCAACCCTGCAAAGTATTGGCCTGAAATATAACCATCAGTCATACCAGCGCACCCAGGCGATTTTACAAATCTATGACATGGCCGATCGTATTCGATCAAACGTTCCCGGCAAGATTTCAGCTTATGACAGCATGGCCAGTGCAGGTCCAGCCCCGACAACACTGTCCGTGGACTGCACTGTTGCCCCCCCATGTACGTCAGCTCAACGAGCCACCTATGATTATGACAGCTGGAGACAATCGTTGGCGGCCAATTTAGGGCCTGCTGCCAGAGGTAGCGTTTTGCGACAAAACGCACTCATCCATGTCATCCGGGTTAACTGGAATGAAAATGATATACCGAAAAGCTTTATTTATGAGGCGCAGTTATGAGCATTCAAACTGGAAAATTCATGATTAAGACCCGGTGCAGCTTAGGTAATACCCGCAGCGGCTTTACACTTATCGAGTTAATGATTGCCCTGACACTGGGCTTGATCATCACTGGTGTAATAGTTCAGGTTTTTACCAGTACTCGCAGCACCAATGACCTGGAGACAGGCCTGTCCGAGGTCCAGGAACAGGGGCGATTTGCCATGGAATTTTTGGCCAAAGACATACGCATGGCCGGTAACTTTGGTTGCGCAAAACTAAAAAAAACAGCTATCAATAACATCGTAAAAACACCCGATGGTCCGAGAGGGTTGCTCTCCGACCCTTACAACAATGCTGCTACCCAACCTGTTGGGCTTGCAGTATTCGGATACACAGGTGGTGGTGGTACAGCACTAACAGATTGGACGCCGCAATTACCGGCCCTTGGTTTTTTTGACGGCCTGGTAGCGCCGGGTCCGGAACTCGTTCCATTTTCAGACGTGTTACTGGTCCAGTTTGCCACACCACTCAACGTACAACTCTTTAATACGGGTGCACCTACAAAAGCCAATTTACAATTAGTCAGGACACCTTCCACCACCGGCGCCTTCAAGCAAAACGATGTGGTATTTATTTCTGACTGCCGGCGTGGCGATATGTTTCGCATAACCAATAATCCGGCTACCGGTGGTGGTACCAACATTACCCTGACCCACGGCACCTCTGGTAATACCCAGTCGCTGCTGAATGGCAGTTATGACAGTACTGCCGATGTCATGAAACTCGCTACCCGTGCATATTTTATTGGTGTGAACTCCAATCCTGTACCACCACTGCCGGCAGGGACTACCCCGGAGCCAGCCCTTTATCGCCTGGCACTGGACAATAATGACTGGCGGCCTGAACCACTGGTCACAGGCATAGAACAACTCAAGTTTTTAATGGGACTTGAGGCCGTATCAGCTGATAATAGCAACCGAGACATGGCTGAAACCTATATGACCGCAAATGCACTTTATAATCCTGGCACTTTCGACCCCTCGACAGACAGAGACATGTCCAAGGTGATTGATGTAAAAGTTGCCTTTATCGCCCGCAGTTCCAGCATGATTGATGTCCAGAATGTAAAAGGAAATGTGGTGATTGCAGAGGCCAACATCCCGATTTTTGGTAACCCCAATGAAATATATCGAGCCACACCGGCACCACCGCCTGGCTCATTTGATCCAGAGCTTTATCGTCGACGACGTTTATTCACCTCGACGGTTCAAAGGCGAAACTAGTGATTTTATCTTTAATATAGGAGAGGCAGCATGGCCACCTTGTACAGCACGACAGCTAAACATAACCAGTCAGGTATTGCCCTGGCAATTGCCCTGATCTTTTTATTGCTCATGACCATCATCGGCGTCTCAGCCATGAGCACTTCGGCATTACAGGAAAAAATGGCGGGTAACCTGAAAGACAAACACTGGTCTTTTGCCCAGGCTGAATCCGGCATTACCGAAGGTGATCGCGTTCTTTGTGAAGTTTACACCGGCAGAATTCCGGCCATTGATCCATCTAATGTCACTGATGGTCTTTATCGAGCGTCTACCACCGGTGACCCTGTCTGGAATACCGTTGACTGGGCTTCAGGTACTGATCTTATTACCCACACCGGCTGGCCAGGCAATAACTATCTTTCAGACACCACCAAACAATATATTGCGGGGCCGACAAAATATATTATTGAGGAAGTGCAGGAAGTAACAGATGGTCTTAAGGGTGGTTTTGGTTATTCCAATACCGGTAAATCCAGAATGTTGTATCGCGTTACTTCCCGCGGTGTTGGTGGTACAGCCAATGCGGTGACAATGTTGCAATCCACGTTTGCCAAAAAGTGACCACGAAAATATTAATTAAAACTCGAAAATATTAACTAAATTATTGATTATTCCCTGGCTTGGCCTTGGAGGTAAATATGAAACTGACCAAACGACTTATAAACAACGAGCAAGTTACAGGCAGGCTCTCACTGGGCTCGCGCATTAAACAGCTCGCAATTGTCTCCCTGGCACTGGTTGCCACCTCGCTGCCAGTCACTACCTGGTCGGCTGAGTTTCAGCTGGCGAACTCGCCGCTTTTTATGAAAAACAGGGTCCAGCCAAACGTATTCTTTTTGATGGATGATAGTGGCAGTATGGGCTGGGAAGTACTAAAAACCCCAAGAGCCGTAGCCTTGCATAGTGGCTACCCTAATAGTGGCAATATTGATCTTACCCCTGATAACACGGCAGAACGACTGGAGCTATGTACCAGTTACAATGCCCTGGCCTATGTTCCCGGTAAAACTTATGTCCCCTGGAAAGGCCTGGACACTACGGGTAATCCCTATCCAAACATGACTAACCTGGCGGCAGTAAGAAGGAATCCTTACAACACCGCCACAAGTAACCTGACCAATACCACTTATATTGCCTATTTTCCGTGGACAGATACAAATAACGATAACGAATACAATGTCGGTGAGTGCGGCCCTAACAATAACAGCGCCGGTATCACCATCAACAGTTTGAGCCCTACAGATAAGTTAAATTATATGAACTGGTATTCGTATTATCGTAAACGCCAATATGTCATGAAATTCGCTCTGGGCGAAGTCATCTCTAAAGGTCAGCAACGTATGGGGCTGGGTACATTATGGAATAATAATGGTGTCGGTACCCCGATTCAGGATATTGATGATATTTCTCTTCCTGTTAATACGACTGCCGCTACCAACAAGCGCGCACTTTTAAGGAGTGTCGGACGAATTCGACCCAGTGGTGGCACCCCTTTAAGAAGAAAATTACAGGACGTCGGTGAATACTACGACGGCACCAACAATAGTGCTCTCTTTGGTGCTACTTACAACTATAGCGACACCTTCAGCAGCCGATCACCCATTCTAAACCAGGCCAAAGGTGGTGAATGTCAACAAAATTACACTATTGCGTTGACAGATGGCGATTGGAATGGTGGCACACCCAGTCCATCACTGGGCAATGTAGATGGCTCAGAGCCAGATCCTTATAGAGATAATTACAGTAACACCATGGCTGACGTGGCTATGTTCTATTACAACAAGGACCTGGCCCCCTCACTGGCCGACCTGGTGCCGCAATTTAACAGAGCCATTAATCCCGATACTAATATTAAACAACACATGGTCACTTATACGATTGCATTTGGTCTAAAAGGTGAGATCGAAGAGTCATTCCCGGGCGTCCAACCAGATGATACGACATTTCCCGGCTGGCCAAATCCGTTTACAGGTACCACGAGCCAACGGAAAAAACGAAGAATCGATGATGTCTGGCATGCGGCCTATAATGGTCGTGGCTCATTCATAAGCGCTGGTGAATCTAATAAGTTAAGTAACGACTTCCAGGCCATATTCGACAATATTAATGCGCGAACGGGTTCAGCTGCCGGTGTCTCGGTCACTTCGGGTACAGTCTCTTCGACAACCCGTATTTATCAAACAAAATTTACCAGTGATAACTGGGCCGGGCAATTGCTGGCTTATAAATTTATCGAAGATCCAGCAATCATACCCCCCGCACCCCCGGTTAATATAATCGTACCTGCCAATGATTTTGTCGGCAGCACCACAAACGATGCCCGCATTGCCATGGAAGCACAAATCATAGACGGTGCCACAGCTACTGATCCCGATAATACTGATGCGCGGACAATTCTGACCTATAACGGCACCAAGGGAATCCCGTTCCGGTACGATTCAGCTTCTGGGCTCGGTGCAAATACCATGACCGCGGCCCAGGTAACCACCCTTGTCGACGGTGATGTCACCTCGGGGGGGCTACCAGATAATGCAAAGGCGCAGAGACGGGTGGAGTACCTGCGTGGCGATCATTATAACGAGGTTGTAAACAGGACCCGTTCAGACGGAACGACTAACGCTAACGCGGTATTTCGTACCCGGGACCGAGATCCATCTGATACAAACGTAATACCATTTGTGTTGGGCGATACGGTCCACTCGAGTCCGTTATATGTAGGAGCGCCACCATTTGCCTACCCGGACTTTCTGGAAGGTGCGGGTAATGCCTATAATAACTTCAAGCTTAATTACTTTAATCGTACGCCGATAATTTATTTTGGCGCCAATGACGGCATGTTACATGGGGTGGATGCCAACACCGGTGAGGAGAAACTCGCCTATGCCCCCTCCATGTTATATAAAAACTTACCGGCACTCACCAGTACAAACTATCGACATACCTACTATGTAGACGAGTCGCCGGCAGTCGGTGATGTATTTTACAATGGCGCCTGGAATACTGTTCTTGTTGGCGCCTTAAGAGCGGGTGGCCAGGGTATATTCGCGCTTAATGTTACCGATCCCTCAACTTTTTCTGAATCCGCGCCTGCTCCGGCTAATACCGTGCTTTGGGAATTTACCGATGCCGATGATCGGGACCTGGGCTATACCTATGGTCGACCCGCTATTGTCAAAATGCAGAATGATCGCTGGTATGCAATTTTCAGTAATGGGTATAACAATACAGAAGCCGATGGCAACGCCAGTACAACTGGCAACGCGGTGCTCTATATAGTGGACATTGAGACCAAGGCCGTCACCAAGATTGATACAGGCAGAGGTATGTCAACATCTGTTGATGGCAGTCATCCCAATGGTCTGGCCAAACCGGCAATCGTGGATTATGACGGAGACTACAAGGTTGATTACATTTACGCAGGTGACTTGCAAGGCAATATGTGGAAATTCGATGTTACCGGTATCAACCCCGCCAGCTGGCGTAATGCATCGAAAAGATCGATACTGTTTACTGCCACAGATCCTGGTGGCGCACCACAGCCTATTACCACCGAGCCTGAAATTGAAGTGGCCCCAGCAGGACCACAAGGTTTTATTGTCATATTCGGTACCGGCCAGTACATCGAGGTAACTGATATTGTTAGTACTCAGACCCAGACCATGTACGGTATTTGGGATTCATCGGGTTACAGTGGTACCAGCACCGTCAACGTAGCACGCAATGAATTAGTCACGCAAACACTCACCTTTCTTAATGAGGGTGGACGTGATTTACGTTTGAATACCAACATTCTAATCCAGAAATGGGGTAATGGTGGGGGTACCGGTGAGTACATGGGCTGGAAAATTGACTTGCCAGAAACCCGTGAGCGCATTGTAACCAATCCCGTGATTCAGGACGACAAGATCATATTTATTTCTATTACCCCCAATGATGAACCGTGTTCTCCAGGCGGTGAAAGCTGGTTCATGGTCTTCGATCTTGATAATGGCGGACGCACCGATGAGTCCGTCATTGACGTCAACCAGGATGGTGTAATTGGCACCGATGATAAAACGCTTTCCAAGACTGTTGTTTCTGGTGTTCGCAAAGACAGCCTGATACTGAACAGTGATGTCTCGGTAATGGATGATGTATCTGTCAGCGGCGCCTCGAACGGCCAGAAATGCTCCTCGGCCGCGACTAGCAGGGTGATCACCTCTGACTCTAAAGGCGACCTGGGCGGAACAACACTGAGTCGTCCGCAAAATGCCTTTCGACAAGGCTGGCGGCAACTACAATAAATGTATCCTGAATTGATACAAGGAGAATGAATGTGAAAAATATAAAGCAGTTTCTGTTAACGGTAATGGTGGTGATGCTTGGTCTTGGTGGTTCATACCAGGTCCTTGCGGGAAATACCGCGCTGTCTCGGGCAACATCTGGCGGCACTGTTGATGCAATCTACAAAAACGAGCGAAATGAGATTGTTGTCAACGACCAGTCATTCGGTATTTCGTCAACCATGGTTGTACGGTCAATTTCCGGACAAATGCTGGGTGGTTTATCGGTCCTGGCACCCGGAAAAGTAATTGCCTACCGAACTGTCTTTAAAAAAATAAAGGGAGAGAGTGGTGAATATTTGGTTGAAGCCTGGCTACTACCCGCAGGTTTTAAATTTCCTGAAGAGTGGCTGTGATAAGCTACTCGCTCAATAATTTTCCCAGCATTATTTTGCTATAGTGATAACTGTAACTACAAAGTTGTTGATTAAATGGTCATTTGGTATCGAGGTTTAGGATGATTAGAAAACACGCTAAAAAAACATCTGGATTCAGCCTGATTGAACTAATGATTGTGGTCGTAATCATTGGCATTATAGTCGCTTTTGGTTACCCGGTTTATACAGATAAGATGATTGAAACCCGACGAACTGATGCCAAGGAGGCGCTGAGTCGTCTGGCAACCCTGCAAGAAAAAATATTTACTGAGTGTAATCAGTATGCAACGGGTTTGGTCACAACTACTGTTGGATCTAGTTGTGGAGTTGGTGGTGCCACACCAGTAATCGCCTGGAGTGACACAGCAACCTTTGTATCCGCTGATGGTCATTACACAATTTCCATTCTTCCTTTCGTTGTAGGACCTGCAGGCACGTGTACCGCAACAACATGTTTCCTAATACAAGCCGATCCAATAGGGGCCGGTGCTTCTGGTTTACAAAGAAGAAATGGTGCTTCGGATGGGGTGCTGGTTCTAGATCATGCGGGTCGTAAAAGTTGGGATAGGCGCTTGGGCGGGCTGATGGATGCAGGTAACACCGGGATGTATGTTGATGGTACTGGTGCTGTTATCAAATGGTCAGCCAAATAATAAAAATTTATTTAGCTAGTTCTTAAAGCCTTGGGCAAGGTAAACACTACTTGCTCTTGTTCGCCCGCTTGTTCTTCGGATTGTTTGACGCCCCACTCCTTTAATTTTTCAACAACCTGTTGAACCAGTACTTCTGGCGCGGAAGCACCCGCAGTCAAGCCAATACGATCGTCTTTTTTGAACCAGTTCTTCTGTAAATCATTGGCGCCATCTACCATGTAACTTTGGGTACCCACTGCCTCGGCAACTTCCCGCAATCGATTTGAATTGGAACTATTCACCGAACCGACCACCAGCAATACATCACAATCTTCTGCGATCTGTTTGACTGCATCTTGCCTGTTCTGGGTGGCGTAACAAATGTCGTCTTTTCTTGGGCCCTGGATATCCGGGTATCGCCGCCTTAATACATTAATTATTTCTGATGTATCATCTACCGAAAGGGTTGTTTGGGTAACAAAAGTCAAGGCATCGGGAATTTTTACATCAAGCTTTTCTACGTCTGCAACTGACTCAACCAAAAACATACCGGAATCAGCCTGGCCCATGGTCCCTTCTACTTCCGGGTGGCCGGCATGGCCTATTAAAATAACTTCCCGTCCTTTTTTGCAGTTTCGCACCACTTCCATGTGAACCTTGGTCACCAGCGGGCAAGTGGCATCAAAAACCTGCAGCTCTCGTATTTTCGCTTCTTGCCGAACTGCCTGGGAGACACCGTGGGCGCTAAAAATCACAGTTGCACCATCAGGCACTTCTTCGAGTTCCTCAACAAAAACGGCGCCCTTTTCCCGCAGCCGTTCTACAACAAAACGATTGTGCACCACCTCGTGACGCACATAAATTGGCGCACCAAACATGGCGATGGCGCGATCAACAATCTCGATTGCCCGATCTACGCCGGCACAAAAACCCCTTGGATTGGCAATAATCAATTCCATAATTTTTCCAAAACAGGTTGCATTCTAGTTTTTCTGGCCCGGGGCCTGGATTGAAATAATTTCTACTTCAAAAATCAGGTCATGGCCTGACAATGGATGAGCAAAGTCCATAACCACTTCTTTTTCCTTGACCTCAATAATGACACCCGGTATCGCATCACCTGCGGGTGTTTCAAATCCAACTACCAATCCTGGTTCCAGTTTCATGTCATCAGGAAAATCTTCGCGGGGCATATTTGTCAGTACTTCTTCATCATCGGCGTTATAGGTTTCCAGAAAGGATACCTCGAATCTTTCTTTTGCTCCCACTTGCAAGCCGATCAGGCGCGACTCCAGTGCCTCCATCATCTCACCGTCACCAATGACAATTGAAAATGGTTCTTCATTCTCCGTGCCATCCACCAGCTTGTTTAAATCAGCCAGTAAAAGCCGGTAGTGGAACGTTACCTGGCAGCCATTTTCTATCGTGGTCATGTTAATTTTTTTCGTTTAATTATCTTCTTTGGAACGATTCGTAAACAGTTTAAATCCAAGTGAATCAAGAATCAGGATAATAGCGCCTATGGTAATGGCTGAATCGGCAATATTAAAGGTAGGAAAATGCCAGTTATTGACATAAAAATCGAGAAAATCAACCACTTTTTGCAAACGAATCCGGTCAATAACATTTCCCAGGGCACCACCCAGGACAAGCATTAAACCGGTTAATTCCCATTTATCTTTCGGCCCCAGTTTGATAGCCATATAAAAAATAACCGCGCTGACAGCCAGTGCAATACTGATGAAAAAAATATTTTGCCAGCCCGATGAATTGTGCAAAAAACCAAAAGCCGCGCCGGTATTAAATGCCAGGGAGAAATTAAAAAAAGGCAGAATCTCCACAGCCGGCTTGCCAAATAAATATTTAACAGCAATTATTTTACTAACCTGGTCAAGTACTATGACCAGCAAAGGTAGCCAGAGAAAACGTTTTATCATGCGAATAACCTCTTTTCACCTTCTTGTTCAATATTAGTAATACAACGATCACAAATTTCAGGATGTTCCGCGTGACTACCGACATCTTCACGGTGGTGCCAGCACCTGATACATTTATTATGATTTGAGGCTGTGATGTGAATATAAACATCATCAACCGCTTCCATCTTAACGGCCGTGTCGGGCCGTTCGTCCAGCAAGTGAACCCTGGCATAAGAAGTAATTAATAAAAATCGTAACTCATCCTGTAATTTATTTAAGTGCTCATAAATCTCACCCTGACAATAAATGTCTGCCTCGGCATCCAGTGCCGAACCAATGTCGCCTGCCACCCGTAACGCTTCCAGTTCCTTACCAACCCCATCGCGTATTTTGATTAATGCTTGCCATGCGGACATGTCTATTACACCTGATTTGGCAGTCTCGGGAAACTCATACCACTGGCTTGCAAAAACCGGTGACCTGCGATCCCCGGGCATGTGGCGCCATATTTCATCGGCTGTAAAACTCAATATTGGCGCCAGCCAACGCACCAGCGCCTCCAGAATATGATACATGGCAGTCTGTGCTGAGCGACGGCCAATGCTGGTGGTCGGCATGGTATACATCCTGTCCTTTAGTACATCCAGGTAAAGACCGCCCATATCCACCACGCAAAAATGATGCAAGCGTTGGTAAATCTGGTGAAAACTGTAACTATCATAAATCGTCACAAGCTCGTCCTGAAAGGCGCGGGTCCGTTCCAGTGCCCAGTTATCCAGTGCCAGTAAATCAGCTGCCGGTAACGCATCCGCTGGATCAAAACCATCCAGGTTTGATAATAAATAACGGGCGGTATTCCTGATACGCCGATAGGTATCTGTTGTCCGCTTGAGAATTTCATCAGACATACTCATTTCGCTACTGTAATCAGTGCTCGCCACCCATAATCGCAAAATATCTGCGCCTAAATTTTTCATAACTTTCTGTGGTGCAATCACATTGCCTTTTGACTTGGACATTTTTATGCCCTTGGCATCAATGGTAAAACCATGGGTCAGGGCACAGCGGTAAGGCGAACGATTATTCAGGATCACTGAAGTGAGTAGTGACGACTGGAACCAGCCCCGGTGTTGGTCGGAACCTTCAAGGTACAAATCCGCCGGTAACTGTAAATTGTCACGGGTCTCCAGGACACAGGCATGACTAACGCCGGAATCAAACCAGACGTCCAAAGTGTCAGTCACTTTTTCATATTGGTCGGCATCTTTTTTCAGCAAATCTCCAGTCGCCAGTTCGAACCATGCGTCTACCCCTTTTTGTTCAATGAGCCGGGCCGCCTTTTCAAACAAGCTACTGGTATCTGGATGAGGCTCACCGGTTTTTTTATTGACAAACATTGCGATTGGCACACCCCATGTACGCTGTCGTGAGATACACCAGTCGGGACGATTTTCAATCATGCCTTCAATGCGCGCCTTTCCCCAGTCCGGTAACCATGTTGTGTCACCAATGGCCTTGTTTGCCTTAACACGCAACTTATCCATAGATATAAACCACTGGGAGGTTGCCCGGAAAATAATTGGTGTGCGATGACGCCAGCAATGGGGATAACTGTGGTTAAGCGCTTCAATATGTACCAGCTTGTTGACGGTTTTTAATGTTTCAACCACATGGTCGTTGGCCTTGAAAACATGCTCGCCAGCAAATCTTTCGGTACCGGGTAAAAATACGCCATCAGGACCAACCGGGTTATCAATTTTTAGTTTGTACTTCAAGCCCGCCACATAATCATCCAGGCCATGGCCGGGTGCAGTATGAACAGCACCGGTACCCGCTTCAGTTGTGACGTGGCCGCCTAAAATTATGGGCACCTCACGATCATAAAATGGATGCGACAGTTTAAGATTTTCCAGTGCCGCGCCATTACAGTTAGCCAAAATTTTGTAGTCCTCGATCTCCCAGCGCAGCATGCAGGCCTTTAACATTGCCTCGGCAATAATCAGGCGCTCCCTGCCGCGGGCGCTGTCGCACTGGACCACGACATATTCCAGTTCGCCGTTGACCGCAACTGCCTGGTTGGCAGGTAAGGTCCAGGGGGTGGTGGTCCAGATAACCACACTCATCTCGCCTTCACCTTCATAGTCCCTGGGGTGTTCTGTTCGTGCGAACAACTGGGTTTCATCGACAACGGCAAACCTGACATCAATGGCGGGAGAGTTTTTGTCAATATACTCCACTTCGGCTTCAGCAAGTGCCGAGCCACAATCTGTGCACCAGTGAACAGGCTTGTGTCCGCGCATGACATAACCGGCTGCAAAAATTCGACCCAGGGTACGCACCATGTCGGCTTCATATTTGAAGTCCATGGTCAGGTAGGGATTAGACCATTCCCCCAATACACCCAGGCGAATAAAATCATCCCGCTGTCGGTTCACCTGCTTCTGGGCATATTCCCGGCAGGCCTTACGAAAGGCAGGGGCTTCAATTTTCCGCCCCACCTTGCCAACCTTCTTTTCCACGGCCAATTCAATTGGCAAACCATGACAATCCCAGCCCGGTACATAGGGCGCATCAAAACCACTGAGTGTTTTTGATTTGACTACAATGTCCTTGAGTATTTTGTTGACGGAATGACCCAGGTGAATATCACCATTGGCGTAAGGGGGGCCATCGTGCAGGATAAATTTTGGCTTGCCTTTTTTGGCGGCACGAATCTGCCCATAGAGATCTGTTTCCTGCCAATGTTTTAGTATTTCGGGTTCCTTGTTGGCAAGGTTGGCCTTCATGGGAAACTTCGTTTTTGGTAGATTAAGTGTGTCTTTGTAGTTTTTTTCAGTCATGCTAATGCTTTAATACTTTCTCGGGTTGTTTCTACTTTTGGATCTCGGATTTTTCAGGTTTCGTTTGGTTATATTATCGCTGTATTAATTTCTTTGGTATTAATTTTTCTGGAGTTAATTTTTTCGGGCTTTTTTATTTTTTAGCCAGTCTCGGGTTTCTTTAATATCCTCAAGGATACGTTGTTTTAAACTTTCCAGTGAGTCAAATTTTTCCTCGTCACGAATCTTGTGCAGGAAATCAACATTCAAATGGCGACCATAAATTTCTTCATCAAAATCCAGTAAATAAATTTCCAGCAAGGCACGCGTGCCACCCACGGTTGGCCGGGTACCGACACTGGCAACCCCCGGCAAGGGCCGACTATTGACCCCAAAAACCTCTACTATGTATATGCCCTGGACCGGGCTCACATTGCGGTGCAGGTGAATATTGGCCGTGGGAATTCCCAGTGTCCGGCCAATCTTGTCACCGTGGGCAACCCGGCCACACATACGATAGGGGCGTCCCAATAATTTCTCTGCCGCTATTAAATCACCCTTGACCAGGGCATTGCGCACGCGGGTGCTACTCACCCGGTGGTTATCAATGTTGAATGTACGCATATTGGCAACTTTAAAACCGTACTTGCCACCATCAGCCTTGAGGCGCTCCAGGTCACCCTGCCGGTTCTTGCCGTAACGAAAATCTTCGCCAACCACCAGGTGTTTGACACCAAGGCCTGTTACCAGTATCTGCTTAACAAACTCATCGGCAGTAATGTTGGCAAAAGACTGGTTAAATTGCACGCACAATACCCGGTCGACGGCAAAACGACTCAAGGCCCGTAATTTTTCCCGCAGGCGTGTTAACCGGGCCGGTGAGTCTTCGGGTTTGAAAACCTCCATGGGCTGGGGCTCAAAAGTCATAATCAGGGTCGGAAGCCCGAGATCCTGGCCCTCTTCCGCCAGCTCACCAATCACCGCCTGGTGACCCAGATGGACGCCGTCGAAGTTGCCGATAGTGGCCACACAACCCCGGTGGGCTGGCCTGATGTTTTGCAGTCCTCTAATTAATTCCATTGCCGTTTTAACGTGATGCAAAAAATTTTACAAACCCGCGCAGATTAACTGCTCAACACAGATTTATCCAGAAACAAAACAAGGGGCCGACGGGAATGGCGCTGACTTAAGCCTAATATCTGGTTTAAACATAGTTCCCCGTAGGTTGGACTGAGGAACGAAGTCCAACAGTGGCGCTTTATTTAACACTTGCGTTGGACTTCGTTCCTCAGTCCAACCTACAAAAAAGACTTTCAGTCCAGGCTAAAAAGACTTATTGATCCTAAGTTAGTGTCATTAGGGACCGAGGGGGAGGATTAGCAGCCAGTGTCCAGGAGCCAGAATCTCGATACTATCGGATTCTCCTCGCTACTCGCTCCTGTTTCCTAGTACCGGGCCCAATCAGGGTCGGTTTCTTCCACCACCTGGTCAATCGGTTTTCGTTTGGCAAAACCCTCGTCGTAACCGTGGTAGTAACCCAACTTGAGCTCAGGAAAACGCCAGCACAAACAACCCTCACCAGTATCAAAATCAATTAACCATAATCCTTTTACCTGCAGGCCCAGGCGCTCCATCTTGCCCACCCACTGCAGCACCACCGATTCATAATCTTGTTCTACCAGATTGATGTCTGGATGAGTTGGCAACATGGCCTCGAGTCGTTTGCGAACGGGCTCCAGCTCCTCGTAACTACTGCGCGTGATACGACTGACCAGCGGCATCATCGCCCGGGCTTCGGCCAATGTGAACACCCTCGGGGTATCACACAAATTAATTTCACTAATTTTTGCAGAATTTGAGACCATTATTTTACTCAAGTTCACCCATGTTTTAGTAAGGCGGCCGGCCGCAACCCCAACAACCACAAGCAGCTTATATATATAAGTATACCTGCCAGAATCCATAGGGACAGGCTCCATATCCTCGTAAATACTGTCATTTCAACCCAGAGGTCTGATTCGGTTAGTCCAAAAACAAGCCCTAAGCCCATGATTGCAGAGGCAACGATTACCCGAACATGAAATAAACCCCAACCTGCGCCCGGCCGGTAAATATTTTTCTGACGTAAGGCTCTAAATAACAAACCGGCATTGACGAACGCAGCAATGGAAATCGCCAGGGCCAGGCCCGTATGTTGCAGGAAATAAACCAGTGATAAGCTCAGTACAATGTTGATTATAAAGGCAATTCCGGCGATTCGGGCCGGTGTTTTTGTGTCCTGGCGGGCAAAAAACCCTGGTGCCAGCACTTTGGCCAGAATAAAACCGGGCAGCCCCACGGCAAATGCCATCAAAGCCAGGGCACTCATTTCAACGTCATAGAGGTTAAATGCCCCGTAGTGAAACAACGTAATCAGGATGGGTTTTGCCAATACCGCCAATCCCACTGCTGATGGCACCGATATCACAATAACCCAGCGCAGAGACCAATCCATGAGATTCGAAAAAGCCGCGCCATCGTCATTGGCATGTTTCCTGGACAAACTGGGTAAAATAACCGTTGCCAGGGCAATACCAAATACGCCCAACGGAAACTCCATTAACCTGTCTGCGTAATAAAGCCACGAGACGCTGCCGGTCACCAAAAACGACGCCAACAGGCGATTCACCAACATATTAATCTGGGATATTGAGCTGGCGAATATTGCCGGCCCCATGAGTCGAAATACCTTGCCGACTTCAGCGTGTGCTGCCAAACGTGGCCGTATCAGCATGCCAATGTTTCTCAAAAAAGGTAATTGAAACAGCAACTGCAAAAACCCGGCGGCGAATACACCCCAGGCCAGGGCCAAAACCGGGGCTTCCATCAGGGGGGCGAGCCAGATGACCGCTGCAATCAGGGACAGGTTCAGGATCACCGGGGTAAACGCCGCTACCCCGAAACGACCATAAGTATTAAGAATACCGGCCGCCATGGAGACCAGGGAAATGAATATCAGGTACGGAAAGGTGATGCGTAACATGGCCGCGGTCAGGTTAAATTTATCGTTTTCATCGATAAAACCCGGTGCCAGGGCCATCACCAGCAGGGGTGCGGCCACCACCCCGACCAGGGTCACAACAAACAGGATAAGCCCCAAACGACCTGCCATATGACTGACAAAATCGCGACTCGCCTCTTCATCCCCCCTGGTCTTATGTGCTGACATGACGGGCACAAATGCCTGCGAAAAAGCCCCCTCGGCGAAGATTCTGCGAAAAAAATTGGGAATGGCAAAAGCCACGTAAAAGGCATCAGCTGACACCCCGCTACTGGCGCCCAACAGCCGCGCAAACAGGATGTCGCGTATCAGGCCAGTAATACGCGATAACAGGGTCATCGAGCCGGTGACAGCGGTAGATTTGATCAATTTCGAGGACAAAGCTTTGTTCTTTATGGTTTTTTTAGGTTATCGGCGGCCTGTAATATGCCTATAGTATGATAATTAGCGCCCATCAGCTAATGATCGGCCAGTGTTCGCCGTTAATTGCGATTTTTAGCAAATTTGCAGTCAAATCTGGCTGCCAGCATTGACAAATGCACTAAAAATTAGCATAGTTCGGCGCCCAAAAGTCCAGAAAACAAGTACTCTGGATTATCAACACTGGAGAAGAGATTGGCTAATACAGCACAAGCACGAAAACGCGTCCGCCAGGCAGAAAAGAGCCGGTTACGGAATGTAGGTCAGCGCTCAAACATGCGTACCGCCATCAAGCAGATACAAAAGGCGATTGCCGACGGTGATAAAGATAGTGCAAAAAATGCCTTCCAGGCGGCTGCCAGCGTCCTCGATAAGGCGTGTAGCAAAGGCCTGATCCACAAGAACAAGGCCGCAAGAGATAAATCTCGCCTGAACAACGCAGTTCGTAAGCTGTAAACTGGCCTAAAATCAGCGCCAAAACAGACCGGGATTCGCCCTAAATTAGCTTGGGCACAAATACAATAAGCCGACTTCTGTTTATCAGATACTTGAATCTGGTGAGCGAAAGTCGGTTTTTTATTGCCACTAGAAATCTGGTCAATGCCACTTGAAATAGACAGACAACACCCCATAATCACGAACCAGGCGACAAGTCGTTTTTTCGACAAATAGATCGTTGTAGTAGCTAGCTAGGACAACTGGAGAAATTAGTAAATAACAGGGAGCAGAAAATCCATGCGTTCTACAATTATCTTTGGCCTTGCCGCTTTGTTGGGGCTGGTTTATAACCCGGCACAGGCACAGGTACTCACCCTGAATGATGCCATCCAACGTGCGCTGGAACAAAACCCGGCCATATCCGCCACGCGTTACCAGGTCAAAGCGGCCAATGCCGCCACGCGTGTGGCCCAGGGCGCACATCTGCCCCAGCTAGACCTCAATTATATTGCCCGCCAGAGCAATAACCCCCTGGATGCATTTGCCGATAAGCTCAATACCCGTAGCGTCGATCCCGCACTGGATTTTACTGCCGATGCACTCAATGAGCCCGACCCAAGCACCCTTTACGCCACCCAGTTATCCCTGCGCATTCCGGTTTATGCCGGTGGTGCTGACGCTGCTGGTATCGAGGCTGCCAGCGCCCTGGAACAAGGCGCCATCCACACACGGGATCGCATTCAGGCCCAGGTCATTCATCAAACCATTCAGGCCTATCGCAAGAGCCAGGCGACAACCAAAGCGCTCGCTATAAGTGATGATGCGGTCAAGGCAGCAAAGGAACACGTCAACACCACCAGTCGACTGGCCCGGGCTGGCCGCATTATTACTTCTGACAAACTGACAGCCGAAATCTACCTGGCAGGCATTCGGGCCCAATACGAACAGGCACGTTTACAAGTCGAGCTGGCATTTGAACAGCTCCTGCAAGTTACCGGTCTCGATACCAAAGACGAAACGGTACTCAGTGCCTGGCAAACCAACAGCAAAATACCAGTCAGTGATGCCAAACCACTGGTACAACAGGCCCTGGCGACACGAAAAGATTTATTATCTATTGAGGCCCAAATCAAGGCAGCCGAAGCCCGGGTAGACCAGGCGAGTGCAGCCTACCAGCCACGGGTAGACGTGATCGCCACCAGTAATTGGTATGACCAGAATGGCGGATTCGATGAACAAAGCTGGGCTGTTGGCGGCGTCATTAACATGAACCTGTATGCAGGTGATCGCCACCGGCAACAGATTGCCGCGAACAAGTTCCGGGCCGACATGATGCGGGATAAACTGCGCCAGCAACAACTAAAGGTTCGTCAGCAGGTACGCAGTGCCATCGCCCGTGAGCAGGCAGCGCGACGACGCCTTGAAATTTCCGGCACTTATAACGAAAAAGCCAAACAGACTGTTCGTTTGATTAAAAAACGCTACGGTCAGGGACGCACAATCCTGATCGATTTATTACAGGCCGAACGGGCACTGATTGCCACACGCCAGGAAACACTGGCCGCCGGACTGGCATTACAACTTGCCAACAGTGATTTAAACCTGGCAACCGGTAAGTGGGCAACAGCAAACTGGCAAGGTGAACTGAAATGATTACGATTACACGAACCCTCATAGCAACCGTATTAATTGCGATGGCCTTGATTAGTTGTTCCCAGCCAGAACCTGCAACACCAGAAACGACATTACCATCGCTGGACCGTCCTGTGTTGGCCATCAAGTTCAAGAGCAATAATCGTATCATGGTACCTGCCAGTAATATTATAAAACGCGGTGGTATTACCGGTGTCTTTGTTTTGCAGGATAACCTGGCCCGTTTTCGTATGGTCAAAACCGGCAAGCTCGTGGTGAATCATGTTGAAATCCTGAGCGGACTGTTTGGCAATGAAACACTGGTCGCAGGCGATTTAACGTCAATACATGACGGCAGTCCCATCAACATTATTTAATTTCAGTTAGAACCAATTAAAAATAAAATAACATAACCATGCCCCAAACTCCTGAAGAACAAAATAACGAGCTCAATATTGCCGGTCGCATCACCAGCCTGTTTATTGATAACAAGATCACCATATTAATTATTGTCTTTGCGTTGCTGGCTGGTCTGCTTTCATTCCTGATTACGCCGCGAGAAGAAAATCCGCAAATCGTCGTGCCGGCTGCCAATATTATTGTTGTCAAACCCGGTGCCACACCAAAGGAAGTGGAACAGCTCATCGTCAAGCCACTGGAAGCGATCCTGCAGGGCCTTGAGGGCGTTGAACACACCTATGGCATTGCCATGGATTCAATGGGCATCGTGAGCGTGCAATTCCAGGTGGGCGAAGACAAGGAAAAATCCCTGGTCAAACTTTATGATCGTCTCGCCAGTAACCTGGATGCCATGCCACCTGGCACCCAACAGCCACTGGTGAAACCGGTTGATGTGGATGATGTCCCGATCCTGACTATTTCGTTATCTGCCAACACACGAAACGATCAGGAATTACGGCGCATCGCCAATAATGTTTTGGAGCATTTACGACAGGTAAAAGATGTCTCGGTGTCCTTCATTCACGGCGGGCGCAAACGCCAGATCAATGTCGAGCTGGACCTGGCACGCCTGAAGCGCTTCAATATTACGCTGATCGATATTCGCAAGGCACTGGAAGCCACCAATATCGACATTCCTTCTGGCACGCTGGTTAATAATAATCGTGTCACCACCGTTGCCGCCGGCGGCGCCCTTGGTGATGCCAAAGATGTTGAATTACTGGTTGTTGGTTTACGAAACCATCGCCCTGTTTACCTGAAAGATGTCGCAACCGTACGCGATGGTCCCGGGGAAATTAAGCGAGTAACGCGTATTGGTTTTGGCCAGGCATACCAGGGCAAACGGCCAGATGGTTTTGAGGCCACAGCCGTGAGTATTGCCATTGCCAAGGTGACGGGTGCCAATGCAGTCACCGTTGCCGAGAATGTGCTGGCAAGGCTTGAGGCGATTAAAGCAAGTGTGATTCCGGCAGACGTCGCCGTTAATATTACCCGCAATGACGGTGAGCGGGCCCGGGATGCCGTGAACGTCTTAATGGAGCACCTGGCGATTGCAATAATCACAATTATTGTATTGCTGGTGATTTTTCTGGGTTGGCGGGCCGCGGGTATTGTCACGCTGACTATCCCGCTGATTTTATTTATTGTATTAACCATTGGTTTTATTTTTGGTCACTCCATTAACCGTATTACCCTGTTTGCGCTCATCCTGTCACTGGGCATGTTGGTGGATGACTCCATTGTCGTGGTCGAAAATATATTTCGACACTACTCACGCAAGGGCATTGATAAACTCAGTGCCACTGTCCAGGCGGTCAATGAGATCGGCAAACCCACTAACCTGGCAACATTTACCGTGATACTGGCCTTCCTGCCCATGGCCTGGGTGACGGGCATGATGGGCCCTTACATGGGACCGATACCTTTTTACGTGCCGGTAGCCATGATCACTTCATTATTAATTGCCTATACCGTCGCACCCTGGGCAGCCTACAGGTGGCTAAAGGTGAAGGGTCATGAACATGAAGGCCTGGAGCACAGCGAACATAATGGTCGGCTTGAACAGTACTATGTTCGCATCATGCAACGACTCCTAACCAGTCGTATCACGCGCTTTTCTTTTCTTGCTACTTTAGTAGCGGTAATGATCCTGGTACTTGCCATGCCCAGCCTGAACCTGGTGTTATTCAAGATGTTGCCAAAAAATAATAATAATACTTTCAACATCACCATTAACATGCCCGAAGGAACGGCGTTAGAAGAAACTGACTGGGTAACGCGCCGGGTTGGCGATATCCTGCGCCAACATCCCGAGGTAGATACCTATGAAACCACGGTAGGTGAAACCGGCGTCGTTGATTTCAATGGCTTGTTGCGCGGCAGTAATCTCAACCGGGGTCCCCACATTGCTGAAGTCAGGGCCAACTTGCGCAACAAACATGATCGCAGCATTTCTTCGATTGATATTGTGTTGCAACTACGGGAATCTATGGCCAGGCTGGCCAGTGAAACCGGCGCCAATATCAAACTGGTAGAAGACCCGCCCGGTCCACCGGTGCGGGCGACAATCCTGGCCGAACTCTATGGCCCGGACTATGAACAACTGCGACGGATTGCCAAAGATTTACGGCGGGATGTATTTAATACAACGGACGACGTCGTCGACATTGATGACACTGTCGGCCACGATACCCAGGAATATCGAATAGTTGTTAACCGTGAAAAGGCGGCATTATCCGGCATCGCACCGGCACAAGTGGCCGAGACCCTGCACACCTTTTTATCAGGTCATAGTTTTGGCACGGTCCAAATGGAGCTTGAGAAAGAACCGGTACCAATTCACCTGCGCATCCCTGTTTCTGATCGAGTGACATCCAGTGATCTCGGTAAAATATTTTTTACTAATCCTCAAGGCAAACAAGTCGCGCTCACTCATATTGCCGACATCAAGGCCGGGCCGGCTGCCAAACCTATTCTGCACAAAGACCAGCGTCCAGTGGTTTATGTAACAGGAGAACTGGCGTCTACCAGCCAGGTGTATGCAGTTTTGCGCATGAAAAAATATCTTGATGAAAATCCATTACCGGGCGATGTAAAACTCAAGCAATACTTCATGGCAGACCCGGACACACTGGGTTATAGCGTGCGCTGGGATGGAGAAATGAGGTTAACCCTGGATGTTTTCCGTGACATGGGCTCTGCCTTTATCGTGGCCATCATACTGATCTACCTGGTACTGGTGGGATATTACGGTTCCTTTATGGTGCCCATGATTGTCATGGGCGCGATACCGCTCACAATCATTGGGTTCCTGCCTGGACATGCCATCGTCGGCCAGTACTTCACTGCCACTTCCATGATTGGCGTCATCGCACTGGCAGGCATCGTCGTGCGGAATTCTTTATTGTTAATCGATTTTATTATTGAGCACCAGGCCCAGGGACGCAGCATTCACGAGGCAGTGCTATTGGCAGGTCAAACCCGGTTACGGCCGATTATGTTAACGGCACTGGCAATTGTTTTCGGTACGCTTGTGATTATTGTTGATCCTGTTTTTGGCGGGCTGGCGACCTCATTGATTTTCGGGACCTTTGTATCGACTGTGCTGACCCTGTTTGTGATCCCGTTGCTTTATTTTATGTACGAAACCAGGAAGGGTTAGTTGTTTATTATCTTTTCCGTGGCATGACTACTCAATGCTGGGAGCAGCCCTTGAACGCCCTCATCAGGAGCTTTCAGAAGGGACGCGATTTTTTCGTTCTTTACAAAATTCGTGATCCTTCTGAAAGTTCCACTGGATGAGTTTGTTATGCCAATATTTCATCAACTGGTAATACTTGTTTACCATGACGCACGGTAAGAACAGAAATTTGATTTTCTTCCACTCGATAAATTATGCGGTAATTTCCAAATATTATTTCTCTAAAATTTTCTAACTGGAGCTCAGGTATAATGCGCCCACTCTTTGGGAATTTCTTAAGTCGTTTTACAGAATCAAAAATATCATCTACCCATTTTTCTGCGGCTACTGGATTATCTAATGCAATGTATTCTGCAATTTCTGATACTCGCTCAATGGCTAAAGGAGACCAAATGATTTTCACTTATTGATTCTTTTAAGTGCCTGCTTTCTTGCATCATCATGTGAAATTCCAGAGCCAGCTTCGAGCTGGGATATAGATTTTTCTAAATCTTCATATAATTCAATTTTGTCCTGCATAACTTCAAATTCATTTACATCTAATAAAACGGCGACACCTTTACCATGCTGTGTAATCACTAAAGGTCGTTTAGTATCATGCACTTGCTTAAGAAAAGAGGCCACTCCAGAGCGAAATTCTGACATAGGACGAATATCTTGATTTATTTTCAATCTTTGCACGATACACCTCAATAATGGACGTTATTATGTACAAAATAGCGTACAATATTGATGCTGTCAATTGTTGGTTTTAAGGCATAACGTCGTAAATCCATTGGAGTATTTAGAGCCAGAGTGAAAACTCATCCGATATCGCAAAGAATTTTGACTCTGATCCTAATTGTTATTGAAATACGGCGCATTTTATAGCGCCGTTATTCTCAAACGTCCTGTTAAGCCCTTACTGTGCATAAGTCTTACGTAAAGGGTGAACATGTAATGATGATTTATTCTTGCGTGACAGCCAAAGATCATAGGCATTTTGTAGCCG
>CAJVXY010000001.1 GCA_913009895.1 uncultured Acidiferrobacteraceae bacterium | reverse complement strand
TGTTCCGAATTTCCCGCTTCTGAGCAGCAGAAATTATCTCTGTATCTGCTTGCTGGCCTCGAACTAACGGATCCCAAGATTTTAATGTCATGTAGTTTGATTCCAAATTGTAAGAGAACTAACGAGGCTGTAGAAAAACCTCGAAAAGCTGCCTTTTTTCAGCTTTTCGAGGCAATTGGCTTTTCTCTGGTCTATCAAATAATTTTCTCATGGGTTCATATATGACTCTATGTGAAATGTTATTGTAAGCTTTAACAGAACCATTCAAATGCTTATTTTAAACCCTTATATCTTCTCTAAGAAATAATTCTAAAAATCAGAGGTTTTTCTACAGCCTCAACGCTTAGACTGAGGGGCTTGGTGCCGCAGAGTGAAGCGCAGCGAAACGTCGCGGCGCCAAGCCCCACTCAAGCCAATTGTTAGGGCAGTAATGCCACTCGCTCCTGGATAAACCCCGCAATTTCCTCGGGCGAATGAGACCTACCATTGATATAACCATCGGTATTGAACACTCCCTCTACTTTACCCTCATCCATTTTTACAAACATAACTTTTTCATGCTCTCTTTCCTTTATTATTTCTCGCACAGCTCGAAACTCTACACCGCACCACTCTTTTTCTTGATATTTTTCACACAAAAATACGACTATTAGCTTCGACCTGTTTCTATATATATCTTGAAGTAGAGTATCTAGTGATGGCCTAGCCAGCTGTGCCTTGTAGTTATTGTCATAGAAATACGAGTTTGGACCAATAGCACGTTCTAACTCAGCTGCGACTGATTCTACATATCCCCTTACCTCACCGGGAAATGAGAAGGAAACATCAAATTGATGCCTAGTGATATCTACTGATTTAGATTCGTTTCTTGCCCATCTAGGGAGATGCACACCTTTTCCTGCAAGTTCTTTTCCTAAATTGATATCTTTTACTGCCCAGTGTGTACGATTCATTTCCCAATCAGAAATATCTAGCTCAAATAATAATTCGAGGATTTCTTCGTGAGATATAAAATTATCTAGCTCAACAATATCGTATTCGACTTTAACCTTTCCTTGCCTGCTAGTTATTTCTCTAACAATTCCAAAATTCGGGTTCTTTTTACAATAGGATTCATACGCAAATATGCAAGGAAACTGGCGAATTTTTTCTATTTGTTCTTGAGTGAAATCACCGTACTTTTCAGTTATTTCATTATCTGTGTACTCACGAATGCACCGGTCTATTTCTTCCACCCAAGGTTCGCCTTCCCATGATTCAGAACTACCAGAAACAAATAGGTTATACATACCCTCTCCTTGATAACTCGATGACCTTGTGGCCCTAACAGTACGTTAGGCGGCGTTCCGTCTAGTTCAGAAAATATAGCCATTCTTAACATTTTGCCATTCAGTACTTAAAAGGGCTAGGTCAATACGACCGGCTGCTTTCGCTGCAAAGTGGACGCTGATACAGTTTACTTAAATGACTACACTTGAGCGAGAACAATTGCTTGGTCTCTTGTTTTAACCCCCCGTGGACGCTGCCGACTCAGGTGAAGAAAAATTCGGAAAGCGAGCTTTCTGTTCGAGGCAAATATCACGTTAGTGATATTCCGAGTTAAGCTCGCTTTGGGGATTTTTTGAGTCTGAGGAGGGAATCCCGCAGGGACAAGTCTTCGGGTGTCCTTCTCTTTGGTTACTTTCTCTTGGACAAGCAAGAGAAAGTAACTGGGCTATCGGGACCAAACCCGATTAATAGCGCTTAAAGCTCGCTGCAGGCGGAACAAAAGTACCTCGCCTTCGGGTGCGAGAACCCGATTAAATAAATATCAGTGCCGCAGCCGATCCAACCTCATCAAATAAACTACCAAAAGAATCGCCGGAATCCCCATGACCGAAGCATAAATAAAGAAACTAACATAACCATAACTATCCACAATCACACCGGAGAATCCCGAAATAATCTTTGGCGCCAAAGTCATCAGGGAACTAAACAAGGCATACTGGGTTGCGGTATAAGCTCTATTGGTAAGGCTGGACAAGTAGGCTATAAAAGCCGAACCGGCAAAACCAGCTGAAAAATTGTCAGCGCTGATAACAAGCGCAAGCCCGGTCAGGCTTTTACCGCTCATTGCCAGTTGCGCGTACATCAAGTTGGCTGCGGCCACCAGTATCGCACCCACCAGCAACATACGCAGAATACCAAACCGCACCACCAGTACCCCGCCGGCGAATGCGCCTGCCAACGTCATGAAGAATCCAAATATTTTTGCCACGTTGGCAATTTCATCCAGCTCAAACCCGAGATCGTAAAAAAACGGGTAGGCCATGTTACCCAGCACGATGTCACTAATGCGATAAATGCTTACAAAGAGAAGAATGACCAGGGCCTGTTTGGCATTCCTGCGAAAGAAATCCGTGAAGGGGCAAATTACGGCACCGATGAACCATGCCGTTATTTTGCGCCAGGTTTCCGGAACGTGAGTACTACGCGCCAGGTAATCGACTACCCGCTGTTCATCGGAAAGCGTTGAACGATCAATAGTGTGTTCGGGTTCGTCGATGACGAGCACAGTAATTACGCCGACCAATACTGCAGCAGCCATGGCCATATAAGCCATCGTCCAGTTAGCATACTTCGCGATATACAGTGCGACCGCACCCGCCACCAACTGCGCACCTATGCGCCACCCCGCCTGATACATGGCAGCCATCGCACCTTGCCAGTCCATCTCTACTGCTTCAATACGATAGGCGTCAATAGCAACATCCTGGGTCGCCGAAGAAAACGCCACCAGAAATGCAAACAGTGCCATGGTGACAAGATGAGTCGCCGGATCAGTAAAAGACATGCCGATTAAACCGCTTATGATCCCGGCCTGCGCCAGTAATATCCAGCTGCGGCGTTGGCCAAATTTTTTTGTTAATCCTGGTAACGGCAGCCGGTCCATCACCGGGGCCCAAAGAAATTTTATAGAATAAGTAATACCAATCCAGGCAAAAAAACCAATGGTCGCACGTTCGATATCTACCGAACGTAACCACAGTGCCAAAGTTGCAAATACCAGTGGAAAGGGTAGTCCGGCAACAAAACCAAGAAAAAACATGCCGATCACCCGCGGCCGCGTATAAATCGCGATTGCCTCGGACCAGTTGTGTTTGGAGCTATCCGAGCTCGTAATCATAATCAATAATCAACGGTGAGTGATCTGAAAAGCGTTCATCTTTATAAATAGATTCGGACTTTGCAGTTTTTGCTATCTCGGGTGTGGTTATCTGGTAATCAAGACGCCAACCGACATTTTTTGCCCAGGCCTGACCCCGATTTGACCACCATGTATATTGATTTTCTTCCTGGTTAATGTTCCTGAACACATCTACATAACCCACTTCATCAAATAATTTTGTCAGCCACGCCCTTTCTTCAGGCAGAAAACCGGAATTCTTTTGGTTACTTTTCCAGTTCTTCAGGTCGATTTCTTTATGGGCAATATTCCAGTCACCACAAACAATATATTCCCGGCCATCGTGGCGTTGTGCCTGCAGGAACAGCATAAAACGATTCATAAAATCATACTTAAATTGCTGCCGTTCTTCGCTACTTGAGCCCGAAGGCAGGTATAACGAGATAACGCTGACATTGCCGAAATCTGCCTGCAAGTATCTTCCTTCAGAATCAATCTCAGACCAGCCCAGGCCAACCTTAACCCGGTCAGGTTGTCTCCTGGTGTAAATACCCACGCCGCTATAACCCTTCTTCTCGGCATCATGAAAATATCCGTGATAGCCTTCCGGTGCCAGCATTTCACGGGTCAGTTGATCTACCTGGGCCTTGAGTTCTTGCAGACAAATCACGTCCGCATCCTGGGCCATCATCCAGGGGAAAAACCCCTTTTTGGCAGCGGCACGGATACCATTTAAATTTGCAGTAATTATTCGCATATAATTCGGGAGCCCTTAAACTTTGAGAATCAAAAATTTTGAGAAACTATTTATCCATCGATTATTTATTTATTAGTGTTGATAGTTGTTGTTTTGATTATGGATGTGCATGAGAATACCGGAATAATATTCTACAGCAACTTTGCTGGAAATCCGGATGGCAATTGACTGGACAACTGAACAAATTAAGACCTTGCCTCGTTACCGCTTATGGCTATTAAAAAATTTCAACATGAATTTTTAACCTTTGCCCTGGACATCGGGGCAATTCGCTTTGGCCAGTTCACACTCAAATCCGGGCGCATTAGCCCCTATTTCTTTAACGCCGGGCTTTTTAATACCGGGGCCAAACTGGCGAAATTGGGAAATTTTTATGCCCAGGCAGCCATTGAATCAGGCATTGATTTCGATATGGTTTACGGCCCGGCTTACAAGGGGATCCCGCTGGCAGCAGCATTTACCATCGCCCTGTCAGAACAACACGGCCGGGATTTACCCTATGCATTTAATCGCAAAGAGGTCAAAACCCACGCCGAGGGCGGGATTATTGTCGGCGCACCCCTGGCGGGAAAGGTACTTATTATTGATGATGTTATTTCCGCTGGTCTGTCCGTTAAAGAGGCGGTGGTCACAATCAAGGCTCAGGGCGCAACACCAACAGGTGTTTTAATTGCCCTTGATCGGCAAGAACGGGGTGCCGGTAAAAAATCAGCAGTTAACGAAGTTGAAGAAGCCTGCCACCTGACGGTACACCACATTGTCAGCCTGGACACACTTAAGGATTTTCTTGCCGGATCAAATGAGTCTGTTGCTCACATGCAGGCAATCGAAGACTATAGCCAACAATATGGCGCCTGACTTGCCGTAATTTCGATTGTTTTACCTTGCTGGACTGATTACGTTCCTGGTAAATCCGGGCTCAGTGGGTACGACGTTCTTCAAAATGGGTGATTAAACAATCATCATGAATATCGCCGCGGATATTAGCGCCATGTTCGATAGCGATAATGGGTGCTTGCAGGCTGCCGACAATCCTGGCGGTATTTCTTAATTCAATTTTTGACCTGGCAGTGATATTGCCTGTCACTTCTCCTTTAATTACCACCACGTCAGCCACAACATTGCCCTTCCAGACACAATTGTCAGACAACATGAGTGTTCCCTGGACATCGCTATCACCAAAGACCTGGCCATGGACAAGATAATTATCCATGCCTTCAATATTGCCCATATGAACAGCATCGCGTTCAATGGTTTTAGGTAATTGATTGATATCGTCCAGTGTCCGTCGTTTCGTCATGCTGCTCTCACCCCGTGCAAATATTTTTAGCGAAACAGGTAAAGAACCCATCCCGCTCAACTAAAAACCACAATTGAAAATTACCGTTTTTAGTCCCCCGATCTGTCTATCTAACCCAATAATAATTACTGGTCAAGGCTATATTTTAAACCCAATGCCACGTAATGCCAATATAGTGAAGCTGAAAAACTGGTGCATTTCAAAACAATAGCTTAATACCGATTACTATCGTAATTACTTCATAAGTCTTTTTTATCCACCGGCTGCCTTTGGTAATTGCGGCATGGGCACCCGGACCCAGGGCAACCGCAAAACTCAAACCCAGGAAAATAAGCACGTGAAACTGGATTAACCCGGCCCCGCCACCGACAAAGACCGAAAAACAACAGGAATTGATCTACCCAGTCCAACTATCCGATAAAATGCACAGTTAAACATTGACAGCAATAGGCCCGAGAACCTATTTTAAGGGCTATGTTATATCAAATTCAGGGTCACACCATGAAAGCTAAAGTTCTTGTTATTGTCCTATTTCTTGCGCTATTTAGTTTTGGCCAAATTCACGCCGCCGGCATCAAAAAATGTAAAGATGCCCAGGGGCGTTGGCATTATGGCGATCGCGCCGACGAGTCCTGCGCCCAGTCCAAGGTCATTGAGATGAATACCAGTGGCACCAAAACCGGAGAACAGGCGGCGCCCCCGACAGAAGAGGAGCTTGCCAATATGGCAGGCAAAAAAGCCGGGGAGGCGCGCCAGAAAAAACTGCAGGAAGAACAGGACAGAAAGGATCAGCTACTTCTAGCCACTTATGGTCTTGAAAAAGACATCATCTATATCCGCGACCGGAAAATATCCCAACTTGAAAATTCCATCACGGCCAGCAAGGCAACCCTGACTTCCCTGGAAAAAACCCTGGAACGGCAGAAAAAAACCGGTGTCGATGAAAAACAAATCAAACGAACCGAAGCGCAACTGGCCACCCACCGGGCTGTCATTAAAGGCAAACGAGAAGAACAGGTCGCACTCAAGAAAAAGTATGCCGCTGACCTGGAACGCTTCCGAATTGTAAAGCGGAAACAGGCCGCCACAGCTACTACAAAACCGACCAAGAAAAAGTAAAAACAGCTAGGTATTTTTTTCTACCCAGTGCGAGCCTTCTCCAGTTTGTTCCTGTTTCCAAAACGGGGCCCGGGTCTTGAGTTCATCGATGATATAGCGACAGGCTTTAAAAGCACTATCCCGATGTTGCGACCAGACTGCGACCAGCACAATGGGCTCATCGGGTAAAATGCGGCCGTAACGATGTTGGACAAAACTGTCCAGGATTTGCCATTTTTCCCCGGCCTCACTACAAACCAGTTTTAAATACTTTTCGGTCATGCCGGGATAATGCTCCAAAGTCATAGCTTCGATAGTACGTCCCTGGTTCACGGTGCGCATGGTACCCACGAATACTGCCGAGGCGCCGATCTGCCCCTGCAAACCGGCCCGTTGCGACTCGTAGTCTGCCAGCACCTGCCAGGGCTGAAAGGCCTTTTCACTGACGATAACCATCACTCAGCCCCCTGTTACCGGTGGGAAAAAAGCCACTTCATCACCATCGGAGACGAACTGCTGCCAATGGGAGAATTCTTCATTGACAGAGACAATAGTATTCGCGGGCACAGCGATTTGCGCCGAGGTTTGCCAAACCTGGTCAACCGTCATGCCTGGCCTTGCCGCCAGTTCGTCCTCACTACGGCCAAGGGCCTCACGAATTGAAGCGAAATATTTGACTTTTATACTCATAAACTAAAAAAATTTTTGTGCCTGCTCCCGTAAGCCGATTTTTCCGGCAGTATATCCGACTCTGGCCAATTCCCGGCTTAGGGCCAAGTCAATCAAAAACTTAGAACGATTCCAACAAAAAAGTTCCTCTCTAACCGGATCAATCTATGACCATATAAATTTACCGATTATGCCCCACTAGCAGTCTGTTATATATTTGCGTTTCTTCGAAATCCGGCCCCAGGCTATTTTCCAGGGCCGTTTCAGGCAAATCACGCTTGGGACTGCGTCTTGAGAGCGACTACGTCTCTAACGCCTGGTTTGAGACCAAAATTTACTTAAGCCAAATTAGTCCAGGAAAGTGCCGACCATTAAAGAAAGAGGAAACCAGAATGATTAAGCCAATAGGATCCGATGAATTACAACCACGTTTCGTTTATGACGATGCCGAGCGTACCAAACTGACCAAAGAAGCAGAATCACTGCCCTCGGTCATCATTAGCTCACAAGCTGCGGGTAACGCGGTCATGATGGGCGGTGGCTACTTTAACCCGCTCAAAGGTTTCATGAATATTGCCGATGCCATGGGCGCTGCCGAAAAAATGACCCTCACTGACGGCTCATTTTTCCCGGTACCGGTACTGTGTCTGCTCAAAGATGCCAGTGCCATTAAAGATGCCAAACGCATCGCCTTACGTGACCCCAATGTGGACGGTAATCCCGTGCTTGCGGTCATGGATGTTGAGGCAATTGAAGAAGTCTCGGATGCACAAATGAAAATCATGACCGACAGGGTTTACCGTACCGATGACATGGACCATCCTGGTGTTAAACCGTTTAATACCCAGGGTCGCACGGCAGTTTCTGGCCCTATCCGGGTCCTGAACTTTAGTTACTTCATCACTGAATTCCCGGATACCTTCCGTACCGCGGTCGAAATTCGAAACGAGATCAAGGAACATGGCTGGAAAAAAATTGTTGCCTTCCAGACGCGCAACCCGATGCACCTTGCCCATGAAGAACTGTGCCACATGGCCATGGATCGCCTGGGTTGTGATGGCCTGGTGATCCACATGTTACTGGGCAAACTGAAACCCGGCGATATCCCGGCACCGGTACGTGACGCGGCCATTCGTAAAATGGTTGAGCTGTATTTCCCGCCCAATAGTGTCATGGTAACCGGTTACGGTTTTGATATGCTCTATGCTGGCCCACGTGAGGCGGTTTTACACGCTTATTTCCGCCAAAATATGGGGGCCACCCATTTCATCATTGGTCGTGACCACGCTGGTGTCGGTGACTATTACGGCGCCTTCGATGCTCAAACCATTTTTCAGGAAGAGGTGCCTGCCGGCGCCATGGAAATCGAAATCTTTGAGGCTGACCACACTGCCTGGTCCAAGAAACTAAACAAGGTCGTCATGATGCGCGAAGCGCCTGACCACGAAAAAGAAGACTTCGTTCTGTTGTCAGGCACCAAGGTTCGTGAAATGCTTGGCAAGGGCCAGGCGCCACCCAAGGAATTTTCTCGTCCTGAAGTAGCCAAGATCCTGATCGACTACTACCAAAGTCTTTAGACATGAGCCTTAATTCATAGCTTCAAATCCAGATCCAGGCAAAGCCAGTAATTTTATACAGGTTTTGTCTGGATTTTATATAATTAAGATCGCGTTAACTCCTTGTTAAGTTTCGCTGTCACAAGGATATCGCCCTGACACCTTATGACCTGTATAGAATGAAGCTCAGGCTGGATATCAACTCCTCAGAGCTGCTAAACAAGTACACCGTGCCTACGCGAGCTTGAAGGCCATAAAACCCCTGGCGTCAAACTCAAGCCTGTAGAGGGTGGTAGTGCTTGCCAGTTTATGAATGATGAGGGTTGTAGTATTTACGAGAATCGGCCCACGGCCTGTCGATACTATCCCCTGGGTTTACTGTCGCTGCGCAAAAAAGACGCGGTCGGTGATGAAAAAAATTATGCCCTGGTTGAAGAAGATCCTTGCCTTGGGCACCAGGAAAATAAAACCCAGACCATTGCCGAGTATCGCAAGGAACAAGGCCTGGAAGAGCACGACCCCTTGACCCGGGAATGGCGACGCCTGATCTTGAAAAAGAAATCAGCCGGACCCACCATCGGCAAACCCTCGGAAATGAGCCTGCAACTGTTTTTCATGGCCAGTTATAACGTGGACCAGTTCCAGAACTTTGTCACCAGTGAACAATTTCATGAAAACTACGAAATTGACCCTGAATTGCTGGAAAAGCTGAAAACTGACCAACTGGAAGTCGTGAAATCTGGTGCTGAATTTATGCGCCATGTATTGTTTGGCGAAGAAACGGTCAAACAAAAGGAAGGTGCCTGGGATAAGCGAAACGAGCGCATGAAAACCCGGGCCAAAGAATTAAAAGCGGCGGCTGAGTTACAAGCCGACCATGCTGCGGCTGCAAAAAAAGACAAGAAAGACAAATAGCGAAGGAATTATAATAATAATTTGTGGTTAGAGGATTTAATAAGCCCCGCTTGTGCGGGGCCTTTTTTTGACAAAAAATAGATGTTTAGCCTTAAGTCCAGGGAGAAACCCTGTTTAGGTCTACTGGTTGTCAGTGACTACTTACTACGTGCAGCTCAGGCGCTTGTTGTTTTTGCAATTCTTTGTAGATTGCCAGGGTCTCCAGAGCAGGTTTTACCCGCAACAATGACACTAACACCTGCTCACAACGTTTGAAGGCCGCAATCCCCTCGGCATATCTGCCCAGGTTCGCCAGACAGCTTATTAATCGCTGGTGAAATTCCTCTGCCAGGGGGTCCAGCTCAAGCGCCTTCTGATAAATAATTATTGCTTCGTCGCAGTAGTCCATTTGTTCATAGGTTCGACCCACGACCATCAATACCCTGATAAAACGACTACGCAGGCGCTCTCGTAACGATAAGGACCAGCTGTTGACCTCGCCTTCGCCCAGGAAAGGGCCATTATAAAGCGTCAGGATGCGATCCATGGTTTCGGTTATCTCATCATAAGACAGTGAAAAATGATTACCCAGTCCTTCTAACTTGCCCACCAGTCGATCCAGGTCCCAGACATCGACCCAACACTGTCTACTGTCCAGGGTCACCCTCCGATCCTGCAAGGTAATCGCATCATTTCCAATCAATTTGCGCAGTCGAAACAGGGTCACGGTAAAATTTTGATATGCGGCATCGCCCTCCACGTCCGGCCAGACGCAATCGCAAATTTTCTGGATACACACGTCACGACCGCCCAGGGCAATAATGGCCTGGAGTAACTCAACTGGCTTGCGCTGGGCCTTACCTTTCCCAGCCAGGGGTGCGCCATTGACTGTAACGGTGAACCGGCCCAATGAGTAAATTTTGACAGGCACAGGCCATTTTGCAACGGCCCGGCCAGTAATGGAATCCAGTCTATTTTTCAGGATTAAGCTACGAACAAAATCTATCTCGATATTCTCGACCAGGGCTCGGGCGCAGAGTTGGGCCATAATTTTGTTTGGCAGGCAGCCAAACGTAGTGAATTCTATTTCTCGGGCACTGGCCAATCCATCGCTCAGCAGCTCATGGCCACGGGCTGCATTGCTGTTGGTGTAACACAAGTGTGCCTCCAGCAGGGTGCCGATGAGTGTGGTTTTCAGGTTTTCCATAACTATCTCCCAAATACCTGGATTAGATCCAGTCCTGTTTTTACTGACGCTATACAGGGATAATAGGGACAAAATCAGATCCTGGCCGTGAGCCAGTTCACGTTGCTGGATATTAATTTAACATATTGATTGTATTGATATTAATGGAGCAATATTTAACTAAAAATGCTCTAAATGTGAACCAGTTCCCAGTTTCCCGGCAACCACGAACCAGAGCATCCAGGATCCATAAAGAATCACCAGGACACCAATTCCCATGCGCAGGTTTGGCTGAGCCAGTAATTGACCCAGGCGATTGCCTGTCAGGCTCATGCCCAACATGGCCGGCAGCGTGCCTAAACCAAATGCCGCCATGAGCAAACCACCCTGCACCGGATCAGCACTGACAGCCGACCAGCTTAATGCCACGTAAACCAGGCCGCAGGGCAACCAGCCCCATAACGAACCCAGCAGAAAAGCCTGTGGCCATGACCGTACCGGTAATAATTTGCGGGTAATGGGCTCAATCCGTCGCCATAAAAAACTGCCCACTTTTTCTAAAGGTAATAAAAAAAATGTCCATCCCATTAAGTAAAAACCGAAAAACAAAGTGAGCAAACCAATAAGCAATCGACTGATGTCTGGCAATCCTGCGCTTTGCCCCGCGTTGGCAGTCAGCTGTCCCAGGACTGCAATCAGAACGCCTGCAACAATGTAACTGCTTATGCGTCCGGTATTGTAAAGCAGGCTGAAGCCCAGGATATGTCGTGGCAGGGTATTACCGGTCTGTATTTGACCGCCGAGTAAGCTGGCAATGCCGCCACACATGCCAACACAGTGGACCGAACCAACCAGCCCCATCAGGAAAACGGTGATTAGATCCTGGCTTAACATCTGGATAAAAATTAATTAACTAATGACTGGACTGGAGCGTAATTTTCTTTTTTATGGGCAGGGTTATTCTTTTTGTGATACGCCATTGTTTGGTTCCCAGTTCCAGATACCATTTACCTGCTTGTAGATCCCGTTCTGGCAACTGGCCCTGATACAGACCTGTGTGTGATCGGTAAAGCCGGACAACTTCATCCAGCTCCCCCCGGGTGGCGTGGGTAATTTTCAATTCTAAAATTTCTGGCAGTGTAAGTTTATTTCTGGCCTGGAATTCGAAGTTAATTTTATTGGTTTTATAATTAATCTCCATGGTTGCTGTCAGCCCCATTTCCGCGGCCCGTTTATCCCTGGTTAATACCTCATTGATTGCCCGGCCTTTTTTGTAATAATCATCAACAACCATCGGGTCACGGCCATTGATCGCAAGATAAAGTAATATCATGCTCAAAACGACAGCGGTAGCTGGAATACTAATCACGAACCAGACATAGGGTTGTTGAAACCATTTTTTTTCCATTCGTTTTAACCTGTTTAGTTGGTTGGTATCGGGCCGAGGAATCGTGCTTCCTCTGTCACGGTCAGTGCCGGTTTGTCTTTAGCCACAAGCGTGAACTCTACGGCATTGCTGCGTTTGACAAGCCTGCTGCGCGGCACCTGCAGCACAATCGGCATTTCAACGATCTCGCCTGATGGTACCAGCATATGGTCAAAATTCATTTTCATTTTCATTTTCATTTTCATATTTTCAATGCCACTCACTGTTAATTTATATTCGTGGGGCACTGAATCCATGTTTAACACTTTCAGGACATACACATTCTCAATCAGGCCATCAGGTAATTCTCGATAGAGTGTATTTCTGTCACGCATGATATCCATCTCCAATGGCAACCTGGTAAACAGGGCTATCACAAGGCCAGACAATAAGACCAGGAGAATTGCACCGTAGATAACGGTTTTGGGCCTGAAAAAATGACTTGCTTTTCCATGGACAGCATTTTCAGTTGTGTATTTTATTAATCCAGGCTTGTAATCCATCTTAACCATGACTTCATCGCATACATCAATGCAAGCCGCACAGGCAATACACTGGTATTGCAATCCATCGCGGATATCAATTCCGGTTGGGCAAGCCTGGACACAAAGCGTGCAATTGATGCAATCTCCAAGGCCCTTATCCTGGTAATCAGTTTTTTTATTTCTTGAGCCTCGTGGCTCGCCCCGCGTCTCATCATAGGCAATAACTAACGTGTCTTTATCAAACATGGCGCTCTGGAAGCGCGCATAAGGACACATGTGCAGGCAAACCTGTTCACGCATCCAGCCGGCATTCCCGTAAGTCGCAAAACTGTAAAATACGACCCAGAATGTTTCCCACGGTCCAAGGGAAAGCTGGATGATTTTTTCTGCCAGCCCGGTGATGGGCGTAAAGTAACCAACAAAGGTAAATCCCGTATAGGCTGAAAAAATTATCCAGACAAAATGCTTGCTGAATTTTTTTAGAAATTTTTCTATGTTAAAAGCAGACTGATCCAGCTTCATCTGCTTCATGCGATTGCCTTCTATCCATCGCTCCATTACCAGAAAAACTTCTGTCCACACTGTCTGCGGACAGGCATAACCGCACCATAACCTGCCAGCGAGTGTCGTAAAGAAAAATAATGCCAGGGCAGCTATTATGAGTAAAATTGCAAGATAGAAAAAATCCTGGGGCCAGAATGTCAATGCAAAAATGTGAAATTTACGTTCGGGTAAATCCAGTAAAATAGCCTGCTGGCCTTGCCAACGTAACCACGGGGTACCATAGTAAATACCCAATAAAATAATAACGCCAGTTACCCGCCATAGTGCAAATAACCCGTGCACCTCTCGGGAATAAATTTTTTGATTTTTTTCGTAGAGCGGGTTTGATTGATCTATTTTATTTTGCTGCTGAGACATATTGGATGATTAGAAATTCCTGGATAGCATATTAACTAAATTCTGCAAACAAACGGTGGATACCAGGATTCTGTGTGGGCACTGAAACCAGGAACTACCCGGGTCCGTGATTCGGTTAACCCAGGCTTGCTAACTTATCCTGTTATCAGGTACCCCGGTATCAGGTATTACCTTTAACAGGTCCTTCCGCGTCTATTTTTAAATTTGCTGATTTGGTCTTTGTAACTGCGCACGGTTTTTTGAAATAACAGGTCAAAGCGCAGGAACTTGCTGTTAACACCCAAAATGAAAAAAAGCCGGTGGTATAAGCACCGAGCCTGCTTGCGCTTGAAAAATGAGTATCCAGCAGCATCATCTCTGGATCAAATACTGAAAAACAGAGAATGGTGGCCAGGCCTGCTGTTAAAAACGAGGGCCAAAAAATCGAAATGATTTTTAAAGTTATTGGTGATGTGCCAGGCGACGCTGGATTTTGTTCAGGGTTTCTAGACATAATCGTTATCTTGGTTGTTACCTACATTAAAGAAAGATGAGACGTCGAAATCATTGCGAAAGACTGTAGATATAGGCTGCCAGTAAATGAACCTTGTCAGCGCCCAGGAAGTCCTTATGGGCCGGCATTTTGCCACCACGGCCTTTGGCAATGGACTCGTTAATGGTTTTTTGCGAGCCGCCATAGAGCCAGGTATTGTCTGTCAAATCAGGCGCACCAATGGCGATATTACCCTTGCCGTCTTTTCCATGACAAGCCGCACACATGGCCATAAACCGTTTTTCACCGGCCTCTGCTGCACTGATATGTACCTTGCGCCCGCTTAAACTGATCACGTATTCACCAACCTCGTGCACCCCTTTTGCCCCCAGGGCCGGCTCCCAGGCTGGCATCACACCAGAACGTCCGTTCATGATGCTTTGCTTTATTTGTTCAGGCTCACCGCCATATAACCATGATGAATCAGTAAGACTTGGAAAACCCGGCGCGCCACCGGCATCAGAACCATGGCAAATCGTACAATAATTTGTAAACAGGCGCTGGCCTGTTTTCATGGCCTTGGCATCGTGAACCAGGGTCCGAAGATTTACCTGGGCATAAGCTTTGTAAATAGGCCCAAATTTTTTATCAGCCGCCTTGATCTCTTTTTCGTATCGACCCTGAGACGTCCATCCCAACAGGCCTTCATAGCTGCCCAGCCCCGGGTAAAGTACAAGATAAATTGCACCGAATGCAATCGTGATATAAAAAAGATTCACCCACCAGCCTGGTAATGGATTGTTAAGCTCCTGCAGGTCTTCATCCCAGACATGGCCAGTGGGTTTTGCTTTCGCGCCAGTGGGTGTGCCGCCAGACATCCAGATTATTAAAAAAAGACAAAATATAAACCCGGCAACTACCGGGATTATAATAAACCAGTTCCAGAATTCACTTGTAAAATCTGCCATACCGATCAACTCCGATCTTTATGTATTGTTGGCTCATCATCATCCTCAAGGGGCATTCTTGAAGCTTGATCGAATGATGTTTTGCGGGAACCATTAAAAGCCCAAAAAATAATGCCAATGAATATTAAAAACAGTAATACGGTCCAGAATATATGAAACATAAGCATCATTCTATCTCCTGGTCTTGATTGCAGTACCAAGGCTTTGCAAATAGGCAACCATGGCATCCATTTCTGTTTTGCCCTTTAATTTCCCAGGTGCGCCGGCAATTTGTTCATCACTATAAGGATGGCCAAGTGTCCTGAGCACAGTCATTTTTTTCTGAATATACTTTCCATCCAGTTGATTTTCGGCAAGCCACGGATAACTAGGCATAATTGATTCAGGCACAACATCGCGCGGGTTGTTCAAATGTACGCGGTGCCAGTCATCACCATAACGGCCGCCGACTCGATGCAGGTCAGGGCCTGTTCGTTTGGATCCCCACAAGAAAGGCCGATCATAAACAAACTCACCTGCCACTGAATAATGACCGTAACGTTCTGTCTCTGCCCTGAACGGACGAATCATTTGTGAATGGCATACACTACAACCTTCGCGAATATAAATATCCCGGCCCTCAAGTTGTAACGCCGTGTAAGGCTTCAAGCCCTGGACGGGCTCCGTTGTCGAGTGTTGGAAAAAAAGTGGCACAATCTGAACCAGACCGCCAACGCTAACAACAATCAAAACCAGTACCAGCATTAAGCCAATATTTGTTTCTACTTTTTCGTGACTTAACATAAATGTTCCCCCGCTAATGGGCTGGTGCAGGAATTGCTGCGATTGCCGGTTTAGCGCCTTCAACTGTTCGCCAGATATTGTAGGCCATCACCAACATGCCAACTAAAAAGAACGTGCCGCCTAGAAACCTGACAATATAAAATGGATGCAACGCCTGTACGCTTTCAACAAAACTATAGGTCAGTGTGCCGTCGGCATTAACCGCTCGCCACATCAAGCCCTGCATTACGCCGGATACCCACATAGAGGCGACATATAAAACAATACCCAGGGTGGCCAGCCAGAAATGGATTTCAATTAACTGCACGCTGTAAATTTTACGATCAAAAAGCCTGGGGATTAAATAATACATTGCCCCCATGGATATCATGGCAACCCAGCCCAGGGCACCAGAATGGACATGGCCAATTGTCCAGTCAGTATAATGGGATAAGGCGTTAACAGTTTTGATGGCCATCATTGGGCCCTCAAATGTTGACATGCCATAAAACGAGACCGACACAATAAGGAATCGGAGTATGGGATCAGTTCGTAATTTTTGCCAGGCACCTGACAGGGTCATGATACCGTTGATCATACCGCCCCAACTAGGCGCCAGCAGAATTAATGAAAAAACCATGCCCAGTGACTGGGTCCAGTCTGGTAATGCGGTGTAGTGTAAATGATGGGGGCCGGCCCAGATGTAGGTAAAGATCAGGGCCCAAAAATGAACAACAGATAATCGATACGAATAAACCGGACGATTTGCCTGCTTGGGCACAAAATAATACATCATGCCCAGAAAACCTGCGGTCAGAAAAAATCCAACGGCATTGTGGCCATACCACCACTGCACCATGGCATCCTGGGCACCGGAATAAACCGAGTAGGATTTAAACAAACTGACGGGTATCGCGGCGCTATTAACAACATGTAACAAGGCCACGACCAGAATAAAGGCACCAAAAAACCAGTTGGCAACATAGATATGGGGTGTCTTTCGCTTGACGATGGTGCCAAAAAATACAATGGCGTAAGACACCCAGACGAGAGTAATAAGGATATCAATTGGCCACTCCAGTTCTGCATATTCTTTTGACGTGGTAATACCAAGGGGCAGGGTAATCGCAGCAGATAAAATAACCAGCTGCCATCCCCAGAATGTGAAAGCGGCCAGCCTGCCAGCAAATAAACGGGCATGGCATGTTCGCTGAACAATATAATAGGAAGTCGCAAACAAGGCGGAACCACCGAACGCAAATATGACTGCATTGGTGTGCAGGGGCCTTAAACGACCAAAGGTCAGCCAGGGCGTATCGAAATTCAATGCTGGCCATGCCATTTGTGAGGCGATCACCACACCTACGAGCATGCCGACAACACCCCAGACGATGGTCATAATGGCAAACTGCCGGACGACAGTATAGTTATAGGTTTCTTTATCAGCCATGGCCATTCCTTAAATTAATGAGACTCTAGAGTTTAGTTTTAATAATTTTAAAATTTAGATTTATTCTAAAAAAGTGCTAATCGCTCAAAACCGGACCTATCCCGGCATCCCAAATCACAATCGTCACGGCCATCAAGGCAACCAGCGCTACCAGTCCCACCGCCAACACGGCAGTTGAAAACAGAAAGCCGCGTTCTTTACTAATCTCAAGCATGATCGGTACCCCGAGATATAACAGGTAAACGGTATAAGCCAGGGCCGGCAGGCCAACAAGAAAATTCAACCACAATATCGGATACAGTCCCATGAGGCCGGTTAAAAAAAGCGGGGTTGCGGTGTACGCGGCCAGGCCAATGCATCGTGGCAGAGATTGCTTGGCGCCATAGGTCTGCCCCATCCAGTGAATCAACTTGCCAATACTGAAAACGCCAACCAGCATGGCCAGGTAATACATTAACGAAATGCCCAGGGCACTCTCAAGCGTTAATTTTACCGCCTCTCCACTTCCCAGATGCCAGCCAATCTGGGTGGTGCCGATAAAACCGGCTACAGGCGGGATAGCAGCGAGGAATAATACGTGGGTACAATAACATCGGCCGATACCACAATTCTCTTTACGTATTTCCTGCCATTCTTCTTCTGGATGGGCAAACAACCCCCAAACATGATTTAATACCATTCCCGTTTCCCCTTGAAATTAGCGCCGCGGTCACCTGTACCGGCTTATATAAATCGGTATGGCTTATATATCATATTCTTTGTTGATTTATGAACGATTTCTTGATTAAAGTCATCGATAATTCAGGGAATTATCATGTCCTAAACGGTAAACCGGTGGCATTCTAACAGCGCTTTGGGCTTATTAAATTGATTTATATCATTTTTTATTAATTGTTATCTAAAATAAACAGGGTCACTATTTTACCCAATCATCAAAAAATAGGGCCCTGCGGGCCTGCCTGCTCAAATACAAGACCGATACACGTTATTAACGGAACCTATGTCTACAAGCTCCAAAACTCTTGACCGGGTCACTGAAGAATCAGAACACCATTGCTATCACTGCGGTCTGCCTGTCCCGGTACCTACAAATATCAATATTGATATTAAGGGGTCGGCACGACCCATGTGTTGCCTGGGTTGCCTGGCCGTTTGCCAGGCCATCCAGGCAGCTGGGCTGGACGATTATTACCAGGATCGGCAGACACCTGCCAACAGCAGGTTAAATACCGTACCCGCCTCATTGCGTGAATTGCAGGCTTTTGACAATCCACAAGTACAACAAAGTTTTGTTTACTCCACTCAAAACCAGCTAAAAGAAGCATCACTGATACTGGAAGGTATTACCTGTGCTGCCTGCGTCTGGTTAAACGAAACCTACCTGAAAAAACTTGGCGGCATTCATTCCGTCATTATCAATTACGCTACCCACCGCGCCCAGATTGTCTGGGATGACAGTCAAATTAAATTGAGCGCCATTCTCGAAGGCATAAATAATATTGGTTATCGCGCTTACCCCTATGACCCACAAAGCCAGGAAGCAGTATTTGATACCGAAAAAAAATCTCTTCTAAAGCGACTGGGGCTCGCCGCAATCCTGGGCATGCAAGTAATGATACTGGCCGTTGCCATGTACAGCGATGCTGCGCTTGATATGGAAAACGGTATACGTACTTTTTTTCGCTGGCTTAGTCTTGGATTAACGATACCGATAATTATTTACGCCGCTGATCCGTTTACAAAAAATGCGGTTCGTAATATTAAAAATATGAAAATCGGGATGGATGTCTCGGTCTCGCTGGGCCTCGGAATCGCCTTTATCGCATCGGCTTACGCGACAGTTACCGGTTATGGTCATGTTTACTTTGACGCCATCGTTATGTTCGTTTTTTTTCTTTTATCGGCAAGATATTTTGAACTCAATGCCCGCAAACATACTGCAAATCGTATTGAGGCGGTGACACAACGAAACCCGCTCATGGCAACAAGAGTAAACGAAAAAAATATTGAAGAAACCCTGCCGGCTTCAGATATAACAATGGGAGATGTCCTGCTAGTCCGACCAGGGGAAATTGTACCCGTTGATGGCGTAATCATAGCGGGACAGTCAAGCCTGGATGAATCGCTAATGACAGGTGAGAGTTATCCTGTTTTGCGAAAAAGCGGCGATCAAATTATAGGTGGTAGCGTCAACCGGGATCACCCAGTCAAACTGCGCGTTACCCATGTTGCCCAGGATACAGTACTGGCTACTCTGGCCAGACTGGTTGCGCGTGCCCAATCAGAAAAACCCGCTATCGCCTTGCTGGCAGACAGGATAGCCAGTTATTTCGTGACTATTGTCTTATTGATTGCCCTGGTAGCTGGCGCCTACTGGTGGCAGGCCATGCCAGAACTGGCCATCCCGGTGGTGATCGCCATACTCATTGTTGCCTGCCCGTGCGCCCTGTCACTGGCAACTCCGACCGCGTTTTCCACGGCAATGGGTTTTCTGACTTCCCGTGGAATTTTATTAACCAAAGGGAATAAATTCCAGGTACTGGCCAGGGCGTCACATTTTATTTTCGATAAAACCGGCACCCTCACTACCGGAAATTTCAAAATAAAGAAAGTGACAACTTATGGGAAATTGACTGAGGCTGAGGTATTAAAAATTTCCAGCGCGCTTGAGACTGGCTCTGCACACCCATTGGCCAATGCCCTGAAAAATCATTCTGATTTTATTGCAGAATCGGCAACAGATATTGTCAACCATCCCGGGCTGGGCTTATCAGGCCAAGTTAAAGATACAAAATGGTTTATTGGCTCCGCGAATTTTATAAATAGTGTCTGTGCGCAATCAGCCAATGGACAAGATGATATCGATACTGATGATGGCGCAACAAAAGTGTATCTTGCCAATAAGAAAAACCTGGTTGCAGGTTTCCATTTTACCGATGAGGTTCGGGATGATGCTGCTGGCCTGATAAAAAAACTCATAACTGCCGGCAAAACTGTAAGCCTGCTAACGGGCGATCATACTGCCCCGGCTAAATACGTGGCCAGGCAGGTCGGCATTGACAATATCATCTCCTCAAAAACGCCCCGTGAGAAACTTGACTACGTGAAGGCACTACAGGATAAAGGCCATGTAGTTGTGATGGTGGGAGACGGTATTAATGACGCGCCGGTGCTGGCTTGCGCTGATATATCGATTGCTATTGGTGAGGGTGCGGCACTTGCTGCCGCATCATCAGATATAGTCCTGATCACAGATAAAATTAGCAGAATTTATACTGCCGTTAAACTGGCTGAAAAAACAATGTTAGTCCTGAAGCAGAATCTCTCGTGGGCACTGCTTTATAATACTATCGCAATCACACTGGCTATTTCCGCCGTGGTCACGCCCTGGATGGCTGCCATAGGAATGTCGGTTAGCTCGTTAATCGTTGTTTTAAACTCTATACGTCTAAGGCATACTGCTACTTAACTTTTTATGGATATAATTTATCTTTTGGTATCGATTGCAGTAGTTTTTATACTACTGGTAATCACGGTTTTTTTCTGGGCCATCAGGAATGGGCAGTTTGATGATCTTGAAGGGCCTGCTTACCGAATTTTAAAAGATGATGACGATATAAGCGGAAAAAATAATCAGGACAAATGATTCGGTTTGGAAGCATAAAAAAGCCATATTGTCATGGGCAAAATAATATAAAACAAGGGAATAAATGATGGTCAATGGCGTACATACCAAACAGTTTGCAATAAGGGAAAATAACCGGGAGCAGAAATTCGATCATGTCTGGAACGAGGAACTTAATGAAGTTTTTGCAGATGTGGCCAAATATTATGATCGGGCAAACCACGTTGCCAGTTTAGGGTTGTGGAACTGGTTCCGACGAGAGTTTTTGGCCACGATCGATGTCAGTAGCGGCCAAAAAGCACTGGATGTTTGCGCGGGCACAAATGCCATCGGTTTGGCGCTCCTGGACAAACAACCGGATTTGGAAGTATGCGCAATAGACAGGAGTGTGGCCATGCAGGAGGTTGGCCTGGTTTCTGCAAAAAAACAGGGTAAGCATATCGAAAGTTTTATTGGTGATGCCCACAGCCTGCCGTTCCCGGACAACCATTTCGATATCGTAACCTTACAATATGCATCCCGGCACTTGCGTATTATGGATGTATCCAGTGAAATCCAGCGAGTACTCAAACCCGGCGGCTACTTTTATCACAGCGATATGTTGCGCCCTGATAATAAAGCCATTGAAACTTTGTATTACACTTATCTGCGTGTCTGCCTTACCATCACGGCCGTTATTTTTCATAGTGGTAGCGCGGCACTAAATTGTCGCGATTACTTTATTAATACCTTGCGTATGTTCTATTCGGCAGACGAATTTTCCCAGTTGCTTGAACAATTGGGATACCAGAACGTCTCACAGAAAACACTGCTCGGGGGAATGATCGGTTTTCACAAAGCTATGAAAGCACCCAAATAGTGACCGGTTTTCATTATGGATAAAGTCCGTGTGTTATGCGAAATGGATCAATATATGATGCGCGCTTTTAGCCGGGACACCTCTGAGGCACTGAAGAAAAATACTTTATTTCGATTGCTGTTACCCCCGTTCCAGTCATTTCTTGATGCAAATGTAAAAAAGGAAGAAGAAAAGGATTTCCTCGTTATATCCAGTGCCTACCAGGCGAGACAAGGGGGGAAATCACTTGAGGAAATACCGATTACCTCACTTCTGCAAGAAGCCAGAAAAATCGACCAGAAGTTTTTTCAGCAGACTTCTGCATTACCATTCTCGATCGAATTTAAATACAACGACATAGAAAAAATAAGGCGTTTACGCATGGAACAATTGTTTGATACATCATACCGGTTATTCCAGCAATGGGAAAAAACGCCACGAATCCGGACAGCTTTCGCCAGGCTCTATAGTCGTAACCAGTTTTTGGTATTACTTCGTGAAATATTGCACCTGTATAGCCAGGAGACAAAAATTCTGAGTCGTTCGGTTCGTTTGCCACACTTGATTGGAGTGGCCAGGGACAAATTGTCCAACACTATTTATTCAGTAATGGAAGATGTATCGCAACAACTGGTAACGGAGCTAACGCAAATAATGTACCGGCGTAACGTTTGAATCCTTCTTCGAAGACCGACACATGGCTGTTTGGTCCCAGAAAAATAATCCTGAGAGTATCAGAGACTACCTAAATCAATCTGTCATTTATCAATAAGCGTCTCAATATATTTTCCCTGCTTGTCAAAAATAATCAGTCCACCAGAAAATTTTCCAACGTAATGTCTAATAATAAAATCTTCTGGGTTTTTATCACCATTTTTTAGATATTCTTCAAGCATTCTTTTTCTGGGCTCATTTTTTGTTATATAAAAATTAAAAGTATCGGAATCACCTTTAATCCTGTCTATATTTTCCGAAACTGTTTCATAGGTATCGATAATCTGTAATTCACTAAAGCCACGATTATAAAGTTTTATTCTTGCTTCCCCATCTGCCCGACCTTTCAATGCTGAGACCACAACTATGGGCGGATGCCCGTCACCTTTAATTTTGTTAACATCAACACCCAGATCATAAAAAACCCTGGCCTCCTGGGAATTAAAACTTCCTTCATAATAAACAATCACTACTGGTCGGCCATTATAGACAGCATTTACACCCCAAATTAATGCGCCTATCTGGATAACGGCAATAATAGATAAATCAAAAATGATTTTATTACGTGGTTTCTTATAATTAAAAACGATGAAAGTCAGCAATGGGCCCAACACAACATCGACAAATAACATAATCCGAACACCCTGCCAGCCACCATCCGAATGGAAATACGGGAGGGGATACCAATGAAAAATTAGTATATAAAGAAAAACAAGAAATATAATTGTGCTCAGTGCCAGATGAATTCCTGATGCTTTGAACTTGTTGGTCCAGAGGTTTCGGTCCACGTACATTACTCCTGATAATTTATGTAATTTTATTGATAACTGAATAACAAAATTAATTTACTAATTTACTACAATTACTTCATATATTTAGCATAATATTTTTTATTTTCAAGCAGCAATTTTTTTTGTTTTTTCCATGGTTGCTGCCACTCCAGTCCTGTACGCATCAATGCCCGGCACAATTTCATTTCGCCCCGTATATCGTCCAGGTGTACAAATTCCGGGGCTGGGCCGCCAGGGCCACGACACTCCGGACCACCCTCAAAGCCCTGGTTATGATAATTTCCCAGTGGCAAAGAGATCCCAATTACCGGGAATCCAAATACAGTAGCAGCCGTCGCCTCACAGGCACCGCCATCCATAATCCGTTTCTGGTGTTTGCCTGGTAGCACTTTTACTGCCAGGTCAGATAACACCTTTAATTCATTGGCACTAAAAACTGTCCGCCTGTCACCTGTCCTGACAACCGGGCCTTTACCAATACGGGCGCCAGGCAAGGTTCTTGATGCCTCCAGGCTGATACAAACAACAGGGCGCCTTGCCTTATGCAACCAGCCCAAATCAAAATGTGCCACGGCACCAATAAAGCCCACTTCTTCGGCCCGGGTCAGGAGGCCAAGAAATGGTTTCTCTTTTCTGGATGTTGTCTTGAAGCTGGTTATGGCTGTTTGTAAAATTACAAAAACACCACACAGGTCATCAACTGCATTTGTATAAAGCCGTTTGCCACGCACTGTTACCGGTTTTGTAAATTTGAAACTGCCAAATAAATCCTTGGCCCTGGGCCGATCTCTATATTCTATTTGCCCGGGATCAAGCCTTACCTCGGCTGAATCAATTGCCCATTTTTTGCTTACCAGTTTTGGTTTGATTATTTTGCCTGAGAAACAAGTATTATTATAGTTTCCAAATACAGATACTCTGGCACCAGATATATATTTTACCGGTGAACCGCCAAACCACTTCGCCAGCAAATTTTTATTTTTCAACCATTTGACGCCATGAAATCCCGGGTGGTCCATGTGGGCAATAAATAATCGTATCGGTTCCCTTGATGGTCGCTGAACAAGTTTTTTATATTGCACAACCGATGAAACACCGATGATGATATTGCCACAAGGATCTTTGAAAAACGGAACATTGGATTTTGCGAGTACTCTGACTGCATATTCAATAATATAGTGCTCACGAAAAGGCGCCGTGGGCAAACTTAATAATGCCTTAAGCTCGGACAATTTTTTCTTATTCATATAAATATTTCTATATTTTTATTTGATAACCACAGGCCAAAAAATAATCAACCGGTTCTCCTATGACCTGCGTCTTGATGCCTCCAGTACATTGGGCAACTGTTCCAGTTTCACCAGCACTCTGCTTAACGCTGATATATCTTCAATCTCAACCGTAAGTAGCATGGTCGCCATATTTTTATTTTGATCAAGGGATGTTTTGACAGCGACAACATTCAGTTTTTCATCTGAGAGTAATGATGTTACATCCTTTAGTAGACCATGACGATCATAGGCCTGTATCTGTATATCAACAGGGTAAGTTTCGCCCTTTTCAATTCCCCAGCTAACCTCGATCAATCGTTCACTCTGCTCGTTAATATATTTAAGTACGTTTGGGCAATCAGACCTGTGCACCGTCACCCCGCGCCCCCGGGTTATATATCCAATAATTTGATCGCCATATACAGGCTTGCAACATTGTCCTATTTGGGTGAGTAAATTTCCTATACCCTGTATCTGGATAGCACTGGTGCCCACGACTTTTCGTTTATGGGTAACAAGCTTGCCTGATTCCGGTTTTGGCGTTCCAGGGCTGACCAGCGACCTGATGACATTTATAACTTGTGCATTTTTAAATTCACCACGGCCAATAGCCGCAAAAAAGTCGTCCGTATTCTCATAAGCTGCGGCATGGGCCATGGCCTCGTGCCCGATCTCATGATAACCCAGTCTTTTAAGCTCCCGCTCTATACTGTTACGCCCCGATGAAATATTGTTTTCGCGATCCTGTTGTCGGAACCAGTATTGCGCCTTGGTGCGAGCACGTGTGGTATGTATATATCCCAGGTGAGGGTTCAACCAGTCCCTGCTTGGCCCGCCTTTTTTGACTGTTAGAATTTCAACCTTGGTTCCGGTTTTTAACACGTAGGTAAGCGGTACGATTCTGCCATCAACTTTTGCGCCCCGGCAACGATGGCCGACTTCAGAATGAATCTCGTATGCAAAATCGATCGGCGTAGCACCCTGGGGTAAATCGATGATATTCCCCATAGGTGTGAACACATAAACTCGATCTGAAAATACCGCTGACTTAAATTGATCAACAAATTCACTGGCCCCTGAAACCTCGTCTTTCCATTCCAGTAGTTGCCGTAACCAGTTTATTTTCTCATCAAAACTGGCATCCACCGCAGACCCTTCCTTGTATCGCCAATGGGCCGCAATTCCATATTCTGATTGCTGGTGCATTTCTTTTGTACGCAACTGGATCTCAACTGTTTTGCCTTTTTCACCAATTACCGCCGTATGGATTGAGCGGTAATTATTCTCTTTTGGTGTGGCGATATAGTCATCAAATTCACCAGGGATGTATTGCCACAGGGTATGGACGATACCTAACGCTGCGTAACAATCTTTTATTTCCCCGGCAACAATTCTTACTGCCCGGACATCATATATTTCGTGAAACCCTTTTCTTTTATTACGCATTTTTTTCCAGATGCCAAATATATGCTTGGGCCGACCATATACCTCTGCCTGGATACCTGCTTTCACCAGTTCCGCTTTTACCTGGCTCACGAATTTCTCAAGATATTGTTCACGATCAACTCGCCTTTCCGCCAGCATATTGGCAATATCATGATAGGCATCAGGCTCAATATAACGGAATGACAGGTCTTCCAGCTCCCATTTTATTTGCCAAATACCCAAACGATTTGCCAGTGGTGCAAATATATCCATTGTTTCACGGGCAATACGTTGTTGCTTGTCTTCAGCCAATGAACCCAGGGTTCGCATATTGTGCAAACGATCGGCCAATTTAATCAGTACTACCCTGACATCCTCGGCCATCGCCAATAGCATTTTTCGTAAGCTCTCTGCCCGGACGTGTTCTTTTTTCTTTTTTTCAGGCTCATCATGCAGGACCTGGATATTGCTCATTTTAGTCACGCCCTCCACAAGGCGGGCAACACCTTCACCAAAATCTCTTTTCAAGTCTTCAGATTTGACAGATGTATCTTCAACTACATCATGCAGTAAGGCGGCAATAATGGTTTCACTATCGAGTCTTAATTTCGCCAGGATGACAGCGACGGCGAGTACATGCTCGACAAATGGTTCACCGGAAACCCGAACCTGGGACAGGTGGGCAGAATTGGCCAGGCGCCATGCCTTAAGAATGGCCTTGACATCATGGTCACTACGATTTGCGCACAAGGGAGCCAGTACTTCAGGTATTTCAATACCCGATTTTACAGTTGCCTTAGTTTTGTCTTTTATTCCCGTTTTTTCCATAAGCCTGCGGTTACTGGCAAGGAGTGCTAAACTATGTATCCGGAGTAGACTTTGCTCTTCATTTAAGTATGGCTATAACTTCATAAAAGTACAAAGAAAAATCGAAAAAATGATATAAAACCAGGTTACTGGAACATAATATTTATAATATAAAGACCTTGCTCTCAATACAATTTTAATGAGTTAACCATGATAAATGCTATTGATAATTTTGTTGCCAAATATTTTATGGCGCCCTCGAATGACAAGAAATTTCATGATCAACACCATATAAATCTGGCCACCGCCTGCATATTGATCGAGGTGATGCGCTCCGATCATGAAATTACAAAAGTAGAGCTTGAAACAATCCGCGAAATACTTTCGAAAAACCTGAAGTTGAGCGAAGAGAAAGCAAATGAATTAATAAAACTGGCAGAACAGCAAGCAGACCGGCTCACTTCATACTACCCATTTACCACCCTGGTTAATAAAAATTTTGGGCTAGAAGAAAAAAAAGAAATTATGGTAAATATGTGGCAAGTTGCCCTGAGTGATCACAATCTGGACAAGTATGAAGAACATTTGATTCGTAAAATTGCCGGGCTTATATATGTCCCCCGGGATCAACTGGTCGCCAGCCGCAGACTCGCCTGTAAACGGCTGGGGCTTGATCCGGATAAACAATATCGGAATCTATAATTTTGTTATAACTGTTCCATAATTTTTTGTTATTAAAGATTATCACAACCTTCCGGTTTTTTATGGTCAAAAATCCCAACAAATTCACCTTTAAACAGGCCAGGATAATTATTCTATTTAGTGTATTGGTTGTAATTTCTATTGCCACATATTTTCAACAAACAACAATTACTGGCTGGCAGAAACCAGTCTATATTTCTTTACACGCCATAAATGGGGACAAGAACAGTGAAATAGCAAAATACATCAAGGAATTGCAATCATCAGACTTTCAGGAAATTTTTGATTTTTTGGTCAATGAGGGAAAAGCTTACGACATGACTAATTTACCAGAGTTTCGCTATTATCTCGGCAAGCCCGTTTCTGAAAATCCTCCAAAACCCCCGAGCGGAAAAGGTGGCGCTATTGCAATCATGGGCTGGAGCTTGAGGCTCCGTTACTGGTTATTTATGAATACCGGCTCTTTGGGTCTTGATTCAAGACGCATTCGCCTGTTTATTATTTACCATGATGAAAATGATGGGCAGGCACTAGCTCATTCTTACGGCCTGAGGAAGGGACTGGTCGGTGTCGTTCATGCCTATGCAAAACGACACCTGAACAAAAAGAATAATATTATAATAACCCACGAGTTATTACATACATTTGGTGCCAGCGACAAATATTCTGATGGCGGGTTACCCGTTTATCCTGATGGTTACGCCGAGCCTGATAAAATACCACTATATCCACAAGAGTTCGCTGAAATTATGGCCGGACGTATACCTATAAATAAAACTCAGGCGGCCATCCCGGACGATCTGTCCCGTAGCCTGATCGGCCCATTAACCGCTGAGGAAATTAACTGGTACTAGCCAATGGTGATAATACGCTACTTGGCAAACTTTTTATCAAACTCTTTCATTACCGGGTCTGTTATATCCATACCTTCCTGTGAATATAATACTGCGCCTTCACTCTTTTCTACAATAAACGTAAACTCTTTTTCCTTGGCGATAGCGGAAACAATACTTTTTAATTCAGCAAGAGCTCTTTTTGTGAAAAGCGACTCTTTTTGTTTGACTTCTTTTTCTGAATCACGTGCCAATTTCCGAAAAGCCAGTAATTTTTTCTGAAAATCCTTTTTCTTTTTATCTTGTTGCTCCTTGCTCATCGTGAGCCGGTCTTTTTCAAATTTTTTACCCGCTGCTTCAAGTTTTTTTTCTTCGGCCGCTATTTTTGTTTGACGCTCTTTAATAAATTCTCTTATTTTTTCCTGTTCTTTTTTTCCTGCTTTACTAAGGTTAATAACTGCCTGGAGATCAACATAACCAATTTTCACCGCTTGAGCAGCATTTACAGGAATACTTAAAACAAGGCTAAAAAATATGGCAGTAACTGTGACGGTTATAAACTTAAACATAACTTCTCCTGGTAAAATAATGCTGGATAATCTAACTATTTACAAAAATAACGATAATTTTTCAATACTTTCACTGGCGAGTTCATGAACATGTTTATTCCCATCACGTAACATTGGCTGGAGCATCGAAATCGCTACTGGATTATGCGTAAGCCCGAGAAAATAACAAGCATCTGCCCGGATATTTGCCTTGTCTGATTTCAGCATCCCGGCAATTTCCGATATCGCCTGCTCCAGCTTCTGGCTGCCCTCAAGCGCCTCCAGTAGCGCAGATGCCCCTGTTCGTACGGTAATATTGGCTTCTACATCGGCCACTAATGTCAAGAGGGCATCAAAACCCTCGTCTTCTGATTCAATTACATATTCCGCTTTTTTAAGTTGGCCAGTTTCGAGTAATAGTTTTAAATAATCGCATAAACCTTCGATCGTATTCACTGCCCTGGCCCATTTTGCATACTCGTGCGCACGGCTCAGGCCCTCAATCTCAAATGGGCCAATTTTTACCCAGGGCAGGCTTCTTATATTCAGCTCCCGGGCTTGCCGTGAATGATGAGAAATATTTAATATCTTGAGGCTGGCCAAATCACCCGCTTTTAAAAGATCAGTGAGGTTCAGCAATACTTGTGGACAATGTGGACAAGTCTCTGACAAGAACATCAACGCATCTGGTGGTGACTTATTCTGTGAGCTCGATTCCACTGGTATAAATTGCCCGGCTTTTTGCCTTTTTTTGTCTTGTTTTAAAGTGTATAAGTACACTACGCCTGGATGATATCCGGCATTGAACCATCAGTACAGCCTCAATAAACCAAACCAGGCAAGCCCCATAATGAGCAATAAATTCAACCGCTTTTTGGCAATTCCGTTATAATTAGCCCATGACTGCTGATGCCCTTGAAACGATTACACAATCACTGACACGGGTATGGCAATCTATCGTGCAACGATTTGGCGCCAACCGCCTGTTCCTGTTATTGAATATATTTGTAATTTTTATGCTCGCTTCCAGTATGGCTGACTGGACCTGGCGCCTGGTCCGGCCAAATTTACCCTATATGGTCGCATCCACAGGCTCGTCCCAGCAAGTGGGTAAAAACAATATCCCCGATATTCAAATTTTATTGAATGCGCATTTGTTCGGCCAGGCCAATATAATCGAAAATCAGGCGACCCCAACTGAAGTACCTTTAAGCAGCCTGAACCTGATTTTAACTGGAATCGTGGCAGCAGGCGAAAACAGCGTGGCCCTCATCAGTGCCGATGGTCAACCACAAGCGGCCTTTACACTGGGAGAAGAAGTGGCCCATGGCGCGATACTTCATGCCGTCTACCCTGATCGCGCTATTTTACAGCGTGCCGGTGTCCTGGAAAGCCTGGTCCTGGAAGACATGGCTGAAGGACTGGCCAGCGATGCCGTTTCGGTTATCCAAAATAACAACCAAAATCTCGACAGCCAAATAAGGCGACTTGGTAAAAATGATTTTTCCATGCCAAGGGGTATTATTGGTGAAAAACTGAAAGACCCGGAATTCCTGCGAGCGGCCTACATCATGCCCCGTAAGGAAGGCGGTTTCCTGGTCCGTAAACTGAAAAAAGGCAGTCTTTATGAACAACTTGGTTTAAAGCAGGGCGATATCATTAAAAGCGTCAATGGTGAACCACTCAATTCGATCCAGGATGCCATGACCCAATACGCAAAACTCGGCACCTTAAGCCAGATTCAGATAGAAATTACACGTAATGGGCAGCCAGAAATGCTGTCATTTAATCTGGAATAAGCTTAACCGACAACCGTAACACGTTTGTAAATACCTGCCATTTATCGTGCTCGCCACCAGGCCAAGTCTAAAATTTTAATAAACTGAAATTTTGATATATGACAAAGATTTCCTTATTTATATCCTGTTATTACTCACCTGTTACCAACACGGTGGGGGGGTGTTCATGAAAACGACGAAATTTTTTTCCTTCCTGGTGTTTTGCTGGCGACAGCCTTTCTTTCTGGTTGTCCCGTAGATGATGACGATGAAATATTCTCAGGAACAATACGTGTCACCAATGCAAATGCTACTGCCACTATTACCAATGTTGCCATTCCAGATGATTGTTTGACTGCTTGGGGCAGTGGCGTCAGTGTTAGTATTGCACCAGGTGCATCGCAAGATTTTACAGTTGGTGGGGGCGATACCTGGGACATACGCGCGTGTTTTGACAGCGGAACATGCGGTATTGATTTTTTTAGATATGTAAGTATTGGAGAAACAATTATCTCATCTCTTTCTAATGGAATTGCTAATACAGCTACTTGCTAAATAACCGTAAATAAGCACATACAATACTAAAACCCCGTCTAACGGGGCTTTTTTTCAGTGCCAAATCGACAGTTTGATATTATTCACGTTACAATCACCATGGTAACGTGAATAAGGCAGATGAATATCAACCATACAACCAGATTGATTATTATTACCAGCATAAGCCTGTTGTTATCCGCCTGCCCGGCATTTGTGGATGACTTTTTTGAGGGTGAACTGCGTATATTCAATGCCGACACGACAAACAATATTACAAGCATCTCGGTAACCGAAGATTGTAGCAAAGGCTGGGAAGTGCCTTTCACCGTTAACCTCGCGCCGGGCCAGGAGGTAACTTACGACTACGATGCAGACAGATATGATGTACGGGTTTGTTACGGTGCCGGGACCAGTTGTTATATTGAAGCGGATGTAAAGGTCAAACCGGACGATACGAAATCAGTAATAGCGACAGATTCAGGTCAACAGCCTGAATGGTGCTTCTAGGACACAACCAAAACTGTCTTTTCAGAAAACTTAAAAAAGTCTAATAGCCGTAAGAGGTCGATAATAACAAAGAAGTAGAACTGCCTTCTACATCCTGTAATTCTGACGAACCGCTTACTACCTGCGCCTTGCCTGAACCGATTGAATGGGCGAGCCCTAAAGTTATCGTTGAGTTGCGAGTGACTGAACTAATACTGGCCGTCAGGCCATAGTAGTTAATGTGTTCATTTTGAGGGGTTAAACTACCTTCATTCAGGCCCGGTGTATTTGCATAATTGGAGTAAATGCCCGTACGCAGCGCCAGTGATGAACTGGTATAATACTCAAGGCCAACTGCAAAATTCGTAATCGACTCCCGGGTGCCGGTAATCACATCTTCCGTGGCACTATAATTGGTCAGATCTCCTGACACCATCAGGCTGCTGGTCGGAAACCAGGCAACGCCCAGGGCGATGGACAAGGGCATCTCCCTGGTATCATCTATACGGGTACGTGCCAGCTGAATTTCTTCATCACCAAATGCCTTTTGTTGGGTTTGTAAAGTGGTACGAGAATTATTAATTATTGTTTTTTTGATATTCAGGCCAAATGAAAATTTATCAAGTGGACTCCACATAATCCCTAACACAGGTTCTATACCAGTCTCAAAGGTTTTGAAATAAGTATTGGATAACTGGTAATCACCGCCCGGTCCTGGTTGAACGGCGAGTTCATTGCTGATTCTTTCCCGTTCCCGATAATGAAAATACAGGGTGGTCCCTATGGATAAACCTTTTGTGATTTCGATTGCATAACTGGGGCCTATTTTATAGGTCAGGTCCTGGTCATTGTAATTAACTGTCAATGATGTCCAGACCGTATTGGGGTTAAGAAAAGTTTGATCCTGGCTCTCATTTACCGCATCAGGAACGGCATAGGAAAACCCCACCACACCCTTACCGAGCGGCTGGGTAAATGCGAAAAAGTTGGGTAAAAAAGTAGAAGACGTTCTTTCCCAGTCAACACTACCGCCCAGTGCTTTTTTATAGGTCTTGGTGGCGGTGTGGTAGGCGTTGACACTGGCTGACAGGTTGCCGGCTTTACCGTAAACAATACCGGCCGGGTTGTAAAATAATCCCGATGGATCGTCTGATACTGCCGTATAGGCACCACCCAGTCCGCTGGCACGCTCCCCGACAATAATATTTTTATAGTGAAACTGGTCTGCTCCGACCGGGCTCACATAAACCAGGGAAAGCAGAAAGAATGTAGAAATAAATTTGTAGTGTTTTCCAAAAAGATTATTACTAATTTCATTCTTATTTTTATTTTCCATGTTATCTTGCCCTCTCAAGAAAACGTGCCCGTACAGTTGGCAGCCTGGACTTGCCTATGCCCATACTTTTTAATTGCTCAGCCAGTTTATTAATCCGCAAATTAAATGGCGGATGCGTACTGTTAATTACTTTTAACCTTTCGCCTTTTGAAGCTTTGACGCGCCGCAGGTATCTGCGTAATGCGGTAGGGTCATAACCCGTTGTTGCCAGGTAAATGGTACCTGTCTTGTCGGCGTCAAGCTCATCTTCCCGGGACAACCCATCCTGAAACAGTATCTCGACGGCCTTATCAACGGTTTGTGCAAAAGCAACACGCCCGGCATCACCAACACCGCCAAGAAACCGTGTTAAACCGGATTGGGCACTGCTTTCACTGCCCTTGATTTTTAGTGCATTGACAATATGTTTGCGGGTTACGTGGGCAATTTCATGGGCCAGGGCGCCGGCTAGTTCAGACTCGTCTTGCATAATATCAATGGCCGGTTTCGTGATAAAAATATAACCGCCAGGTGTGGCATAGGCATTGACGTGTTTACTCTGGATCACTGTAAAGCGAAATTTTAGTTCTGGTCTGCCAGCGTATAATGCAACTGCATTGCCCACTAAATTTACGTAATCAATCAGTGACTGATTTTCGATCATGGGATTTCGTGCCAGGATACGGGCCGCGATATTTTGGCCGAATTTTATTTCAGCTTTTATATCAGATACGGCTATCTCCGCTTTCTCTTGTTCTGTTGGTCCCCCGCCACCTCGGGTGCGAAAGTTATCTGTCTCTGCGTTAGCAAGTGATAAGGCAAACAGGAAAAGCGCGGCAGTAAAAATGCCACGCATAATCTTGCCTGTTGTGTTGGAGTTAAGTATTACTACAGAACTATCCTCCTGTAAGCCCGTCCTCTAAAAATCGTAATACAACTTGTTCGTCAACGGACATATTATTCATTTTTTCTAATGCCTTATAATCGACCGCTTCTATTTGATCAGCATTGTCACCATCTTCTGACAGACCTCGTACCGCGCCAACCACAGTGGTGCGTGAAGCGCGACGGCGGGCATCGTCCTGGTTAAAATAATTACCAATACGATCAAAAAAGCTGATTTGTTTCATGGGTGGATTTTTTGACACCTGGTACCTGGACACCCAGCCATTTTTACCATTATAGGTGACACGATACCAGTTGCCAGAAACAAAAGCCGCGTTCATCTCACTGCCCTTGGGCGCAACCGACAGCACCTGGGCGCTAAATGCCGGACCTGACAAGACATTTGCGCGCACGCTCTGCACATAAACCTTTTCAGCAGCAAAGACACCGACGGGCAACAACATACTGATTAAAACTAAAATAAATTTCTTCATGGCACTCTCCAACAAGACTTTAGCTGATACAAGTATATTCATTTGTACTTTCATATAGCTTACACATTAGATAATAGATTATATTTCCAACAATATTAGTGAGCTAGTTCACAAAATGCTGATATTTATAGATAAATCTCTATTTTTCTTCCAATGAATATACGCCATCCCATTGTTTTGGTGGACTTTTTTTCTGATATTCCAGGCAGCGCTGTTGCATCACTGACGCCCAGGGCAAATCCGGAATTTGCCCGTATAAGTCATGGGCCAGCTTCCATTTTCGCGCTTGATAATTGTCAAAAGCCTCATTGGCCAGTTTAATGCTATTTTTAGTCAAATCCACCGCTTCACGGTCATCGCTGCTCATGGCCAGCGGTGCATAAATAACCATAGTTTCTTGTTTGCCCTTGACCCTGACCATATCAACCCGGGCACACAGAATTTCGTCTTTTAAATCCTCATAGGTAGTGCCGGAGATAAGCAAACCACTGCCCAGATATTTTTTTGTCAAACTCTCCAGACGGGAGGCCGCGTTCACCCGGTCACCGATCACGGTATAATCCAGTTTTTGTTCAGAACCAATATTGCCGAGTACCACTTCACCGGTATTAATGCCAATGCCGATTTTTATTTCGGGAAAGCCTTTTTCTCGCATTTTTTCATTGACCTCGGGCAAGGCGCGGAGCATCAGCAACCCGGCCTCGACGGCCCGTAACGCATGGTCTTCCATACGCAAGGGTGCGCCCCAAAAAGCCATAATTGCGTCACCAATAAATTTATCCAGCGTGCCCCGTTTATTGATAATTATCTCAACCATGGCACCAAGGTGAGTATTTAACATTTCAACAACGGCCTCGGGCTCAAGATTCTCGGCAATATTTGTGAAACTGCGAATATCAGAAAAAAGTATGGATACCCGTTCCCGACGACCCACATCAGCACTGACCTGGTCATCATATTTATCGACGACTTCTGCTAAAACTTCCGGGGACACGTATTGAGCAAACATGCGTCTTGCCTTACGTTTGTCCTTGCCTTCAGTAAAAGTAAGAAACAAGGCCATGCTCAACCAGGTCGATAAAATTCCAAAAACAGGCGCGACCAAATCCAGGACATTATTCTGGCCAAACTGCCAAAATACAAAACTGCCATAAATACCAACAATCAAAACCGGCAAACCAATCTGGTAGATAAATGCGGGTGCATAAAGTATGGCGAGTGCTGTCAGGAAACTGAAAAAGAACACCAAAAAAATGGTCGTGCCCATACTGCTTGTTTTAAGAAAATCCTGGGCCAGCAAGTTGCCGGTCACGGCGGCATGGGCCAGTACCCCGGGAACCAGGCCCAGAGACGTTTGTTTAATATCCTGCAAACCAGCTGCGCTGGTTCCGATAAATACAATTTTATCCCTGAATTCATCGGGTGGAATTAACATCTGCTCGGGCTGGCCCTGGTTGAGCGCATTAATAGAAGCGAATATTCCACCAATAGAAAATTCGGAAAACTGGCCGTACATGTTGATCAGGTAATTGCCATCAGCCTGAATCGGTACTCTCAAACCACCAATTACCAACGCAGATTCTTGCCAGGCCTTATCAATATTAAATTCTCTATCAATGACACTGGTGACGGACAGGGCAGGAAAACCAATACCCTGGTAACTGTCAAATAAACGGGTACGCCGATAGACGCCGTCGTCATCTGGCCTGAGGCCCACAAAACCGATACCTGCTGAGGCCTGGTATAACTTGTTAAACGGGGTGCCGTATCGATTGTATTGTTCAAAAATTAGTGCTGGCGGGACTTCCAGACCAAATCGTCTGACAAAATCGTTGGGTAATGGCCTGGCCTTAAGTGCAACACCATCCTCATCAGCCACATCTTCCAGCATTTCCATGGCATGGTAAACAAATGGGTATTTTTTTGAGGCATTAACAAGACGTTGATCATTGGGATCCAGACGCACACTGCGTCGGCCTTTATTTAAACCCGTTTCTTTCTGATTCTCGACAAAAAGGATATCGAAAATAACCGCACGTGGTTTACCCAGGGCCAGGAAATCCAGCAAGTCGCCATATATTGCCCGCGGCCAGGGGAACCGGCCAAGGCTGTCATTCATCATGTTTAGTGAAGACTGGTCTATCATGACAATGACCACATCTTCAGGGGCAGATTTGTCGGCCCTGAAAATCTTTGCCCGCTGATCAAAGCTGATCCACTCGAGCCTGGTGAGAATACCTGATACAAATAACAGGTTGACCACAATAGCGACTGCCAGCGTAATCACCAGGCTGCGTATTAATTTTTTTCTGGGTAATGTTGTTATTTTCAATTTAGAAATCACCCGATCAAGCCTTTGCAACTTGTTATTTACAAACTACTTTAGCACATGGTAAGAAGGGTTCCCTGCAATCCTTGAATATTTATACCTAATTTTTAAGCACATCAGGCTAACGTGCTTGCCCGCCCTTGAAATAATGATCATAATTATCAATTATCAGTAGGGCACCGCTTGACTGTTTTGACTGATTAATTGGCTAAAACCGACCAGGTGTAAGGCGCACTGCTGACTTTTCAGCTTGTACCCACATACCTTATATATAGTGAACGTCAACAACCTGGTAGTTGCATCCTCTTTACATCATTATTTTTTATATAGGTAAAATATAATTTTATTCATCAAGCCAACTACTTTATTTCAAAAAAACATACATTAACTAAAAAAACTAAATGATAAAAAGGCCGGTTCGGGATCGGGGTATAGATTTTTTGTATAGGGGATAATTTTTTCTATGCTCGACGAAAGACTAATTTAAGTATAATCTTGCCGCCTAATTTTTGAGGAGAACCTAGAATGTTCACAATAAATCCCTTTTCCGAGCTTTCAACTTTAATATCACCTGAAATAATGCAGGGATATCTTATTTTGATGGCTATACTTGTCGCTGGCGGCACAATTCTCGATATGATGCACAAGAAAAGTGCTCGGTACTTTTTCGAAAATGCAGCAAAAGCAAAAGCGAGCGCGAAGCGTTCTGTCGGTGCTGGAGAAAAGGTTGGGATGGCAATTGCAACAGTCGCCAATGAAGTATTAACTTCTGGCGAATTCTGCAACATGAAACGTAGAATTTCTCATCTTTTGACGATGTATGGCTTCATTATCTTTGCTGCAACAACAGCAGTCATGATTTTTGGCCTTTCTTCAGAGGTTATCGTGGCACAGCTTTGGCATATTGGTGCAATCATGCTTTGTCTTGGTGGTTACTGGTTCTGGTTCTCTATCCGCGTTGACGTGTCTGCGGAAGGTGCTAAGTGGTATAAATTAGTACACGCAGACATCTTTATTGTTTCACTTTTCACAACAGCAACATTCGCATTAATCTGGTCTTACTTGCAATCTAAAGGCGCGACAGGTGCAGTAGGCGATATGGGCTGGACAAGCTTGTTCTTCGTTTTATTCATCATTTCAAACACAACGCTTTTTAGCACCGTACTATGGTCCAAGTTTGCACACATGTTCTTTAAACCTGCTGCAGCATTCCAGAAACGTACTACCGTAGCTGATGGCTCAAGAGAAAACTTGCCTGGTGATTTCGATTTATCTTCACCTGAAGTACAAGCAAAATTCCCGGATATCCCACAATATATGGGTAAAAACCCAGAATATATGGGTCGCGGTATTAGACGTGAGTCACCAAAACATTACTAATCATTAATTTAACAACAATTATTTAAGAAAGAGAGAATATTATGCCTACTTTTGTATATATGACTCGTTGTGATGGTTGCGGACAGTGCGTTGACATCTGCCCTTCAGACATCATGCACATTGATAAAACACTTCGCCGTGCTTACAACATTGAACCTAACATGTGTTGGGAATGTTACTCATGCGTAAAAGCTTGCCCACATCACGCAATTGACGTACGTGGCTACGCTGATTTCGCTCCATTGGGTTCTTCTGTACGTGTACATCGTGATGAAGAAAAAGGCACCATTGCATGGCGCATCAAGTTCCGTAACGGTAAAAAAGACATGGAACTGCTGGCGCCTATTACGACCAAGCCTTGGGGCACAGGATATCCTGAGTTAGCTAACGAAGCAGCACCAAGCAAAGAAATGGTCAACAGCGAGCTATTGTATAACGAGCCGAAGTATATCCGAATGGATGAAGAGGGTTTGCATACGCTGGAAACAAATGGCTTGGAAATTAAAGAAGGGGTTTACTACTAATGGGCTACAAGACAATTATTGAAGACGATATCGACATCCTGGTTGTAGGTGCAGGCCTCGGTGGTACCGGCGCAGCATTTGAAGCTAGATATTGGGGCAAGGACAAGAAAATTGTCATTGCAGAAAAAGCAAACATCGATCGTTCTGGTGCGGTAGCCCAGGGTCTTTATGCGATCAACTGCTACATGGGTACCCGTTTCGGCGAGAACAAACCGGAAGAACACGTACACTATGCACGTATCGACCTCATGGGTATGGTGCGCGAAGATCTGGCTTTTGATATGGCACGTCACGTTGACTCCTCTGTACACCTGTTTGAAGATTGGGGTCTGCCGATCATGAAAGATGAAAAGAAGGGCAACTACCTGCGTGAAGGTCGTTGGCAGATCATGATTCACGGTGAATCGTACAAGCCAATCGTTGCTGAAGCTGCCAAGAAGTCTGCGGACAAGGTATTTAACCGTGTCTGTGTAACCCATCTGCTGATGGATGATTCCAAAGAGAACCGCGTTGGTGGTGCCGTTGGTTTCAATGTACGTACTGGTAACTACCACGTATTCAAGTCCAAAACTGTTATCTGTGGTGCTGGTGGTGCTTCTAACATCTTTAAGCCACGTTCAGTTGGTGAAGGCGCGGGTCGCGTATGGTACGCACCATGGTCTTCAGGTTCTGCGTATGGTCTTATGATCGATGCCGGCGCGAAAATGACGCAAATGGAAAACCGTATCGTACTGGCTCGATTCAAGGATGGTTACGGTCCTGTAGGCGCTTACTTCTTACATCTTAAGACTTATACGCAAAACTGTAATGGTGAAGAGTACGAATCTAAATGGTTCCCCGCACTACAGGAAATGGTAGGTAAGGAATATCTGGACCCAGAAGCTTCGCACGCAACCCATCGTCCTATTCCGACCTGTCTGCGAAACCACGCAATCATCAATGAGGTGAATGCGGGTCGTGGTCCAATCTATATGGTCACCATGGAAGCCTTCCAGGATCCTCATCTTGAAGAGATTGGCTGGCACAACTTCCTGGGTATGACGGTTGGTCAAGCGGTTCTCTGGGCTTCTACTGACGTTGATCCGAAGTACGAAAACCCTGAACTAACAACTTCTGAGCCATACGTAATGGGTTCACACGCAACGGGTTGTGGTGCATGGTGTTCGGGTCCTGAAGATCTGTCTCCTAAAGAATATTTCTGGGGCTACAACCGTATGACCACCGTTGAAGGTCTGTTTGGCGCAGGTGATGCGGTAGGTGGTACACCTCACGCATTCTCTTCCGGTTCTTTCACTGAAGGTCGTCTGGCTGCCAAGGCTGCTTGTAAGTACATTGACGATGGTAAAGCAGAAGGCATCAATGTTTCTGACGCTCAGATCGCACGTCGTAAGAAAGATATCTACAAGCCAATGGAAACCTACACTGTAGGCCGTAACGAAATTGTTGCGGGTTCTGTTAACCCGAACTACATCAACCCACGTCAGGGTCTGGATCGTCTGCAGAAGCTGATGGATGAGTACTGTGGTGGTTTTGGTGTTAACTACATGACCAACGACAAGCTTCTGAGCATCGGTCTTAAGAAGATGAAAATCTTTGGCGAAGATCTGGAAAAAATCGCTGCTGAAGATATCCATGAACTTCTACGTGCATGGGAATTGAAACACCGTTTCCTTACTTCTGAGAGTGTATTCCAGCATACATTATTCCGTAAGGAGACACGTTGGCCTGGTTACTACTACCGTGGTGATGCCATGAAGCTTGATGATGAGAACTGGCACGTACTGACAGTTTCTCGTCGTGATCCTGAGACTGGTGAGTACACGATGGAAAAAGCGCCTCTTTACCATCTGACAGGTGATAAAACCGGCTGGTAGGTGATGAAGAGAACAAAGCAAATAAGGCCTTGATTTTAAAAGCCGAATATCACATTTGCTTTAGAAGAAGGACCGACATGTTTACTGTTGGTCCTTTTTTTATCTATCTTAGAGAGAGGTGTGAGTACACTCTGGGTAGCGTTTAAAAACAACATTGTTTTTTAGTGGAGTTGGTTTGGTGAATATTATCGAAAAAACAGATGAAGAGATTCTGGAGCTGGCGCACCCCATGTGGGCTGATCTCGTCAAATACTCGAATGAAGGGAACTATGGTGCTTTCACCCGAAAATTTTCAAGCACTTTAGTTAAGGGTGCGAATGAAGTTGAGATGGGAAAGCAGTTTGCCAGAAGTGACCTGGCAAAAAACCTGTCAGAAGACTATGAATTTCTTGGCGTGATACGTCGTGGTGAGCATGTCACCGTTCTTTATAAAGTGATTAATAAAAAAGACAAGGGTGAATGGCTGGGCAGACTCGTGCTGGGTTATGAAAACGACAAGGTGAAAATTTTTGGTTGTACATTATTCTAGGATACATTGGGATAGTACTCTCTAAAAAAAGGCTCTTCAAATTATGTCAGATACAATAGAAAACGGAAAATTCGTTGAACTAAACTATAAGGTCATCGATGAAAAAACCGGCGACGTATTGGTTACCATTGATTATCCGCTTGGTTATGTTCATGGCGTTAATGACACTTTGTCGGAAGAAGTGACCAAGCACCTGGATGGTAAAAAAGTGGGTGATATCATCGAAGTGCCAATTGACACTAAACTGTTATATGGCGAGAGAGATGAGTCACTGGTGTTTACCGATCGCATCGAAAATGTGCCAGAGAAATATCGGGAAATCGGTATGACCATCACCATGGAAAACGAAAAAGGTGAGCCTAAAAGTTTTATCGTTACCCGGTTCGATGATGAAACTTTAACTGTCGATGGAAATAATCCCCTGTGCGGCAGAGATGTCGTTTTCAAGTTGGAAGTATTGACCATACGCGAAGCGACCGATGAAGAAATAGAACTCGGCGGCGCTGTTGGTGCCAACCCGGAAATAAATGAAATACTCGACCGTGCAAAATGAACTACTCAACTAAATATATACTCTACCCATATAACAGGACCCTGGAACGTGCAATAGCGAACTCTATTGACATGCTGAGTGAAGAGTCAGCCGAAATGGCTACCCCGGATAACAAGGTAACCGTGGCTGATAATTTTCTTCATACGCGGGGGAACTATGAACAGCACCGTTACAGCTCTTCTATTCTTGAGCCCCTGCACGAAGCACTTGAAGCGACTCTTACCGATGAATATCGCAACCAGGAGCCATTAGCCTGGGCTGAGACTCAGAACAGGCTGGGAAATATTCTTGCTGCAATGGGGCAACAGCAGAAAGATGCCGAATTGTATGAAAAAGCGATTGAATGCTTTAACCATGCACTGGAAGAATTCAGCCAGGAAAAGTCCCCACTCGATTGGGCCGAAACTCAAAACAACCTCGGCACCGCGCTGCAAGCGCTAGGTCGACAACAGGAAAGCGCAAAGTTATTGAGTAAATCCGTCGACGCGTATACGAATGCCACGCTGGTATATTCTCGAAAAGAGACACCAGAAGAATGGGCATTCACCATGCATCAACTGGGCGCGACCTTGCATGCCAATGGCAAGATCCTCAAGGGTGATCGAAATCTTGAAAAGTCCGTTGTTGCCTACAGAAACGCACTGGCCGAACTCGATGCGGATAATCATGCCTTCGAGTTAGTCGCGACACACAATAATTGCGGTGCAGTAAGGCACGATTTGGCGGAATCAGAAGATAATTCCGAACTCCTGCAAGAAGCAATCCGATCGTATGAAACAGCAACGACCGTATGCCTGGAGCAGCAGCTCCCTGTTCATCTGTTAGCGCTGTGCAAGGTCAATAAGACTACGGCACAAGGTGTGCTGGCTGAGTTAACAAAAGATGCAAGACTTGCCGACGAAGTGGCTGATGAGTTTGAAGTGATCCTGGAAGTTTTCCCACACGCCCTGCAACCACTGTGCGCAAAGCATTGCGAAGAACACATGAGCAAGATGCGGAAAATGGCAAAAGCTGCTTTAGCATAAAAGTTTCAACCCGTTGTGATTAGATTGAGGATTTTCAAGTTTGTCGTCTGAAGTAAAACAAGAAAAAAAACGCGACCCAAATGATCCGTGCCTGTTTTGCACTGATCCCGAAGGGACGACACTGCAGAATGAACTTGCATACAGTGGCCGAGATAGCTACCCGGTGAGTCCGGGCCATACGGTGGTAATTCCGAAACGTCATGTCGCTGAGTTTTTTGATCTGACATCTGAAGAATTGACTGCCTGCATGGATCTTATTAATGAGGAGAAAAAACTTATTGATGAGGAGTTCAGCCCAGATGGCTATAACATCGGCGCTAACATAGGGCCAGCAGCCGGGCAGAGCATCTTACATGTCCATATTCACATCATTCCTCGCTACAAGGGTGACGTGGCGAATCCTCAGGGAGGCGTCCGACATGTGCTACCGAGCAAGGCGCATTACAAGCGCAAATAAGGTATAATTTCGCCAGTTTGAGTGGGAGGGGCTGGCAGTTTTGTTGAAATTCCTCCCGTATTTATTAATAGAATTTAGGAGTTAAAATTATGAGCGATGCCGGACCTAAAACCAGACCTCAGGTTCCAGAGGGTGTAACAGAATACGTAACAACCACGCAAGGTAAGATTACAGAAGGCGCTTTTTTCTGTGGTTATCACACCACCTGGAAATCGTTCCAGAAAGAAGCACCTTACAGCACTCCTAAGAAGCCTTAAGGTAATCCTTAAAGGAAGAATTAGGCTAAAATGCCGCGCGAGCCAGATGGGTCGCGCGGCATTTTCATTTATATCATTCCGCCGGCCCATCCATTGGCCGACTACCATATTGACCAGTTTCAGAATAAATACGACCTGCCGGAGGATCTGATTGAGTCATTAGTGGCCAATTTCGGGAAGGAGAAATACTATGGCAAAAATACTAATAATATTTGGCAGTGGCGAGGGACAGACCGCGAAGGTGGCCGAAACCATCGGCAAACGTATTCGTGGGCGTGGACATGATGTGGATGTTTTCAATGGCAAGTCTATTCCGCGGGGATTTGATGTTGAGCAGTACGCCGCCATTATTGTTGCCGCCTCGGTGCGAAAACAGAAGTACCAGCGTTATATCGTGAATTTCGCTAAAAAGTATCGCGCTCGACTGGACTCAGTACCCTCGGCTTTCGTTTCGGTATCCATGGCTGCGGCACGTAGCAGTGATCCGAAGAGCGGTATCCTGAAGGTATGGCTGGATCAATTTATTACTAAAACTGGCTGGAATCCGGCACACTTTGCCAGCTTTGCCGGCGCACTTATGTATCGCAAATACAACTTCTTTATTCGCTTCACGATGAAAAAGATTTCTCAAAAGAGCGGGCTGCCAACTGATACTTCCAGAAACCATGAATTCACCGACTGGGATGCGGTTGGCCACTTCGCCGATGAGTTTGCAGATACGCTGGCAAATTCCTAGTTAGATATATTTAGAAAATAATTATAGTCTAGAGTCGTTCGGAAAGTTTGTAATCAATATTGATAAATGCACCCAGATCGGCGAGTAGACGAACCGTTCTCGCACCAAAACCGACATCCGGACAGGTTTCATCTTGATCAACTGACAAACTCAGCACGACTCCCATTCTTGGCGATAAATTGTGACTTTTACACACTTGCAAAATCTTCTCCTTAACTGGCTCCAATTGCTTAAGGATAATTTCCGTTAGCTTATAGACATCCACATCTTCAGTTGCCGTATCCGTCGATATTTCCCATGAACTGATCACAGGCTTGTCCAGATTACTGCCCATACCTGCAGCATTGACAGAAGTGGGTTTTATACCAAGCGCTCGAGTAATATCATCAGGGTTGAAGTGGTATCCACTAAGTGCAAAAAAAGCTCTTCCTTCATTAGCTGCCAAGAGTTTGTCCTCATCAATTAAATGTTTTTTATATCAAGGGATTATATCGAATATATCGTATAGTTGCTGTCCCGGACCTGGAAAATCAGTTGCGAAATATGAATGATTTCTCAGGAGGTTAGTCAGGTTCATTGATGCTTGTTTTGTCCGATAATCACTATAAGCTGGATCAGCTTGCTGTTGGGCAAAATTTCAAGACTTGGCATACTCAATGTCCAGACACAATGGGAGCTCCTAAGGAAATGGAAACAAATGTATTACAGGCAGAAGCGCTCTTCATTAAAGATGAGCCTTACTATGAGCCGGTTGGCGCAGAAATAAAGATATTTGACGCTGCTTATCAAAATGGGCTGCCCGTTCTCTTAAAAGGCCCCACTGGTTGTGGCAAAACTCGCTTTATGGAATATATGGCCTGGCGACTGAAGCGGCCCCTGGTCACGGTCTCTTGCCACGATGATTTAACTGCCTCTGACCTGGTGGGTCGATATCTCATTACCGCCGGCAACACGGTCTGGATTGATGGTCCCCTGGCGCGGTCTGTTCGCACTGGTGCCATTTGCTATCTTGATGAAGTGGTCGAGGCCAGAAAAGATACCACGGTGGTTATTCACCCGCTTGCTGATGACCGGCGGGTATTGCCCATTGAAAAAACCGGCGAGCTGTTACGGGCGGGGCCTGAGTTCTGTTTGACCATATCTTATAACCCCGGGTACCAGAGTGTATTAAAAGATCTCAAGCAAAGTACCCGCCAACGTTTTGTTGCCATTGAGTTTGACTATCCCAATGCCGAGCTGGAAAAGAAAATCGTCATGCGCGAATCACAACTGGACGAATCGTTAGCAGGCAAGCTGGTCAAATTCGCCGGCATGACACGTAACCTGCGTGGCAGTGGACTTGAAGAAGGGGCCAGCACCCGGTTACTGGTACATGCAGGGAAATTAATATCTGCCGGAATCGAACCGCGCCATGCCTGTCGCGCCGCCTGTGCCGAGGCATTAACAGATGATCCCGAAATGTTAAACGCGGTCAACGAATTAAGTGCGAGTTTATTTTGAGAAAAATAATTTAACCTAATTTAACTTAATTTAATTAAAAAAAAATTTTCAATATCATACCAAAATGTCTAACTTACCATTTACCTTCTCTGAACTTGAGACGCAGTTAAATAATACACTGGAACTGGTATTGTCCACGGATCGCACAACCAGCGACATTGCAAATGCACTGAAAGACCTGAGCCGTGAACAACAGGAGTTTGTTATCAAGTGGTCGATTGTATCTTCAAGGAGTAACGCCGAACTCGCCTACCAGTTTGTCGAAAATTCTGCATCGGCATTCAGGCAAATGACCATGGACGATGTCCATAACTGGTTAATCCAGGCAATGGATGTTTATGACAAGCAAGGGCTTTACCAGGCTGCCACCGTACTTCGCAAGGTTGATGAGTTTGCCCTGGTAGCCCGGGAAAAAACGAATAGCATATCTTTTGAAGAAGTTGCGGGTGTCCTGGAAAAATTTATTTGCGGGCTTTCGGGTCGTGATTTAAAGCTGGAGCCTGGCGATATTTTTTTTACCGACACAAAACGACTTTTCCTGCCACGAGTTATAACCCGGTTTAAAAAACAATCTGATAATTACAGCCTCTTCAAATCCATGGCGACCCAGCTTTGGGCCCAAACCTGGTATGGCACATTCCTCATTAATCCAGTGACAAAACTGGAGCAGTTTGAGCATCGGGATCGGGCCCTGCAGCTGTTTTGTTATCTCGAAACTATACGATTAACTCATTGTATTAAAAGAGATTTACCTGGTCTCTACCGTGAAATGTCGGCCTTGCAAAATCAGTCTGAAACACCCGAATTAGACACCGACTGGTTAATCTGGATAAACAAACTCCAGGCAGGTAAAACAACTGTGGTTGATACCTACCACGCCGTAACAGCGCTATACGAACTTGATAAAAAAATTCCAGCGAGTTTTTATTATCAACCCTTGTTAAATCCTGAAGCCGTGGTCGCCGTGATGGCCGAAAGAATAAACGAAGAAAAAAACGCACTGCAACGTGCCCTCAATGACATGTCCGGGGAATTCAGGTCAGCAAAAGATAAAGATGATGAGCCAGAAGAACTTGAATTCAAAGTTGAACGACACGATGACGAAAATGAAGCCAGTGGTTTTCGTTATGAGCTAACTGCCGACGATGAACCAGTGTCACCACCGATTGATGTAAAAAATTTGCTGGAATCAATTTTTCAGGACCTGGGTGAGATACCACCTGAATATCTCGTGGCGGCCGGTGATGGTGGCTACCGGCCAGGCGGTATTGAATTAAATAATTATTGCAAGCCGGGAGATGCCGACGTCATTTATTACAATGAATGGGACTACCGCAGACAGCAGTATCGAAAAAACTGGTGCTGGTTAAAGGAAAAAGATGTCCATCCCAACCACGAACCTTTTGTTGAACAAACTATCAAGAAACATTACGGGCTGATTATGAATATACGCAAAACCTTTGAAGCCTTGCGTGGTGAAGACAGGCTGCTTAAAAGACAAACCAATGGTGATGATATAGATCTCAATGCCGTGGTTGAGGCCCATGCTGACATGCTCCACGGCATGGAAATGTCAGACAGGTTATTCACACGACCCAGTCGCCTGGAAAGAAATATTGCCGTCATGTTTATGGTTGATATGAGTGGCTCAACCAAGGGCTGGATTAATGATGCCGAACGCGAGGCACTGGTATTGTTATGTGAAGCCCTGGAGGTATTAGGTGACCGTTATGCAATTTATGGATTTTCAGGCCTGACACGAAACCGTTGTGAAATCTATCGTGTTAAAAAATTTGATGAGCCCTATTCAAGTGATGTGCGCAGCCGGATAACCGGTATATCACCAAAAGATTACACGCGTATGGGTGTTACTATTCGACACTTGAGTAAACTGCTTAATGAAGTAGAGGCACGGACAAAATTACTGATTACCCTGTCAGACGGCAAACCCGATGACTTCGATGGTTATCGTGGCGAATATGGTATTGAGGATACACGACAGGCATTGATTGAGGCCAAACACCTGGGCATTCACCCGTTTTGCATCACCATCGATAACGAGGCCCATGAATACCTGCCACATATGTATGGACCGGTAAATTATGTTTTACTGAATGACGTCAAAAAACTGCCACTGAAAATTGCTGACATCTATCGTCAATTGACGCACTAACAGTGACAGTAATCACAATTTCCGTTTTACCTGTTACCAAAACTCGCCACTAGATTTTATCTCAGATTCATCTTATAAATTGATGATTTATATGCTTTTACTTTTTACCCGTATAGGGTATTGTTCCCCCCCAGCCATTGCACTCATCCAGCAAGGTTGGGATATAAAATGTGACCCAATACCAGAAGCACATTACAAAAGAAAATAGCGACCAGCGCTCAGGTAGATTTATCCATTCTCTGGATAAACAACTGGAAATCCGACCCCGCGATATAAGCCTGATTCAACGACATGCCAGGCAACTGGAAAAAATAGTTACTGCATTTGTCCCGATCCTGGAAAAACACCTTAAGCATTCCCCCGACATTAACGCCAGTCTCGAACAACAATGTATTGATGCCAATGCCCTGGCAGTTGAATTCTCAGGTTACATGAATGACGCGCTAAAACCCCAGGAAAATAAAAATTACTCTCGCTGGGCCGCCTCCATTGCCAGTTTGTTTAAGGCAGTATCTATCGAGACCCCGGCATTACTGGGTATCTACTCTTTATTTCTGCAATTCACCCAGCAAAATATATACCAGGACAAGTACATCCTCGCTACTGAAAAATTGGGCTTATTTTCAGCACTAACAAAAATCTTGTTTCGCGACATGGGTATACAGCTGTTCCAGGAATGGCAACATCGCGACAACAAATCAACACTGGCTCACGATAAAATAGTCCATACCCTTGAAAATATCCCCCATCTCCTGTGGTCTGTGGATCCAGTTAATAAAAAAATAATTTTTCGTAGTCCGCACCCGAAGAATTGTTATTCGATCGTGACGCACTCGCCAATACCTTACTTCGACAAAATCAGCGATGATGACAAAAAACTGCTACTGCAAGCCTGGGACAAATGTTTGCTCGGACGGGCAACCGAAGTAGAATGTGAAGTATCTGATGGCGGTATTTATAAAAAATGGTTTCGCCATATTTTCACTCCCCACATTGACAACCATGGCAAAGTTGCACGCATTGATGGTGTTTCAGAGGACATCACAACAAAACGAAATACCCTGGTAGAACTTCAGTCACTGGCCACCAAAGACGTGTTAACCGGGCTGGCAAATCGTACTTTATTTTCCGACCAGTTGACCCAGGCAATTAAACAGGCCAAAAAATCGCAAACTAATAAAGTTGCTGTAATACTCGTTGATATCGACAGGTTCAAGGAAATCAACAACACCCTTGGCCACCAGGCAGGTGATGCCTTGTTGACCACAACTGCCCAACGGCTGTCTGCTCTAAAAAATGGTGCTTTTCTGGCAAGACTGGGTGGGGATGAATTCGCCCTGTTCATGATTGGCGTTGATATAGAAGAAAACGCCAGACAACTGATCAGCAAGATCGAGGCATGTTTCTCGCACCCGTTTAATTATAACGACAACGAGCTCTATTTAAATGCCAGTATTGGAATTTCCATTTTCCCTGAACATGGCGACAGTGTTGAGTCATTACTTCGCTGCGCTGACGTTGCAATGTATTCAAGCAAGCGATATGAAGGCGTATATCGCTTCTATAGCGCTGAAGATGACCCCTACAGTCATTTGAAATTACAAATGGCCAATGAATTGCATGATGCAATCAGCAGGCAACAATTACAGTTACATTACCAACCTAAAATAAATATGGCCACGGGTCGTATTGAAGGTGTTGAGGCACTAATACGCTGGTTGCATCCAACAAAAGGTATTATATTGCCAGAACAATTTTTACCCATTGCCGAATCGGCGGGATACATGAATACCATTACCGACTGGGTCATTACCGAAGCCGTCCAGCAAACAGCAGTCTGGTATCAATCCGGGTATCGTCTCAAGGTTGCGGTAAATCTGTCCGGCAGGGTTTTTCAGGATCCACGACTGGCGCGCAGAATTGAAAACAAACTCAACGATATCAATGTTCCGGCTCAATTTTTTGAAATTGAGGTGACTGAAAATGAACTCATGAATGATATCGAGGATGCCTCCAAAACATTGCGCGCACTCAGTAAGTTGGGTATATCAATTGCAATTGATGACTTTGGCACTGGTTATTCATCCCTGTCCTATCTAAAAAAATTACCCCTAAATACATTAAAGATCGACAAATCTTTTGTTATGGATATGGCTAATGATGAGAGTGATGCGGTTATTGTTCGTTCAATTATTGATTTGGCACACAATCTGGGCCGACGGGTTGTCGCCGAAGGCATAGAAGACAAAGAGACCTGGGAATTATTATCCATACTTGGATGTGATGGTGCCCAGGGATATTTTATCAGCCACCCGTTACCAGTCAGTGAATTCAACCAGTGGATATCTATCGCCCCATGGAACCTGCACGAACAGAAAATTGACGAATAAACCGCAGACCCCGATTAAGATTTCGACAGCTCGTTAATTTTCTGCCAAAATCAAGACCACCAATTAAAATCGGGAATAATTATGTCTGCTCTCATTTGTGGCTCATTTGCCTTTGACACCATCATGGTTTTTCGTGATCAGTTTAAAAATCATATATTGCCCGACCAGGTACATATCCTGAATGTTTCTTTTTTAGTCCCTGATATGCGCCGTGAATTTGGCGGCTGCGCTGGCAATATCGCCTACACCCTGAAACTGCTTGGTGGTGAACCCTTGCCCATGGGGACCGTTGGTACTGACTTTAAACCCTACGCAGACTGGATGGACAAGTGTGGCATTTCCCGACTACACATTAAGGAATTACCCGGTCTCTATACCGGCCAGGCCTTTATCACAACTGACATGGATGCCAACCAGATTACTGCCTTTCATCCCGGTGCCATGAGCCTGTCCCATGAAAATAAAATCAGTGATGCAACAGGTGTAACCATCGGCATTATTTCGCCTGACGGTGCCCAGGGCATGGTTGATCATGCAGAACAGTTTGTCGCAGCCGGTATACCCTTTCTATTTGATCCAGGCCAGGGCATGCCCATGTTTTCTGCTGACCAGTTAAAGAATTTTATCCAACAGGCCACCTGGGTCACGCTCAATGATTATGAGGCAAAACTGTTACAGGAAAAAACCGGTGAATCCATTGATACCATGGCCAAACAGGTAAAGGCACTGGTCGTCACCCGTGGCGCTGAAGGCTCTCTCATTTATACCGATGATAAAATGATTACCATTCCTGCCGTGCCGGCGAAATTCATTAACGACCCCACCGGTTGTGGTGACGCCTATCGAGCTGGCCTGTTATATGGATTAATGAACGAACTGGACTGGGAAACAACAGGGCAAATTGCGACCCTGGCGGGCGCCATCAAAATCGCCCATCATGGTACCCAGAATCACAGCTTCACGGCAGACGAATTCAAAGGCCAATTCCGGGAGCATTTTGGGCGAGAGATTTAAAACCAGCCAACAAGATCGAAAACAAGGGGTTGTTGATCTGTGGTCTGGTCAGTAATTTCCAGTATATTTTTATAGTATTAACCCCGTCCCGAGTTTATACCTTATATATGTATGACCAGCGGAAACTATATTTTCGCATTTCAGGCTGTAAATTAAGGGTCATATAAAATCTTTTCCCCGCCATCAGAAATCCTTGACAGCACCATGACATGAGAGTTATTTTCCATAACCACAACATGTTGTGGTTCGCAGAAAAAAAAACACTATAACTAGAACAACCACCCGGTTTTACAGGAGAAATACATCCCAATGAAGGCAGCCGAACTCGCCCAAAACACCCAGGTTTCATCAAAAAACCCGCAGCCACAGACTGCCGAGATCCCACTACAATCGACGTCGCAAGACATCTGGGACAAGAAATATCGACTAAAGGATCAGGCCGGAATGGTTGTTGATCAAACAGTCGACGACACATATAAACGTGTTGCCCGGGCTTTGGCCGATGTTGAAACCACACAAAAGAAAAAAAATAAATGGCACAAGGAATTCCTCTGGGCATTACAGCATGGCGCTATCCCGGCTGGCCGCATTACCTCGAATGCCGGTGCCCAGAAATACAAACCCGCTACCAGCACAATTAATTGCACGGTTTCCGGGATTATCCCGGATTCCATGGACGGCATTTTAAGCAACGTCCATGAAGCCGGCCTGACATTAAAGGCAGGCTGCGGCATTGGTTATGAATTTTCGACCTTGCGGCCCAAGGGTGGTTTTGTCTCTGGTGCCGGGGCTCGCACCTCAGGCCCTCTATCCTTTATGGATATTTTTGACGCCATGTGTTTTACGATTTCATCGGCCGGTGGCCGTCGTGGCGCCCAAATGGGAACCTTTGAAATAACCCACCCCGATATTATGGATTTCATTCGTGCCAAACGTGAAGATGGGCGCTTACGTCAATTTAATTTGTCTTGTCTTATTACCGACGAATTTATGAAGGCGGTTAAAGATGACCAGGAATGGGAACTGGCATTTCCAGCAAATGAGCGGGACCTGTCTGACGGTGATGCAAAAATCGTTTGGCGTTATTGGCCAATCGATGAGGGTTACACGACCAATGATGTTGGACAGGTGGCCTGTCGGGTTTACAAAACCATGCCTGCCAGTCGTCTCTGGAATCTAATCATGACCTCGACCTACGACTTTGCCGAACCAGGATTTATACTCATTGATCGCATTAATGAAATGAACAACAACTGGTTTTGCGAAAATATCAGGGCAACCAATCCCTGTGGCGAACAGCCCTTGCCCCCTTATGGTTCGTGCCTGCTGGGATCAGTCAACCTGACAAAATTTGTCAACCGGCCTTTTACGGATCAGGCCGTTTTTGACTGGCCAGCATTTCGCAAGGTGGTCGCGATATTTACCCGCATGCTTGATAACGTTGTTGAGATTAATGGTCTGCCCCTGGCTGAACAACGTCATGCCATCACTCACAAACGACGCCACGGCATGGGTTTCCTCGGTCTTGGCTCCACGCTCACCATGTTGCAGCATAAATATGGTGACGCGCAATCGCTTGAGTTTACCGAACGGGTTGCCCGGGAAATGGCAGAAGTTGGCTGGCAAGTTGGTCTTGAGCTTGCCGATGAAAAAGGCCCGGCACCCATTATGGAAGAAATGTTTAAAGTCACCGGCAAAATGCTGGCAAAAAGACCTGAAATGGTAAGCGACGGTTTAAAAGCAGGTGATGAAATTCCAGGCAAGGTGCTGTTGGCAAAATACAGTCGTTACATGCAACAGTTTGACAAATCGCTCACCGATAAAATTGCCGAGAAAGGTGCACGCTTCACACACCACACCTCAATTGCACCCACCGGCACAATCAGCCTGTCCCTGGCAAATAATGCCAGCAATGGCATCGAACCCTCTTTTGCGCACCATTACAGCCGCAATGTCATCCGTGAAGGTCGCAAGACAAAAGAAAAAGTAGCGGTCTATTCTTACGAGTTACTGGCTTATCGCGAACTAATCAATAAAAACGCGCAGCCAAATTCTGAGGAACAGGAAAATAAGCTACCTGATTACTTTATTTGTGCCGATGAAGTCACACCAAAACAACACGTTGATATCCAGGCGGCAGCCCAAAAATGGGTAGATTCTTCTATTTCAAAAACTGCCAATGTACCAACGGATTTCCCGTTTGAAGAATTCAAGGATATTTACATGTATGCCTACGAAAAAGGACTGAAAGGCTGCACCACATTCAGATTTAACCCGGAGGCCTTCCAGGGCGTATTGGTCAAAGAAGAAGATTTGGCAAATACCATGTACCGCTTTGAACTGGATAACGGAGAAATTGTAGAGATCAAGGGCAATGAAGAAGTGGAATACGATGGTGAAACCCACACCGCCGCCAATCTCTATGATGCCCTGAAAGAAGGTTACTACGGTCGTTTTTAGCGGCAGCAACCAGGATTCAATGAAAAATAGTCAGATCAGGAACGTATTTCAGGAAAGAATTCGAGGAGAAAGACAAAATGGCAATTAAAATTAATCAACAAATCACTGGCTTTGAAGTTGCAAAAAAGGAACAGGAACCGGAAAAAGAAAGCAATGTCGTCCATATGCACGAAAAACTGGAACGACCAGAATCATTGCTGGGTAGTACCTATAAACTAAAAACACCGCTCACAGAACACGCGCTCTACGTGACTATCAACGATCTTGTGCTCAACCCGGGCACGGAACACGAAAAACGACGTCCATTTGAGATTTTCATCAATTCAAAGAGCATGGAGCACTTTCAGTGGATTGTGGCATTAACACGAATTATCTCTGCGGTATTCCGAAAAGGAGGCGATGTAACGTTTCTTGTGGAAGAATTACACAGTGTTTTTGATCCACGCGGGGGATACTTCAAAAAAGGTAAATATACACCATCATTGGTGGCTGAAATTGGCGACATAATCGAACGTCACATGAAAATAATTGGCTTAATAGCAACCGAAGAGGTAGATGAGCATACGAAAGCGTTTATAGAAAAAAAACGTACTGAATTCGAAAATAACAGGAAACAAGGGGAAAAAGGCGATGAAAACAGTAATGAAGCGAGTGATTTTCCACCTGAATCACAACTTTGCAACAAGTGTATGGCAAAAGCCGTGATCAAAATGGATGGCTGCATGACTTGTTTAGGATGTGGTGATTCAAAATGTGGTTAGGACGACAAAATCTAAAAAAAATTAATTTTTATTCAAAACTGAACGAAACAATTTCTTAAAAACAGATTTTTTTATAAAATAAATTTGCATTTTTGATTTGTTGTTATTACATTTACGCCTTGACACAGTTAACCACTGTGCTAGATAGGATTAATCAAGCTTACTTTATTTTAATCAAGCTTTAATTAAGTTAGAAAGTTTGGAAAAGTAATTCAGGCTCAAAAGAATTTGCGTGGGCCATTGCTGGTAAAAGAAGTATTTTACCAGTGTTGTAACCAAACAAATTGGAGCAAGGCTATTGTTTTGGATCGATTAAGATTTTGTCGACGCCCTGGATGTTTCACTAATTCAGGCGAGACGAAACCCCGAAAGGGGGAAAACTGGGATAATCTGACGGAAGTCTTTAAAGACAGCCAGCGTGGCTGTCTTTTCTCGTGTCTGGATAACGTAGATCCGGCGTCAGCTTATCCTAGTTTTAAGGTTAATATCCTCTAACCACAACCCAAGGAGTGCTGTAATGGCAACTAAGAAAAAAGCCACGAAGAGAAAGGCTGCCAAGCGCAAGACGACCAAGAAAAAGGCAGCTAAGAGAAAAACGAAGAAAAAGGCCACTAAGAAAAAGGCTAAAAAGAAAGCTAAGAAAAAAGCCAAGAAGAAGGCTAAAAAGAAAGCTAAGAAAAAAGCCAAGAAGAAGGCTAAAAAGAAAGCTAAGAAAAAAGCCAAGAAGAAGGCTAAAAAGAAAGCTAAGAAAAAGGCTAAGAAAAAGGCCAGAAGGAAAAAGAAGTAAAATCAGGTAAGTCCTGATTAAAAGCGGCGTGTAAACGTAAACCAGGTTGGGAAACCACTAAAGCTTACACAAGTGTTACCGCGATAAACCGGTGTTACGAATTGGCAACAATAATTCGTTCACCGGTTTTTTTTATGCCCGCGCCTTCATTATAATCATAGATACAGATAAAAATAATTTATGTGCTATAAATAGTTTGAATTCATACACATTGCCAATTTAGTCTGTTGCTGAGAAATTATTATTGAGCGCCTGTAAACGTTCAGGTGTACCAATGTCCTCCCAGGCACCCTGATAGTGTTCCCCGCTAACCAATCCTGTCGTCATTGCATCCCGAAGTAAGGGCGCAAGGGGAAACACGCCGCCATTATTGTTTGAAAATAAATCGTGTCGCAAAATAGCAATGCCGCTATAGGTAAGCTTGTGGGGTCCATTTTCCCGCACGGTATTACCCTGCAAACAAAAATCCCCTTCTGGATGATGGTCGGGATTATCCACCAGCACCAGGTGGGCCTGACCACTGATGTTGCGACAAGCATCACGCCGCAGCCGGCTAAAAGAAAAATCTGTCCTGATATCAGCATTCACGACAATAAATGGATCGCTTTTGAGCAATGGCAGTGCCTTAAAAATACCGCCGCCAGTTTCGAGCCCGCCACTTGTTTCTGGCGAATATTCAATTTGAACACCCCATTTTTTACCATCGCCCAGTAACTGCACAATCTGGTCACCCAGGTGGGCATGGTTAATTACCAGATTTGTGAACCCGGCCCTGGCCAATGACTCGATTAGATAAACAATAATGGCCTTGTTTTTTATTTTTAAGAGCGGCTTGGGCGTGTTATCGGTCAGGGGTCGCATCCGTTCACCGCGACCCGCTGCCAGGATCATCACCTGCATATCGGATTCAGCCATGTTCACTTCAGGACTATTCATTTGGCCACACCAAGCTCTGTTAGCACAGCGATGAGTTGCGCCAGTTCCCTGTCGTGCTCACAAACCTGCCAAATGTATTTCATGGTTCTGGGAATATCGTTCAAATACGCAATTTTCCCATCACGATGACAGAGTCGCGAAAAAATACCGACTGCCTTGAGGTGCCGTTGTACACCCATTCGATCGAACCAGGCCTGAAATTGTTCAGCGCTATCACACACGGGTATGCCCGATTCCTGGGCCAGCTGATGATAACCTTCTACCCAGTCCAGGACTTGTTCCCGGGGCCAGCTGACATAACAATCCCTGAGCAGGGAAACGAGATCGTAAGTAACCGCACCCCTGACCGCATCTTGAAAATCCAGGATCCCGGGATTATGTTTGTTTGTGACCATGAGATTTCGTGAATGATAATCACGGTGCACCCAGACCTGGGGCTGTGCCAGCGCATTCTGAGCCAGCTTTTCAAAAATGCGGTCGAAAACCTGTTGTTGCTTGCCTGAAATAGCGACCCCCAATTCACGTGCCAGGTACCAGTCGGTAAATAAGCGCATTTCCTGGATGAGTAACTTTTTATTATAATCTGGTAAAAAATCGGGAGAACTTTGGGTGCCCGCCTGCAAAACAACCAGTGCCCCCATCGCATCCCCGTATAACCTGTCAACAGTTTGAGTATTTAGCCTGTCGAGATAGAGTGTGCCGCCCAGGTCTGATAACAGCATAAACCCCTGTTCATGATCCAGGTCAATTATTTCAGGCACATTAAGGCCCAAATCAAAAAACTTTTTTGCAATATCTGTAAAAGATATCAATGATTCGCGGTCAGGAGGCGCATCCATTACAATCAGGGTTTGTGGACCAAGAAAAAGACGGAAATAGCGACGAAAGCTGGCATCAGCAGAAGCCGGCTTAAGTTCATACTCACTAACATCCAGAACTTGTTCTAACCAACGATGTAGCTTCTCTAGTCTTATGTCCATACTTGCCCTAATACTTAAATCAGTCTTGAATCAGTGACGACTGTGCCACATTATATGAATCACTATTTTATGCAATCTCGTAAAATATAAACAACCCAAAAACTAAAATAGCACTTGCAATATCTTTGGCCGCAACAGTATCTTAATAAAATATGCAACGCACAACAGGCCTGTTACTTATAGCCCTTCTTGCCACGACAGCTGAGCCTGTCTGGTCAATCGAACCCGGTGTCTGTCGTAATCCTCCACAAATCACCAGTCCCCAACAATCAGATTCGGCCGTCAAGTTCAAGGCGGACCGGGCCGAACTAAAACCCGGCAGATCGGCCAGTTTCTACGGCAATGTAGAGGTTACACAGGACAACTCATTCATCCAGGCAGATCAGGCGAAATATTTCAAGTCTCGAGATGAACTGGAAGTGAGCGGCAAGGTGAAATACTTCACAAGCGATGGTGCAAAAATTGAGACAGAAGCAATCTCGTTGCAGCCAGATGCAAACACCGGTTCAACCAAAAATGCCCGCTTCACGTTACCGAATCTGGGCCATGGCAAGGCGGGATTGATAACAATTGAAAATAAAAAAGTGGGCACCATGTTTGATATTCAGTACACCGGTTGCCCTGAAGGTCAGAATGACTGGTATATATCAGCATCTGAATTGAATATTGATTATGAGAAGGACCTGGGCATCGCCAGACATGCCGTTATGCGCTTCCAGGGCGTCCCTATTTTTTACTGGCCCTACTTTGATTTTCCATTGTCCGGCAAAAGAAAATCTGGTGTACTGGCGCCGGTTATCGGTGCATCCGACAGGGTGGGCACAACTTTTGGCGTGCCCTACTACTTCAACATTGCCCCCAACATGGACAACACACTGACACCTATGTGGCTGAGTAGACGTGGCCTGCAGGTTCTCAATGAATTTCGTTATATGTCTGAACGCAGTTCGGGTAATTTTGATCTGGAATATTTACCAAACGATACGCAAGCTGGCAGTGATCGATCAGCGGCCAAATTCCGACACCAGCAGGACCTGGGGAGTAACTGGAAAGTAAATGTAGATCTCAACTGGATCTCCGATGGTCAATACCTGGATGATTTTAAAAATAACCTTGCCATCTCAAGCCAGACACATCTACCGGAACGTATTGCATTAGGATATGAAGGTGAACTATTTCAGTTTTTTACCCAGGTTTTTGGCTACCAGACAATTGATGATGCAGCCACCACCGCTGAGACGCCCTATAGCATGCTGCCGCAAATAAATTTACGAACTGTGCCCATGTTTAAATCCAATGGCATTAATTACAGTTTTGTGGGGGATGTTTCCAATTTCCAGAGAAAAGACAGTGTCAATGGCAGGCGCGGGTATTTCCAGGCTGACACCAGCTACCCACTGCGCAGCTCATACGGATATATCAAACCAAAATTAGGTTTTTACTACTGGAGTTATGATCTTAGTGACACTGGTACGCTTAATCGAGATGCAAACTTCGTGGAACAAGACTCACGGGCACTTGGTTACGCAAGCCTGGATAGCGGGCTGTTATTTGACAAGACATTCAGTAGCGGAAAATCTACCCAAACACTGGAACCGCGTTTGTTTTATTTGTACGTACCTTATCGTGAACAGGATAACTTGCCACTTTTTGATACCACCCTGCCTGATTTTTGGTTTGCCAGTCTCTTTCGTGAAAACCGCTTTGTTGGCAAAGACAGGGTGGGGGACGCTAACCAGCTGACTGTTGCCCTCACATCCAGGTTTATGGATAACGAGTCTGGTTCTGAATACCTGTCACTAAGCGCAGGTATTATTAATTATTTTGAGGGGCAACGCGTTACTTTGTCAGAAGAAATTAATAAAAAACCTTATTCAGACCTGGCCGGTGAAGCGACCTTAAGATTACCAGGCAACTGGTACTGGCGCAGCGCAATACAATGGGACCATGAAAACAATAAAACCAGGCGTGGTAATACATTTTTACAATATCAGCCAGGTCAGCGCAGCATCCTCAGCATGGGTTATCGCCTCCAGCCTAACGAACAAACTTTTGCCGACGAACAAGTGGATATTTCATTTATGTGGCCTGCTTTTGACCGCTGGACATTCCAGGGCAGATGGAACCACTCCCTGACCGCCAATACAAACCTGGAAACAAACCTTGGCATTGAATATCGCAAACCCTGCTGCTGGGCATTCAGGTTATTTGGTAATCGCAGGTTAAAAAGCGATGGCAACCAGGCTACGTCAATATTGGTACAACTTGAGCTAACATCCCTGGGGAAAACAGGTAGCACCGCATTTAACCCGCTAAAACAGAGCATGTTTTACGAAGATTAAGCCTTCCGTTACTGGTGCATATATCTGGCGACGCACTTCGGGCAGCGCCTATGGTATGATCGGTCACCCAAAATTCTTGTTGAAATCGACCATTTTTACCAAATTTATAATAAATGCCATGAACACCAGAAAATACCTAAAGCTTGCGACTCCCGGATCCAGGCGCCAAATCCATAAAGCACGGACGTTACACCCTGGCGCGCAGTTATTGCTAATTATTACCCTGTTCCTCACCTTTTCATCACAGGTCATGGCAGCGAAAAACCAGCTGACTAAAAAAACCCCGGACACCATTCTAACCATTGTCGATGGCAAGGTCGTGGAAAATGCTGACCAACAAACCGGGGTAAAACTGGACAGCATCATGACCATTGTTAATAACGATGTAATAACTGTGTCCGAACTTGAATTTCGACTTAAAAAAACCAGGGAACAATTAGCCAAGAGGGGCATCACACCGCCCGCTGAAAAACTCTTGCGCAAACAGGTTCTGGAACGTTTTATCCTGGAACGGATCCAGTTACAAACTGCTAAAAAAATCGGGCTTAATTCAAATGACCAGGATATAGAACGTGCTATAAATTCCATTGCTAAAAAAAATAACATTAGCCACGAAACATTGTTAAAGAAATTACAAAAGGAGAAAATTGACCTGGTGTTTTACCGGGAGAAACTGGGTCGTCAGATTATCATACAAAAGCTTTCAGAAAGGGAAGTCAGCCGCAGAGTCAGGGTATCAGAAATCGAAATTGATTTGTTTATTGAAAATCGTAATCGGCAGTTGGGAGGCTCCGATGCTTTTAATCTTTCCCAAATTATGATTCCAATACCTGAAAATGCATCATCAGATGCGATTGCCAAATCAAGAAAACTTGCCCAACAAGTCCTGGATAAACTCAACAATGGCGCAAATTTTTCATCTATGGCCACCGGGTATTCAAAAAGCAAAGAAGCGCTAAACGGTGGTCGGCTCGGCTGGCGATCTGCGGGCCAGTTACCGGAATTATTTGTTACTGCAATCAGTAGTCTCGAAGCTGATCAAATCACTGGCATTCTTCGCAGCCCTAATGGTTTCCATATTTTGAAGGTCCATGAAAAACGATTAACCAAGACCAGTAAAAATATAACCCAGACACGTGCCCGACATATACTCCTGAAGACCAGCACCATACGATCTGAACGGGAAACATTGGCAAAGCTGGAGGAATTAAAAGAAAGAATTGCAAGTGGTGAGCCCTTTGCAACATTGGCCAGAGCCTATTCAGAGGACTCCTTGTCCGCTGCCAAAGGAGGCGAATTGGGCTGGCTCAGTCCGGGGCAGACAGTCCCAAATTTTGAGAAAGCCATGAACGCATTACCAATAAATAAATTGAGCGATCCTGTAAAAAGTAAATTTGGTTTTCACTTGATCGAAGTGCTTGAAAAACGGGAAAAGGATATTGGCGAGCAAATTGATCGACGCAACGTCAGAACCCAGCTTAGCCAAAGAAAGGCCGATGAACTATATCAACAATGGATAAGAAGATTACGTGATGAAGCCTTTGTTCGTTATGTAAACCAGGACGTCAACTCATAAAGACGTTTTCTCCGCCTGACTGGAAACGGTTACAATGAGCAATCCTGCGATTATCGCGATTACAACAGGCGAACCTGCTGGCATTGGGCCCGATTTAATTGTCAGTCTGACACAAGAAAAATTCCATTCAGGGCAATCTGCAACACAATATGTCGTTATAACCGACCCGCAAATCATACAGGAACGGGCTGAGGAGCTGGGTGTTTATGTTGATTTACAGATTTGGCAACCAAAGAACAAACAACCTGGCATTTATTATTATCCTGTAAAAAAAAGCACCCGCGTCGTTCCAGGGTCACTGGATCCGGCAAATAGCCCATATGTTGTCGAAACATTGCGCATCGCTGCCCAGGGATGTCTGGATAAAACATTCCAGGCAATGGTTACCGGGCCAGTACACAAAGGAGTCATTAATTCTGCAGGTATCAACTTCACTGGCCATACAGAATACCTGGCTCATCTCAGCCACACAAAACAACCCGTCATGATGCTGGCGACAGAAAAGTTACGGGTCGCATTGGTTACCACGCACCTGCCCCTCAAGGAGGTGGCCAGCAATATTACCCATACCCGATTGTTGTCTGTATTACGGGTTTTACAACAGGACTTGCGCCAGTATTTTGATATAGCCAATCCGCGCATTGCAGTTTGCGGACTAAACCCCCATGCCGGTGAAGACGGTCACCTGGGGCGCGAAGAAATTGAAATAATCGCGCCGGTATTGGCAGAATTAAACCAGCAGGGTTATAACCTGACCGGGCCCGTCTCGGCGGACACTATTTTCACAGAAAAATCTTTAATCAATTTTGATGTCGTACTGGTCATGTACCATGACCAGGGCCTGCCAGTGATTAAACACGCTGGTTTCGGCAAAACCGTCAATATCACCCTGGGCCTGCCCTTTATTCGAACCTCTGTCGATCATGGCACCGCCCTGGATCTTGCCGGTAAAAATAAAATTGACAATAATAGCCTACTGCTGGCAATGAAAATGGCGACCCGGATGGCCAAAAAAAATGAACTCGAAGGCAAATAACCCACCAACACACCGGCCGCGTAAACGCTTTGGTCAGCATTTCCTGCATGATCAATTTATAATTGAAAAAATTATCAAGGCCATCGATCCTGTCCATGAAAATGCCATGCTGGAGATTGGCCCCGGGCTTGGGATTTTAACCAAACCACTACTCTCACATCTCGACGAGCTACATGTTGTCGAGCTTGACCGTGATTTAATTAAAAAACTAAATATGCTATTTCAGGGCGTGGATAAACTGGTTATTCATAGCCATGACGCCCTGGCCTTTGATTATTGCCAAATTATGGCCGGTAATAAAAAATTACGGGTTGTGGGCAACCTGCCCTACAATATTTCTACTCCCCTGATATTCCATTTACTGGACCAGATAAGCTGTATTGAGGACATGACCTTCATGTTACAAAAAGAAGTGGTCGATAGAATCACGGCAAAACCTGGTGGTAAGGACTACGGCAGGTTGTCTGTCATGATTCAATTGCAATGTGAAACAAAAAAACTGTTTGATGTGCCGGCAAATGCATTTTCACCACCACCAAAAGTCATTTCATCAGTGATTTATATGAAACCTTACAAAAAAATACCCTGGAACATAAAAAATTTGGATGATTTTGCAACAATTGTACGTTTTTCTTTCGCACAAAGACGAAAAACAATAAGAAACAGCCTTAAATCGCTTTCAGAAGACCTCAGCTGGCTTGATGAAACAGAAATAGACTTGAGCAAACGACCAGAAACACTAAGCGTAGAGACGTTCTCACGGCTTGCAAACGCATTTACTGATAAAAATTTGTAAAATAATAATAAGTTTTAATGATTTTGCCAAAAAAAAACTAAAAAATTCCAAAATTAATTAAAATTTTTTAATTTTTTAATTAATTTTGGAATTTTTAATCAATTTTGTAAGTTTTGAGCTGAATTTGTGTTTATATTTTGACTGCAACCCGCAACCAAGCCACTAAAAACAATTCTAGCGGTAGATAAAACCGGTAAAGCAAAAATCATTCCGGCAAAACCAAAAAAATTTCCTCCGACAATCACCCCTATCAAGGCAAGCAGAGGATGTAAATTTGCCGCACGGGCCAAAATAGTTGGTATCACAACAAAATTATCGTTGATCTGGGCAATTACCATCACTAAAACGATTAGTATCATGGTGTCGACTGTCGCACCAATCGATAACGCCACCAAAACAGGCGGAATCAAGGCCATTAGTGGCCCCAGGTATGGAATCAGGTTTAATGCCCCGGCCGCTAACCCCAATGGCGCAGCCATGGGAAGTCCAATCAGAAAAAAACCGGCGCCTGTAACAAGACTCATAATCAATGATTGCAGTAATACGCCCCGTACATATCGCTGTAACTGGCTGCTGACAAGATGATAAATGGTCAGCCCTCGCTCAAAGATGTTATTTGGCAGGGAACCAATCAGCGCATTACGCAATGTTCGATAATCTCGCAACAAAAAGAACGAAATAGCTGGAATTAATAATAACCAAAACGCTAAATTAGCCAGCCAACCGGAGATAGTTGCCAAACTACTGGTGCTCAGGCCACGAAAAATTTTGGTCACCTGGCCGAGCAACTGTACCTGTTCGAATTCAATTTTGAATTTTGTCTTGATCCAGGCCTGGGCATTGATCACCAACTCAGACAACCTTTCCCAGGCCTGGGGCAATCGCGCTCGCAATACTTCAAACTGATCAGCCAGTGGTGGAATAACAACGACAATAATCCAGACAAAAACCACAGCCGTAGAAATAAGCAGTAAAGCGATTATCAAAGATCTATTCCAGCCCTGGCGCTGCAGGTTACTGACCAAGGGCTCAGTCAACACATAAAATACGATTGCGACCAACAGCGGAACCAGGATAACCTGCAGTAACCAGCCAATAGAGACAATCACCACTACCAGCATCACAAATAGCAGTGACGCTCTTGATTCAGGTCTCGTAAGCCATTGGTTCATCAGGAAGAATTAGCTAAAAGTTCGTTTGCCTGGCGTAATCTCGCGGCGAGTACCCTGCCCAGTTGTAACAAAAACAAACTACCATAACGGGGTGATCGTTCAATCCACTCGGTCAGTGCCGGTCTAAAAAAACCAACCAGGTCTGTTGCACCAACCGTACGAGCAGAAGCCGTCCGGGTTTCTTCACCAAAAAGGGCGACCTCGCCAAAAAATTCACCCGGTTTTATGGTTGATAAAACCTGGTCGCCGAGAAATATCTCCACTGAACCTGAAAGTACACAATACATACCCAAACCTGGCTCGCCATAATTAAATACGGACTCCTTGTCCTGGTATTGGCGGTAATACATGCCCTCAATTAACTGTTTTATTACCGATGAAGGGATGTCATTAAACAAGGGTGTCTGCGATAACAGTTGTCGGGTCTGCTGTTGCCAGGCCACAGGTTTCCTGAAAAAATAATGCCAGAATGGTGAGTGTTGCCGATTTGGTTTCATGGTTTTTGATTCCAGATCATTATTTGGTGGCACCGGTTATTTGTATTTGAGATGTTTTAACATGAAAAAATTTACTTTACATAAATTTGTTTCCGGGTTTATTTGGTCCTGTTTATGAGTTCAGCCGCTTCGGATCGTCCTTCCAGTTGTTGCACCGTTTTTTCAATCCAGTCTTCAGTCATTCGTTTTATTTGTTCCGCCGAATGAATTTTACTGTCAATAACAGGCCCTATAACAAATTTTACCACACCCGGTTTAATTATAAGCCCGCGTTTAGGCCAATAGGTACCGGCATTATGGGCAACCGGTACAACTGGATACCCGGTTTCATGGGCCAGTATCGGCCCACCCAAACGATAACGGCCTTTTTTACCAACGGGTATCCGCGTACCCTCGGGGAAAATAACAACCCATAAGCCACTTGCAAGTCGTTCCCGGCCCTGTTGAATCAATTGTTCCATCGCCTTGTGACCCGAACTGCGGTTTAAGGCAATGGGTTTCAACAAGGCCATGCCCCAGCCAAATAATGGCACCCACATCAACTCACGTTTCAATACCCAGGTGTACGGTGGAAATAAATAAGACAGGACAAATGTTTCATAGGTTGACTGGTGTTTGGCCAATACAATGGCCGCACCCCCGGGTAAATGTTCCAGGCCCTCCACCTCATATCTCAAATTGCATAATATCTTGAGCAGCCAGACGTGGTACTTGGGCCAGGCAGTAACCACCCGGTAACGAATAATGTAGGGAAAAGGGAAGGTCAGTAAGGTCAGCGGCGCATACACCACCAGGCTGGTCCACATTAACAATCTGAAAAGTATTGATCGAAGCTGGAGCATAAGTTATTGCTATTTTTTTGTTATTTAATTTATTTCTTCGTTTACCAGGGCCCGGCTAAATGCCGCCAGGTCATCAAAAACAGGTATACCCGCAACACAGGAACTGCTCTGCTGAGTTTTTAAACCCTTGCCCGTCAGCACCAAAACCGGTCGGGCGCCAACCTTGCTTGCAGCCACCATATCCCGCTCGGAATCACCTACTGCAAATACACCATTAAGATTCCTCTTGAAACGCGTTGCTATTTGGTCAAAAAGACCGGCCGCTGGTTTACGACAGTCACAACCGTCATCGGGCCCGTGGGGGCATATGAATATACCGTCAATCTCGGCACCCCGCTGGCGAATTGCATGAATCATTTTCATGTGAATTGTATTGAGGGTGTCCATATCAAATAAACCACGCGCGACCCCGGACTGGTTGGTGGCAATCACGACCCGGTATTGCGCCCGCTTCAGCCGGGCAATCGCTTCCAGGCTGCCAGGAATAGGTACCCACTCGCTGGGAGACTTGATAAAGGCATCGGAATCAACGTTTATGACACCATCTCGATCGAGAATGATCAGTTTCATAACAAACCAGATCCTGGAAATTTTTGCCGGGACTGATCCGTCCCGATCTGATCAATCCTGGTTTGGCTAGTTCTGGTCATCATCAACACCCCTGAATTCGGAAACCCTGATCCGGCCATTAACCATGCGGCTGTCACGATTCTCAAGAACTTTCATTTTATCCCAAAAAGCCTGGTTGAGATCAAACCCTGCGGCAATGGCGGTTCCCATGATTAGAATAAACAAGTCGGCACATTCCTCGGCCAGTTCCTGCTTTGATTTTCCCTTGGTGACACAAGCGGAGATTTCACCCAGCTCCTCAGCCATCAATGCCAACCGGTAGGTCATTTCTTCACCGCCGGTATTTTTAAAATCATGCTTGTGGTGAAAGGCCTGGACTACTGCCAGCATTTCTCTATAGGAGTCGTGGGAAGAATTCTTTGATGAGTTATTTGAGGAAAAGCTCGTCATATTTCTCAACCTTGTAATTTTGACAAATCAGCAATTCGTAAAAATAAATTATAGAGACGAGACAATAATGCCAGCCTGTTTTCCCTGATGGTTTCGTCCTCGACCATGACCATGACTTTATCAAAAAACAGGTCTACATCGGGCCGTAATCCAGCGAGAATTTTCATGGCCTTTGTATATTCAAGCGCTGCCAGCAATGGCAGTACTTCCTTTTCAGTCAACACCAGGCGGCCGAATAATGCTTTTTCATGCCTGTCATTTAACAGCCCGATATTAACCTCACGGGATTGGGCGCTGCCTGCCTTTTTTAATATATTGCTAATGCGTTTATTGGCTGCGGTCAGGCTCTCCGCTTCCTTGAGCCGGATAAATGCCTTCACTGCTTTTACCCGTTGATCAAAATCATAGGGTCGATTGGGGCGACAGGCAAAAACCGACTCGAATATCTCACTGCTAATACCCTGATCATGGTAATAGGCACGCAATCGACCCATTAAAAAATCGTAAATATCCAGGGCGACCCGGCTGGCATCAAATTCATTTGGATAGATTGCCACGGCTGCTCGCAAATGGGTCATGAGATTTAAATTTATCTTTTTCTCTATTAATATTCTCAACAAACCCAATGCAACACGTCGCAAGGCAAAGGGATCTTTCTCGCCGGTAGGTAATTCACCAATGCCAAATATGCCCGCGAGGGTGTCGAACCGGTCAGCAATGGCCAGTGTCAAACCGGTTTGGGTGGTGGGCAGCACATCACCGGCAAATCTCGGTAAATACTGTTCTTCAAGTGCTGCTGCAACCTCGGTTTTTTCACCATCATGCACTGCATAATAGCGCCCCATAATGCCTTGTAACTTGGGAAATTCGAAAACCATACCAGTCATGAGATCTGCCTTTGCCAAAACCGATGCCCGCTTAACATCCTCGGCACGGGCGCCAGTTTCACTAATTAGGCTAGCTGTTAATTTAGAGACCCGTCGACATTTATCGGCAACCGACCCCAGCTTGTTATGAAAAACAAGATTCTCAAGTTTACTGGTGCGACTGGCCAAAGGAGATTTTTTATCCTGTTGCCAGAAAAACCGGGCGTCGGCCAACCTGGCATTGAGCACCTTTTCATTGCCTTCGCGCACCCGGGCCTTTTGTTTGCTCTGGATATTACTGACCGTAATAAAAAACGGTAACAATCTGCCTTTTTTGGTAACAACCGGGAAGTACTTCTGGTTGTCCTGCATGGTGGTGATTAGCGCTTCCTGGGGCACTTCCAGGTACAGCTCATCGAATTTCCCAAGTATGGCCTGGGGCCATTCAACCAGGCTTGTCACTTCATCAAGCAGGGCCTCATTTTTTACAATCACGCCTTTTTGTTTGGCAGCCAGTCCATTAATTTGTTTGTCAATTTTCTCTTTTCGTTTTGTAAAATCGGCAATGACAAATCCGGGTTTTTGCAAACGTTTTTCATAGCTTGAAGCGTCCGCCAAACTGATTGATTTGGGGTGATGAAATCGATGGCCATAGGTCTTGCGCCCGGCCTTAACCGATAACAACTCAGCTTTAATAATATTTTTTCCGTGCAACAAAACCAGCCAGTGCACGGGCCGAACAAACTCAACGTTCAGGTCGCCCCAGCGCATGCGTTTCGGAATGGGTAATTGTTTTAACGATTGCTCAAGAATTTCAGGCACAATTTCTTTGGCAAATCGGCCCTTGGTTTTTACCAGCAGTCCCACATGACCATCTCGCTGCTCCAGTTTATCTGGCGTAGTTTTGAGACCGCGCGCGAAACCCTGGGCTGCTTTTGTGGGCTGACCCTCATCATCAAAAGCGGCTTTAACAGAAGGACCTTTTTTAAAATTTTCCTGGTCTGGTTGTTTGTTCAGCACCCTCGGAAATATCACCGCCAACCGTCGTGGTGTCGCATAGGAATCGGGGACAGGGGTTTCATCACTAATCAATCCAGCCTTAACCAGTTGTTCAGTTAACAAATGTGTTAATGCTGTGCTCAGCTTATTAAGCGACTTGGGCGGTAATTCTTCAGTACCAATCTCCACGAGCAATGGTGCCATTGCTTTTTTTGCAGCAGATTTCCCTTTTGTTTTAGATTTTTTTCTTGCGGCCATGTCTGGATAACTATTTAAATTTATTATTTTTTGTGAGCCTGGGAAATCCCAAAGACTCACGACTATCGTAATAGGCCTGGGCAATCAACCGGGCCAGAGTCCGTACCCGGCCAATAAACCTGGCTCGTTCGGTCACGCTAATGGCGCTACGGGCATCCAGCAAGTTAAAACTGTGTGAGGCCTTGAGCACCATTTCATAGGCGGGCAAAGGTAAATCCGCCTCAATGAGACGTTTGCATTCACTTTCATAATCATCAAACTGCCGGAACAGGAGCTCGGTATTGGCTTGCTCAAAATTAAATCCTGAAAACTCGACCTCGTTCTGATGGTAGATTTCGCCATAACTAACCTGGTCATTCCAGGCAAGATCAAAAACGCTGTCCACCCCTTGCAGGTACATGGCGATGCGCTCGAGTCCGTAAGTAATCTCACCGGTGACCGGCCGACATTCGAGACCACCCACTTGCTGGAAATAGGTGAACTGGGTGACCTCCATACCATTGAGCCACACCTCCCAGCCCAGGCCCCAGGCGCCTAAGGTGGGTGATTCCCAGTTATCCTCAACAAACCGAATATCGTGAATTTTAGCGTCAATTCCAACCTTTTTAAGCGAATTTAGATACAATTCCTGGATGTTTTTGGGCGATGGTTTGAGTATTACCTGGAATTGATAATAGTGCTGGAGGCGATTCGGGTTCTCGCCATAACGACCATCGGTGGGCCGCCGACAGGGCTGGACATAGGCCGCCGCCGCCGGTTCCGGGCCAATGGCACCGAGAAATGTCGCCGGATGAAAGGTACCTGCCCCCACTTCCATGTCTATGGGCTGCAACAGGACACAGCCCTGCTCAGCCCAGTATGTTTGTAGTGTCAGGATAAGTTGTTGAAAATTCAAAATAGTACGTCTTTTAAGATTACTGTGACCACAAAACACGAGAGTTTAATACACCGGGAGTACCACCGTATATATATAAGTATGCGAAAAACGAGGCGTATTTCACTTTGGCCCGTTTGGTTTCAATTGAGCGCGAATGAGTAAATATCCGGGCCTGGGGATAGTGGCACTGACTTAAGCCCAATAAGTCTTTTTTTGTGGGTTGGACTGAGGAACGAAGTCCAACAGCGGCGCTTTATTTAACACTTACGTTGGACTTCGTTCCTCAGTCCAACCTGCGGGAAACCATGTTTAAACCAGATATTAGGCTTAAGTCAGTGCCATTCGGGGTAGAGGGTGTTTTTAGCTACCTAAGCGCTCAAAATGTAACAAACCACGGCTTCAGCGATCACTGATCCTGTATTTTGGTTAACCAGTAATAGACTCTTTCCGTTCTGTTCTGGAAGGCTTTAGTGGCCGTGGCCGGGTTATGTTTTCGGGGGCTTGGCAGGCTGGCAGCCAGTTGCGCCGCCTCAAGAAGCGACAACTCGGTCACAGATTTTCCCCAATAATGGCGGGATGCGGCCTCGACACCATAAACTCCCAGGCCAAATTCGGCGATATTCAGGTAGATTTCCAGGATCCGTCGTTTCGATAAGCGATCCTCCATGCCCCACGTCATGAGCAATTCGTGCCATTTTCGCAACGGCGTACGACTACCGCTTAAAAACAGGTTTTTCACGGTTTGTTGAGAAATTGTGCTGGCACCATAACGCATGCGGCCTTTCTCCACGTTGCGCCCCATGGCCTCACGAAAGGCGAGAAAATCAAAACCACCATGGTCATAAAAACGACTATCTTCGCCCACGATAACGGCCCGACTGACATGGGCGGGTATTTTACTTATTGGGACCCGAATCCAGTGTCGATATGGCCAATTTTTGTGTTTTTTTCTTTCCCGGGCATAAATATGCATAAAATTACTTTTAGGCACCGCTCCTTTGCTTAATTTATCCCAGTCAGGCCAAATTTTGGCAACATAAAACAAATCAACAATAATAATCAGTATAAAGAGACGTGACCCCCAAACCAGCACACGCCACAGAAAACGCAGCCGCCGGGGCTCCTTCACAGTTTTCGGCTGCTTCGATTTTTTGTAACGCCAGTGCGAGAATCGCCAAAACATCGTCTAGAAGGTTATGATAACAACTTGATAATTAATAATAGACACTACATTCCTTTGTTTAGCACAATTTTTATGGCCGCCCTAAATCTAAATGATCAACATGGTGTTATTGCCGGCAGCCGGAGCCTTATGTTTCCAGCAGGAGCTGCATACTAATGCAAGCGACCCGCCAACAAAAACAACTTTTTTTAGCGGCTTTGACCGTTTCCTCTATATTCTGGTCTGGCCTGTTCACTTTAATATATTTTGAACTGGCCAGTTTCAGGTCGCTCTTGCAGCAATACCAGGTGAGTTGGCAGCTGGTATTGGCGGCGGCTTTGGTGGTGCTGTTAATCACAATCGTTATTAATGCCGTTATCAGGATCCAACGCCTGGCATATTTACGCGGTTTTGCCGTAGAACTGGGGCCAAAACAATACCCGGATTTATATAAAAGAGTTAAGTCTGTCTGTAAACGTTTGGGGATAGACAATGAAATACATGGCTACTTGCTCAACGGGGCCACGGCTGACAGATTCAACAGCCTGCGCCTTGGTAAAAAATTACATGTGGTTTTGCCAGCCGACAGTGTCGGTATCCTGACAGATCGCCAGGGCAGTATAGATTTTTTAATTGGTTCTGAAGTCGCCAAATTAATTGTCCCACACAGCAAATGGCGTTGGCTACTGTGGCCAAGCACCGTTTTTCCCCTGGTCAATGCGGCCAGGAAAAGAATGGAACTATTCCGCTGTGATGGTGTTGCATTGGCAGCATGCAAATCGCAAGTGGATGCTGCACTGGCACTGGCCATGAACGTGGCAGGTGACCCGCGCTGGATATCTCTGAATATTCCTGAATTTAACAAACAAAACGCGCCCATTTCCGGTTTTACAATGTCTTTGGCAGAATTACTTTCTGACACACCCTGGGCCTCAAAAAGAATGGCCAACCTGCGTGCCCTGGCGACCAAAAGTGATGCGTTTATTCCCCGTTATCACCCCATGTCCTACCTGGTGGCGGTACTGTTTCCCTTTATCCAGCCTTTAAAACTGGTGTTCCTGTCACAAATCCTGATATTAGGTTTATGGGTGGTTGTAGCGGGATACTGGGCACCGATTGCAAAAAATTTTACGGCTACTCAAATCGAGGCTCGATGGCCTGGCGAAAATAAAAATAGCAAGCTGGACATCGATACTAAAAATGCTGCCACTAAATCAACATCCAAGAACAAGCGTCCCTATGCCCGCATCCATCTCGACCTGAAAAAACTTGGCAAAAAAATCAGGGGCAAAACAGGTAAAAACAATGGGAATCCCTGTGAGCTTGCAGATGTTAACAATATCAAACTCAATTATGAGGCCAGTCGCTATGCCTTTGATTGCAACAAACCCATTGTTTATACCCATATTGAGCAAGGTGAATTTGAACCTGGCAGGGGTGCCCATATGCAACGCTACAATTGGAAAAAGAAACGCATTTTAAGCAAATAATGTGTATTTTTTACCAGCTCGGCACCAGTCTGGCATAAAGTTGGCAGATCAAAAACAAGAACATAAATCAAGGGATAGACAGGGCCTGCACATTGGTTTATCTTGATCCGGCCTTGGGCAAAAGACCAGAATCATCCACGGTCATGCACTGGATAATTTGGGGAGATAATAAATCTTGATAAATTATCACCCAAAAGATCATAAAGGAATGATCGTAAGGCAGGAGGAGATCTCCAAGGCACAAAAAAAATAATTAGAATAGTCTAACGGGCCCCGATCATGTAAACCGGGGCCCGTTTTTTTATAACATTGATTTTTAAGAATTCTTTTTCAATTACCGGTTTAACGTAAAAAATTATGACCCAACACCAGGCAGACCAGTTGCATCAACCCCGTAAGGCCGTCGCCTTGATATCTGGCGGACTGGACAGTCTGTTGGCCGCAAAATTAATGCTCGAACAGGGCATACATATTGAGGGAATAAACTTTTACACAGGTTTTTGTGTTGAGGGCCATACCCACGCGATCCGTAACCAGGACAAAAAAAAACAAAAAAGAAATAATGCCCTGTGGGTGGCCGAACAACTGGGCATCAAATTACATATAGTTGATGTCATCGATGAGTATAAAGATGTGCTCACTAACCCGAAACATGGTTATGGTGCCAACCTGAATCCATGCCTGGATTGTAAAGGGTTTATGGTGCGCAAGGCCCATGAGTGGATTATTGAACATAATTTCGATTTTATTATTACCGGTGAAGTCATTGGCCAAAGACCCATGAGTCAACGCAAAGATACCATGCCGGTGATTGCCCGGGAGTCAGGCGCAAACGATTTATTACTAAGACCACTTTGCGCGCAGTTACTGCCAGAAACTTTGCCCGAACGTAATGGCTGGGTTAACCGCGAGAAACTGCTGGCATTCAATGGCCGTAATCGTAAACCCCAAATGGCACTGGCAAATGAATTTGGATTTCAAGACTATGCCCAACCTGCAGGCGGCTGCTGTTTTTTAACGGACGCCAGTTACGCCAAAAAACTCGGCGACTTATGGCAGGCACGGGGCAACAAAAATTATGATCTCGACGACATAATGCTGCTTAAAGTTGGCAGACATATTCGCCCCAATGAAAATACTAAAGTTATTATCGCCCGTGACGAAGGAGAAACCAATTTCCTCAGTGGTTATCGGAAGCGGTTTACGAGTCTACAGGCTAGCAGCCATACTGGTCCACTTGCGCTTATAGATGGCGATACCAGCATCGCAAACCTCAAACTGGCCGCGCAACTCACGGCCCGTTACGGTAAGGGACGGACCGCCGAACAAGTTACGTTTGAAATTCATGATACCAGTGGTCTCCAGCATGAGCTCACTGTTTCGCCATTATCAGAAGACAATATTCCAGCGGACTGGTTTATTTAATTTAACTGCTTGCTACTATTATGCAAAAGCTTGATGTTTCCAACCTGCTCTGCCCGATGCCTGTTATCCGAACCCAGGATAAAGTGGTGACGATGGCGCAAGGGGAACAACTGGAAATTGTCTGCACCGATCCCGGCGCCCTCCATGATATTCCTGCCTGGTGCCGTATTAATGGCCATCGCCTGGTCTCTGCTGAGGAACGTGACAAGCAGATACTGATAACCATCGAGGTGGGCGAGCAATGATTTCAAAAAAATCCTCGGACTCTACGCCTTATTCAACCCAGGGCTCAAGCCAGGGCACAACTCGGGAATCACCCGCAACTGGCCAGGACAATATTAATAATAAAAATAAAAGTCGATTCCAGCAAACGTTAACGGTAACGCTAGTCGGTTCCGTTGCCGATCTGCTTTTGGCAATTAGCAAAATCTCTATCGGTATCGTCAGTCACTCACAGGCATTGATTGCCGACGGTCTCCATTCCCTCTCTGACCTGGCAACCGATATACTGGTGATTTATGCGGCCAAACACGCGAACGTAGCGGCAGACGAAGAACATCCCTACGGACATGCCCGAATCGAAACTGCAGCAACAGTCGGGCTTGGTGCAACCTTGATAGCTGTTGCCGGTGGTATCAGTTATGACGCCGTCAGAAGATTGTTCGAGCCCGATTTATTACTCCAGCCCGGTTGGCTGGCACTGACGGTAGCCCTGCTTTCAATTTTTATCAAAGAAGCCATCTACCACTACACCATGTCGGTAGCAAAAAAATTACGCTCGGATATGCTCAAGGCAAATGCCTGGCACAGTCGCACCGATGCCATCTCCTCTATCGTAGTTGTGATTGGCATTCTCGGCACCATGGCCGGCCTGGGTTATCTTGACGCCATTGCTGCCATAACCGTTGCTGTCATCATCGCCAAGATTGGCTGGGACCTGGGCTGGAAAAGTTTGCGCCAGCTCGTGGATACCTCGCTCGACAAAGAGACAGTGGCTGCCATCCATCAATGCATTACTGCTGCCAGCGGGGTTGATTCACTACACATGTTACGGACACGGGGCATGGGCGGCGATGCATTGGTAGATGTGCACGTTCAGGTCAGCCCGTTGCTGAGTGTTTCCGAAGGTCATCACATTGGTGAATCGGTACGCAAAAAACTGATCGAAGAATTTCCCCACATAAGCGATGTCATGGTCCATGTGGACACTGAAGACGATCAGGCTGCTGCCGCAAGTCTCGCCTTACCCAAGCGCAAAATAATTGTTAATCATTTAACTGAGAAATTCCGGGGGCTGGCGCTGGCTGACAGCATACGACGGACAACGCTACACTATGTGAATGGTCAGCTAAATGTGGAAATCATCCTGCCCCTGGCCTTGCTTGGGGACAACGATGCGGATCAGTTGGTGCAGCAATTTCAGGAAAGACTCAAAAGCGATAAATATGTCTCGCATCTATCCGTCTTATTTTGCTAAAATACATGCACCAAATATGTGCATCAATAGGTAATCGCACTCCGATGGTGCGACTAATAGGCGCTTAACCAAAATAATTATAATAAAAACAACAAATTAAGAAAATAAATAAGCTGGCACGCTTAGTGCTAGTACAAAGCACAACTTTGGTGCTTAATCACACCTGCCAGTGGACTGGTTTGGGAGGCACTAACTTTATCCCCGCTAAAAATAGATTGGGAAAAAACTGGAGCAGGTTTAGGTGACGTGTCTGTTGTCAGGATTCACCTGGCGCTGGATGCTCCACTGGATACGGCTTTGAGCAAACATAACCTGAACCAGTAGTCATGAAATCCGTCTTTAGTAAATTTAATTGTAATAAATCAAATTGGAAAACCGAAAATTGAGGAGAGAGAAACATGTCAGCCGCTGATGTATTAAAAAAGATGAAGGACAATAACGTCACTTTCGTCGATCTGCGTTTTACGGACACCAAGGGTAAAGAACAGCACGTTTCCTTGCCCGCCAGTCAGGTAACAGAAGAAATGATGGAAGAAGGAAAAATGTTTGACGGTTCAAGTATTGCCGGCTGGAAAGGCATTAATGAGTCAGACATGATCCTGGAGCTGGATACCAGCACCGCAGTGATGGATCCGTTTATGGAAGAACCGACCCTGATTATTACATGCAACATTGTCGAGCCAAACACAGGCGAAGGTTATGAGCGTGACCCACGTAGTATTGCCAAGCGTACTGAAGCTTATATGAACTCAACCGGTATCGCCGATACGGCGTATTTCGGCCCAGAACCAGAATTCTTTATTCTCGATGATGTTCGCTGGGGGTCTGACATGAGCGGCGCGTTCTTTAAAGTAGATTCTGATGAAGCGGGCTGGAACTCGGGAAAAACATTTGAAGGCGGCAACATTGGTCACCGTCCCGGAGTCAAAGGCGGTTACTTCCCGGTACCCCCTGTTGATAGTTTGCAGGATATGCGTTCATCTATGTGCCTGGCACTTGAAGAAATGGGTGTTGAAGTGGAAGTTCATCACCACGAGGTTGCCACGGCTGGTCAGTGCGAAATCGGAACTGCTTTCAATACACTGGTCAAAAGAGCCGATCAAAACCAGATCATGAAATACGTGATCCATAATATTGCACACTCTTATGGTAAAACCGCAACATTCATGCCCAAGCCACTGGTTGGCGATAACGGCAACGGTATGCACGTGCATCAATCATTAGCCAAGGATGGGAAAAATCTTTTTTCTGGTGACGAATACGGTGGCCTGTCTGAAATGGCATTGTTCTACATCGGCGGCATTATCAAACATGCCAAGGCCTTGAATGCTTTCACCAACGCTTCCACCAATAGTTACAAAAGACTGGTACCTGGATTTGAAGCACCTGTCATGCTCGCTTATTCAGCCCGCAATAGATCAGCCTCAATTCGTATTCCTTATGTTCCCAACCCAAAGGGTCGACGAATTGAAGTCCGGTTCCCGGATGCCGCTGGTAATCCTTATTTCACCTACGCATCTATGTTAATGGCGGGCCTTGATGGCATTCAGAATAAAATCCATCCCGGTGAAGCCATGGATAAAGATCTGTATGACCTGCCGCCAGAAGAAGAAGCAGCCATTCCACAGGTTTGTTATTCCCTGGACCAGGCCCTTGATGCGCTCAACGAAGACAGGGAATTCCTCAAAGCAGGCAACGTATTCACCGATGACACCATCGATGCCTACATTGAGCTGAAGATGGAAGAAGTCACACGCTTGCGTATGGCTACTCACCCTGTTGAGTTTGATATGTATTACAGCGTGTAAACAGAAGTTATGGTGCAGGCTGGCCGGCAGACCCCGAATTTTTAGTCTGCCGGTCACCAATATCAATACTGGAATCAATCCAGGAATCTGGCCCCTTTTTTTTAAGGGCCTGCAAGTCTCAAAAGCAGGAACTTGTTGTCTGCGTAAACAAAGAAATGGAACAATATAAAAGGATATTTGAAAATCTACATACCGCCATTTTGACACTGGATAATCAGCTCAGAATAACCAGTGCCAATCCGGCATGCGAAATGTTATTCGCGCAAAGTCGTAACCAGCTTAATCTGCAACCAATTTCTTCATTGATACATACACCGCAATTACTGGAGTCTCTGGGTGAGACGCTCAAGAGTGGTCATCCCTTTACATCCCGAAGCTGCCAGTTAATCCTGCCTAACAAAAATGAGTCGACCGTTGACTATACGATCACCCCGATAGATGACTCAGGAACGGAAGATATTATGCTGCTTGAGCTCAACCCAATTGACCGCCTGATGCGCCTGGCCAGGGAAGACAAAATACTCAAATACCAGGTGACAAATCGCGCAGTCATTCGCGGTCTCGCCCATGAAGTAAAAAATCCCCTCGGCGGTATTCGCGGCGCAGCCCAGCTACTGGAAAAAGAATTACCAGACCAAAATTTGCACGAATATACCGATGTCATCATCCAGGAAGTTGACCGTCTGCGGGCGTTGGTCGACAGGATGTTTGGCCCTAACCAGCCCCTTGATCTTGAAACCATCAGTATCCATGAAATTTTAGAGCATATGAGCCGATTATTACTGGCTGAAACAAAAGACGGGATTTCGTTTCGTCGGGATTATGACCCAAGCCTGCCGGCACTGGAGGGTGACAAGGATCAGCTCATACAGGCCATTCTCAACCTGGCAAGAAACTCAATCGAAGCCATGAAGAATAAAGGCGAACTGATATTCAGGACACGGGTCCAGAGGCAATTTGCCATTGGCAACATCAACCATCGACTGATCATTCGGCTGGACGTGGAAGATAGCGGACCAGGAATTTCACCAGACCTGATTGATTCTATTTTTTATCCCATGGTAACCAGCAGGCCGGAAGGAACAGGTCTCGGTCTTTCTATTGCCCAGGATATTGTTGCCAAACATAACGGGCTGATTGAAGTCACAAGCCAGCCCGGGCAAACAATTTTTTCAGTATTTCTGCCACTGGAGCAAAATAATGAACACTAAAGACAGGGTCTGGATTATTGACGATGATAAATCTATCAGGTGGGTGCTCGAAAAAGCACTGGACCAGGCCGGATTAATGGTTGAATCGTTTTCTTCAGCAGAAGGTATTTCTGAATTGCTTGATAAAAAAAGACCCCATGCCATTGTTTCTGACATTCGTATGCCGGGTACCAGCGGGCTTGAGCTACTGGAAATTATTCAAAGCAAAGCCCCTGAAGTGCCCGTCATTATTATGACTGCCCATACTGACCTGGATAGCGCGGTCGCGTCGTACAAAGGTGGCGCATTTGAATATCTCCCCAAACCGTTTGATGTCGATGACGCGATTGCACTGGTCAAGCGGGCCATAGAACACAAACGCAGTCAGTTTGAAACTCCACCAATAACTGAATCGCCACAAACAGATATTATTGGTGAAGCCGCCTCCATGCAGGAAGTTTTTCGGGCAATCGGCCGCCTGTCCAAATCAAATTTAAGTGTCTTGATTAACGGCGAATCGGGAACCGGCAAGGAGTTAGTGGCGCGGGCACTGCACAACAACAGCCCCAGGACAGACAAGGCCTTCATAGCAATCAACATTGCGGCCATTCCCAGTGAGCTCCTGGAATCCGAACTTTTTGGTCACGAAAAAGGCGCTTTTACCGGTGCCCACAGTCAACGTAACGGACGGTTTGAACAGGCCAACGGCGGTACATTATTTCTGGATGAAATCGGTGATATGCCATCAGACCTGCAAACCAGGTTGTTGCGCGTTTTATCAGATGGCAAGTTCTACCGGGTCGGTGGCCACCAGCAAATTACAACTGACGTGCGTATTGTTGCGGCAACAAACCAGAACCTGGAACAGCGTGTGTCAGAAGGGAAATTTCGTGAAGATTTATTTCATCGTTTAAATGTTATTCGTATCCACCTGCCGCCACTGCGTGACCGCAGCGAGGACATCCCGGCCTTGACCAATTATTTCCTCGATCGAACTGCCAGGGAACTGGCTGTTGACCCCAAGCACCTGGATAAAAAAACACTGGATTTTTTGTGTCGCTTACCATGGATGGGTAATGTCCGAGAACTGGAAAACACCTGTCGCTGGTTAACCGTTATGGCGCCGGGACAATCAATTCAACTGGAAGACCTGCCACCTGAATTGCAGGCAGGTAATGATGACAATAGCGCCCAATGGCAGGACACATTAAAAACCGATATTGACCAACGACTGGCCCGGGGTGATGCAGATATTTTTCATGACCTGAATAATGAATTTGAACGTATTCTCATCCAGGTGACACTCAAACATACCGGTGGCCGGAAACAGGATGCTGCAAAAAAACTGGGCTGGGGTCGTAATACCCTGACCAGAAAGCTAAAAGAACTAAACCTTTAAAGAATTGATTCTTGTAAATTTTATCACTATAATCTACCTAAATAATTATGGTTTATAAATCAGTTTCAGGCCATAATCCAGGATATAGATTCTGGAGTAGAAAGGAGTAGAAAAAAGTGAAAAAAAATTTAATCAAAATTTTTTTACCACTGTTTATTTCAGTTTTCTATACTGGTACCGCCCAGGCCGTGGAACGACTGAGGATTGGCTGGGTTTATGCAATGGCAAATGCACCCATCCTTATTGCCAAACAAAAGGGATATTTTAGGGAGCAGGGCCTTGATGTTAAAATTATTAAATTCAATAGCGGCCCGCTGATACGCCAGGCAATCTCTGCGGAAGAACTGGACCTGGCGTATATCGGTGCGCCCCCGGTATACCACTGGTATGCAAACGGCCTGAAGAGCAGGATTTTGGCCAAGGTGAACTATGGCCAGGCCTCGGTCATAACGCGCAAGGACTCAGGCATCGATAATATGAAAGATTTTAAAGGCAAACGCTTCGCCGGCGTCCGTAATGGTAGCGGTATGGATGTATTGTTAAGAGGGTATGTTCTCGGTGAGGTTGCCAAACTGGACCCAAAAAAAGATCTCGACATCATAACCATCTCTTCTTCTAATATGGATCCTGCTGTTGAAGAAAAAATTGTTGCTGGGGCATTTATCTGGGAACCCTTCACCTCCCGATCTTTAATGCGTGGCAATACCAAAGTTGTCCTTGATATGAACAAGGAAATCCCTAACTATCCCTGGTACGTCATCATGGCACCAGAAAATGTAATTAATACAAAACGCCCGGCGATTATAAAAGTATTGATGGCCCATAAAAAGGCCGTTGATTTCTTAAACTCTTCACCAACTGCTGGCAACGAGATTATCGCAAAATCATTTAACCTGAGGAAAATTACCGATAATAAAGGCAAGACACATGATGCAAACTCGATTGTTAGTGAGGCCAGAAAAAGACTGGGCTGGGAACACGAATTGATGAGAAAAGATATCGCTTTTATTCAACGGTTAATGGATTATTCCTATACACTAGGCATTCTGAAAACAAGGCTCAAAGCTACAGATATTGTTGATACCAGCCTGATGGAAGAAGCGTATAAATAGCATCCACCACATCTAGCGAAAGACAGACAAAGGAAGGATCTAACGACGGGGAAACGAGTGACCTACAACGAGGCGCTCAAGAAACCGTCTTGTTGCCTTAGCGAGGTGATAACCCTGCGAAAACTGGATTGGCAGCAATCCGTTTGCGATAGTTTTATAAATTAATTCCCAATCACAAAGCCACGTCTGTTAAGTCAGGCGTGGCTTTTTTATCAGAAATGGAGCGGCTATTAGAAATCTTCCCAGTCATTATTGTTTGTGCCTGTGCGTTTCTGTCGCTGTGCGAGTATTTGGGACTCGACATCCAGTGTTGTAACATCATCAACTTTTTTTGAAACACCAAAGTTTTCACCACTGCCTGCTACTTCCTTTATCTTAAAGTATGACACCAATTCAGCCAGGCCGCTGGTTTGTTCCTGCATAGAGCGACTGGCTGCAGCAGCTTCTTCCACAAGCGCTGCATTTTTCTGGGTCATATCATCCATCTGGGTAATAGCAGTGTTGACCTGCTCAATGCCAGACGCTTGTTCACTGCTTGATGCAGCGATTTCCTGGACAATTACAGCTACTTTTTCAATGCCCTCAGTGATTTCTCCCAGCGTTTTACCGGACTCATCAACCAGTGTGGTGCCAACCTTGACCTTACCGACGCTGTCTTCAATTAAGGTTTTAATTTCCTTGGCGGCATCAGCACTGCGTTGAGCCAGCGTTCGCACTTCACTGGCAACGACAGCAAATCCACGACCTTGCTCGCCGGCCCGTGCTGCTTCCACGGCCGCATTCAGCGCCAGCAGGTTGGTTTGAAAGGATATGCCGTCTATGGTGCTGATGATCTCGGAAATCTTTGAGCTGGAGGAATTGATTTCATTCATGGCCTCAACGGTTCGTCCAACCACTTCAGCTCCTTGCATGGCAAGTCGACGGTTACTTTCTGCCAGTCTCTGGGCCTCATTTGCACTATTGGCATTTTGTTGCACTGTACTTGTCATTTCTTCCATACTTGATGCGGTCTCTTCCAGAGAAGAAGCCTGTTCTTCCGTACGCTGCGAGAGATCGGTATTACCTAAAGAAATTTCCTGAGAGGCGCTGCTAATAGAAGTCACACCGGAGCGGACTTTAGTGATTACAATTTCTATCTTGTTTGCAAATTTATTGAAGGCAAGTGCAACCTGGGAAACCTCATCTTTACCAGAAACTTCCAGACGTCGAGTCAGGTCTCCTTCACCTTCAGCGATATCATTCATGGCAGCGAGTGTCCTTTTGAGCGGTACAACAATGCCACGAGTAATCAATACGATTAGCAACAGGCCGGTAACAAAACCAATCAGCGTTAAAATTGACATTATTGCGATGGCGTTATCTTGATGATGTTGAGCCAGGAGTGAGGATTTTTTAGTAAATCCTTCAAGGTCTGTAAGTGAACTTGCTATTACCTTACTCAGTTTTTCTTTTTTTGCCAGCAGTAGCAGTTCATCAATCTGTCTCATTTCCTCCTCGGTTTGACCTTCATTAATGGATATAAAGAGTTGTTGGGCATTATTTTTGTAGCTTTCATACTCAGCCACAATTGATCTGGTAGCCTCTTCTAAATCGCGGTATTTCTGGCGGGTTGCTTCGTTTTTAGTGCCCTGCAGGATTTTTTCAGAGCGTTTGTTGAATGTCATGAGCTTCTTCTCAATTTCCTGCCCCTGACGTACAAATTCTTCTTCAATTTTATCAAGCCTGCTTTTGATATTTGAATCATCAGAGCTTAATTGGCCGAGACGCAGGAAACGTTCCAGAAGAATCGCTTGTTTTAACTGTCTGGTAGTAATTTCCGTTAGCATGGCTGTCATTGGAATGTCTTCTTTGGCAATGGATTTGAGTTTTTCGCCGACTTTGTTGATAGCAGATAAACCGTAAATACTAGAAGCAGTACCGATTATTATTACGAGCAAAAATCCGGTTAGGATTCGGAATCCAATACCTCTATTACTAAAAATAGTATTAAACATATCGTGCCCTCCACAACGAGGCGTGATGCTTATTTAAAAATGAGATGCACTAACCCTGAAAGATTAATCTTCCATGATTAGTGTCCGTAGAGGTGTGTCCGTAGGGGAATTCCAATCTCAGGGTAACTTACGCCATTAACCATGCTCTCTTCATTTAGTGCAGTATAGTTAATTTTGTAAAAAAGCAATGCAGATTTCATGCCCACTTTTTACCTTGAAGCAGCGCTAAATATAAAAATCTTGCTAAATATCAATAATCTGTAAGAAAACTACAGTCAAGATCATATCTATCTGTATTTATGCAGTGTAGTACACATATTCCGTCATACAAGACAACATAAATCAATATTTTGAATATGATTGCTGGATACATTAACCAGATCATCAGAATAAACCTTGTGTTTCTGGCAGCAGTAGAGGTTCAGCCCAACCTGAAATAACACCCTACACAGTAGTTGTGTCGTCTTTTATTCTTCCAGACCAGCAAAAAGTCTCTTAATCGTCAGCCCCTGGACAATAATGGAAAATAAAACCACCGTATAAGTCAGCGCCAGTATTAGCGTACGTTCAGGACTTGCAGGTATTGACAGTGCCAGGGCCACGGAAATACCGCCGCGCAAACCAGCCCAGGTTAATATCTTGATCACACCAGGGGTAAATTTGCGGCGCCATTTCATTAATGTAATCGGGATTGCAACGCTGACAAAACGCGCAATCAAAACAATCGGTATGGTCAGTAAACCCGCCAGCCAGTATTGGCCGTTAAAAGTAAGCACCAGAATTTCCAGGCCAATCAGGACAAATAATACTGCATTTAAAATTTCATCCATTAACTCCCAGAACGTATCAAGATGCTCACGGGTCTTGTCAGACATGGCCAGTGTCCTGCCGTGGTTGCCAATCAACAGGCCGGCAACAACAATCGCAATGGGGCCCGAAACATGGAGCGCGTGGGCAAGGGAATAGGTCCCCATGACCAAACCAAGTGTCAGCAATACTTCTACCTGGTAATTATTAATAGTCCTGAGCATGCGGTAGACACCATAACCGGCCACGAACCCTAGCACGCCGCCACCGATTGCTTCGACAAGAAACAAGCCAACCACAGAACTGACCTGCACGGTCTCACCGCCCGTGGCCAGTCTTAATATGATAATGAAAACCACAACTGCTACGCCATCATTAAAAAGTGATTCGCCGGCAATTTTTGTTTCCAGGCTCTTTGGCGTGCCAACACTTTTTAACATGGCCATAACAGCAATTGGATCGGTGGGTGATATTAATGCGCCAAATAACAGGCAATAAATAAAAGAGATTGAAAAGCCCAGCCCATTGAGCAACAACCAACTGGCAACAGCGACAATAAACGTAGAAATAATTACGCCCAGGGTAGCCAGGGTTAACACGACCCATGCCTGCTGACGCAGGTCGTTAATATTAATATGTAACGCCCCGGCAAATAATAAAAAACTCAACATGCCGTACATCAGGGTAATATTAAAATCTATACCGGCTAGTAGTTTGCTGGCATAAACCTGGGCATCAACTCCAAAAAAGGACAATGAAATTAATAACAGGGAAAAAACCAGGGCAATGAGCATCACGCCGATTGTGGTCGGCAGGTGAATGAACCTGGCGTTTACCCAGCTAAACAAGGCTGCCAGTGCCAGCAGTGCGGCAGAAATATCAAATAGTTGCATTGGGACTGGCGCGCCTGATTAATGTTTACCAGCGACTGCTTGTGGAAGATAAAGCGGCCCTGGGCAAATTTCCTGTCATGCCCGTAATTATTCCAGAGGCCATGCCAGATGCAAGTCGCATCATTGATCGGCGCAGGGGCGGCAGGCCTGAAACGAAATTCATTCCCTGGCCCCGTATATTATTTAACATGGGCTGATTAATACCAAATACACGTTTAAAACCATCGGTGGCCATTAACATTAACTGGTTGTCGTGTTTGCGCCAACGGGTGTAGGCCTTGAGGCGAAAGTTTTTACCAAAGTCCCGACCCTGCTCTGAATGACCCTGAATAATCTCGGCCAGCACGGCGGCATCAAGCAAACCCATATTAACCCCCTGGCCAGCCAGTGGATGCATCCTGTGGGCGGCGTCTCCAATCAACGCCAGTCGTTCATCTGTATAAAGCTCGGCATGGGCCAATGTCAGCGGGAAACCGTTACGAGGTCCGACGTTTTTTATTTCACCCAGGCGATTCTCGAATTTCTGGCCCAGTGTTTCTTTAAAGTCAGCATCGTTTAATTGTAAAAGCTCATTGGCATAGGCGGTATCGGCTGACCAGACAATTGATGTTTGCTGTAAATCGGCCAATGGCAGGAACGCCAGCGGACCTGTGGGTAAAAAACGTTGCCAGGCGGTATTGTTATGTTGTTTTTCTGATTCTACCGTCGCGACAATAGCAGTTTGGTTATACGGCCAGCCATGATTTTCCAAACCGGCAATGGTTCGTACCCTTGAAGAAGCACCATCGGCACCTATTAACAGGCTGGCAGTAATCGTTGCTCCTGCTTCTGTTAATACAGCCACCTGGTCCTGACTAATTTTGTAATCTTTTAAAACACAGTCAAATTTTATTTTTATATTACTACTGCGTTTAATCCGTGTGTATAAACTATCCAGCACCTTCTGATTGCTGGCGATATAACCCAGGCAAGGTTCACCAATCTCGGCACTATCAAAATGAATTTGGCCGCTACTGCCTGCATCCCATATTTGCATTTCCATGATAGGCGCCGGCGGATTTTTAGCGTGACTGACTGACTGCCAAACATCAATGGAGTCAAAAATATTTTTTGTTGCCAGGGTCAGGGCACTGACACGAATATCTTTGCTGGCTTTTTTATCACCTGGCGGCAAGTTCGACTCAAGTATCACGATAGACAAACCCGAGTCAGCCAATAGACAAGCCAGGGCGCTGCCAACCATCCCGCCACCGTTAATAATAATGTCGCAATCTGTACTCATGGTTATGTTGTGAAGCCTTGTTTATTTTCCCGTAACGGTAGCCCACGGGCCAGTCTTGGCAAGGTGCCCGCCAAACCACTGGTGCGGCGGGTAAATTCCCGTTTCAGGGGCGGGCATAAATCAACGGCCAATAATCCAATATTGCGCGCCAGGGCCAGGGGCGGGAAATCATTTGAGAATATCCGGATTAGGCCATCGGTAAATAGTGGCACCATTTTATTGTCCCGCTTGCGCCACTGGGCGTACCGTGCCAAAACTTTTTCGTCACCAATATCATTGTTGTACTTAATTGCGTCTTCCAGCACCTGCGCCAGGCAAGCCACATCGCGCAGACCCATGTTAAAACCCTGGCCGGCAACGGGATGGACCGTATGGGCAGCATTGCCCGCCAGGATCACCCGCTGTTTCACCAGGTCAACAGGTTTGGTCAGGTGCAAGGGATAGGCCTGGCGTTTGCCGATTTTGGTAAATTTTCCAAGTCGCCAGCCAAAACGGGATTGCAACTGCGCCAGAAATTTGTCGTTTTCCCAGGAAAGAATTTCATCGACCTGGTCCGGCGCGGTACTCCAGACCACGGCACAACGGGATTTTGATCCTGATTGCCCCATGGGCAACAAAGCCAGTGGCCCTGTTTTGGTAAAACGCTCATAAGCGGTATTGTTGTGTGGTCGCGTTGGGCTAACATTGGTAACAATTGCAGTTTGCTGGTAGTCCTGCTTAATCACCTGGAAACCCAATTGTTCCCGCAGTCCTGAACGGCCACCATCGGCCAGGATGGCAATACGGGCCCTGAATTTTTTCTTGTTGTTCTTTTTGCTGGCGCCGTCAGCCAGTTGCCACGACACTCCATCTGGCCCATTCTCAATCGACTGAATTTCGGCAGGACACATTAGATTTATATTTTTTTGACTATTGATGTAATCAAACAACACGGTGCCAATCGCCTTGGTATCGGCCACGTAACCCAGGGCCTCAAGACCGGCATCCGTCGCCGACAGGCGGGTCATGCCAAAACGACCCTTGTCACTTATATGGATATGATCAATTGCCGTGGTGTCAGCCTTGCTCAGGGAAGACCAGATGCCGATGCCTTCGAATATCCGCCGCGAACTGAATGCCATTGCGATAGTACGATCATCGTAACTCGGCTGATCCCTGGCGCCGAGTGGTTTGGCTTCAACCAGCGCCAGCTTTAAATCCTGGCCCCCTAATTGACTCAGCGCGCACGCCAGGGTGGCACCCACCAGGCCACCACCAACAATTAAGACATCGTGATCAAAGCTATCCACTATTATATATCCCGCCTCATTTCAGCCCTGCCAGCCTTGCTTACTAGGATTCCATTAGCGCTTCGATTTCAGCAACACTTTTTGGAATATCTTTCGATAAAACATCACAGCCATTTTTCGTTACCAATACATCGTCTTCTATGCGAATACCTATATTCCACCATTTCTCATTTATCTTCTTGTTGCCACCGGCAATATAAAGACCGGGTTCTACGGTTAACACCATACCGGGCTCCAGCTCACGCCAGTTGTTTTCAATTTTGTAGTCGCCAACATCATGCACATCCATGCCCAGCCAGTGGCCGGTGCGATGCATATAGAATTTTCTGTATTCACCTTTTTCAATTAACTCATCAGTACTGCCATTGAGCAATTTAAGCTCACGCAAACCGGCCACCAATACCTGTACCGCTGCATCATGGGGGTCATTCCAGTGATTGCCGGGTTTCACTTTTTCAATGGCTGCCAGCTGCGATGCCAGCACCAGCTCATAAATCGCTTTTTGCTCGCCTGTGAATTTTCCGTTAACCGGGAAACAGCGTGTAATGTCGGCGGCATAACCATCTACTTCGGCGCCCGCGTCAATTAAAAGCATGTCGCCATCATTTAGTTGCGATTGATTTTCGACATAATGTAAAACACAGGCATTAGCGCCACCACCGACAATAGACGAATAGGCCGGGGACGGGCTACCACCCTTTTTAAATTCATAAAGTAATTCTGCTTCTACCTCGTACTCCATCATGCCTGGTTTACAGCTTTGCATGGCCCGCCTATGGCCCCGGGCCGAAATTTTAGCCGCTTTTTTCATTAACTTTATTTCTTCGGCACGTTTAATTAATCGCATTTCGTGCAACATGTGGTCCAGGTTGACAAATTCACCGGGCGCATGGACGCCATTGCGTGCTTTTTCGCGAACCTCGTTCACCCAATTCATGAGACTTTTATCAAAATCCGGGTAACGACCCATGCTATAAAATACCTTGTCCCGATTTTCCAGCAGGCCCGGCAAAATGTCGCCAATGTCTTCAATAGGAAATGAGTCATCAGCGCCGTAAAGTTCGCAGGCGCCCTCCTGGCCGGCACGGTAACCATCCCAGATTTCCTTTTCAGGATTTCGCTCGCGACAAAAAAGAATAAATTCGCCATGTTCACGGCCGGGCACGAGCACGGCGACCGCTTGCGGCTCAGGAAAATGGGTCAGGTAATAAAAATCACTGTCAGCGCGGTAGGGGAACAACACGTCATTATTGCGGGTTTGTTCCGGCGCCGTCGGAATAATGGCAACACCCGCCACCATGTGGTCCATCAACTCCTGGCGTCGTTTTGCAAACAGGTCCATATCAATAGTTGTGTTCATAAGCATTATTATGCCCGAAAGCTGATTGCTATGGCGACCACCTGGTCTGGTTATATTCCCGGTTAATGTTTTGTGGCTGACGGTTTTTTTGCCGTGATATCAAGTACTGAATCAGCCTGACTTTCGTCAAATACGGTCTGGACACCAACCCTGATAAACTCATGTAATTCCATCAGGTTATTTTCAGCGTCTTCTTCGTCCCCGGGCCCTGACTGAACATTGGAGATTTCTATTAAATCCTCAACAAATTCTTTTTTTTGTGCTGTCAGGTCTTGTTTGCCTGCCGGGCCGTGTACCGACAGACCCAGCAAATAACCCCGACACCAGTCCGCCAGGGCTTCAGTACGCTCTGCTACCGGCTTGTCGTCAGCGGGCACCATTAAATCAAAGGTAAAATTACCGGACTTTAGTGCATTGAGTGTATTTTGATGGATAAGCATCAGGGAAAGGGATAGTTTTTTTGCTGCTTCAGGCGCCATTTGGGCGGCATCAGACAGGAGTATCGGGACCCATTTTGAGCCCGCCTGATCATCACTGGAAACACACAACACCCCTGATATCACGCCATGGGCCTCAGCAGCTGAGGTATCACTGTCTACCGCCTCTAAAGCCTGGGCCAGGGTACCGTGGTCCACCTTTTCGCGCTCAGCTTTTGTTTCTATTGCCAATGACCTTATTCCGTCCTTTAAAAACATGTAGTTATAATCGCTCTATTCTAACACTACTGTGTCAATAGTTTGCCATGGGCATTGACCCACGACCGGTGCGGCCCTAATATTCAATAAATTTTATCAACTATTTAGCCAGAAAATGATCACTCCATGACCGATCAAGACCTGAAAAATCTGGAACAGAAAATTGATGCGCTGATATCAGCCGTCGAGGAACTTAAGTCCGAGAATAAGGAATTGCGCAGTCAGCAGGAAAAATTAACGACTGAACACGAACGCCTGCTGGACAAAACCCATTCCGCACGGGATCGCATTGAAACCATGATCACGCGCCTGAAAACACTGGAGCGAAGCTAAATGAAGAGTTCCCAGGCAGGTATTAATGTTAAAATTCTGGGCAAAGACTTCCTGGTGGCCTGCCCAGACGAACAGCGGCAGTCTTTAACCCAGGCGGCCAGCTTGCTTGATAAAAGAATGCGCGAAATCCAGAATTCCGGTCGCGTGATTGGCGCTGAACGGTGCGCCATTATGGCTGCATTAAATTTGGCCGATGAACTGATAAAACTTGAAAATACTGGCGGCATCCCCCCGGAAACCACCAACAAAATTCGCAACTTGCAATCAAAAATTGAAGCAGTACTGCATAATTAATACCGAAGTTCCCCTTTCTAAAAGTTTTTTAAATAAAGATTCATCTATCACTTCCCGAATTTATCTCAGGGTTCTGGATATTATTACCAGTAGTGCCATAATGGAGTAGTTCTCTGCTGTGTTTGTGTTGTCCTTACAATCTTTGAACCTATAAGCTACAGACCGGGAGCCGAACGCGGATACTGTTGTGCAAGCCCACCTCGAAGTGGGAAGCCTGATGTGTCCCCCAGGCACCCTCCTACTTCGCCTGGTTCAAGGCGGAGGGGCAACACGGCACAAGTGGAGGATTTTACCTTCATCTACATCTTTTCCTGATTTCGTGACCGGGCCTCAATGCCACAATAATCTATAAATATCATAATCTGTAAAGTTAATACTTTCTCAGAATGAAAATATAACCCCGGATATAACCCCAGAAATAACCCAATATATAATTTAGTTGCGTTATACTTTTTTATTCAAATTCATTTTTTTTAATATTTTTTATTTTCGTGAACAAAACAACACTTAGAAAAAAAATTCGGACACAACGTCGTGAACTCAACCTGGAAGAACAGCAACGGGCGGCGGCGAATCTGGCTTCAAATTTGGTGGCGAGCCGATTTTTGCGCAGGCATCAACGTATCGCCTGTTACCTTGCCAGTGATGGCGAGATTGAAACCTGGCCTATCATAGAAACCCTGTGGTCATTAAATAAACAGGTGTACCTGCCTGTCATTTCTCATTTGCCCTGGGCGCCATTATGGTTTGCGCCGTTTAATCCAGATTCAAATATGTTATATAACCGTTTTGGTATTGCTGAACCCGATGTTCTTCCTGGCAAAAGAATCACTGCCCATCGGCTTGATCTTGTTTTTTTACCACTGGTTGCTTTTGATCTCGCAGGCAATAGAATTGGCATGGGCCAGGGTTATTATGACCGCAGCCTGCAATTTATAAAGCAGCGCAAATACTGGCGGTCTCCGCTATTGACCGGCCTGGCACACGATTTTCAGTGTATTGATAATATCGACAACGAAAAATGGGATGTACCACTTCGCTACGCTATAACAGATAAACGTTTTATTGATTTTGCTTAACCATGACAACAGGTGATAAAAGAATGTTTGGCCAGATAATAATGAAAAAAAACCATGCAATTTTAGCGCGCGCGCCAGCCAATGAAATTATTCACCTGGAGGGAAACCATTATTTTATTCCAGAATCCGGCCAAAATGATTTCATGGAAATTAGCGACCGAACTTACAGTTGCCCGAAAAAAGGAATTTGCAACTGGATAGATATGAAATCGGATACGGGTTACTTCAATGATATTGCCTGGGTATACCCCACAACAAAACCCGAGTTTACGAATATCGCTGGCCGTTATGGATTTTACGGGAACCATAAACTTTATGAATATAGCGAGAGCGAATAAGTGATGAATTACTGGTTGTTTAAAACAGAGCCGATGGAATTTTCCATTGATGACCTGGCAAAAAAACGTACCAAAACAGAACATTGGGACGGTGTTAGAAATTACCAGGCCAGGAATTTCATGCGCGATGAAATGGCAATTGGCGACCGCGCTTTTTTTTACCACTCAAATTGTGAGGAGCCTGGCATTGTCGGGATTGTGACCGTTGCCAGCAAGGCTTATCCTGATCACACGGCATTTGATAAAAAAGACAAGCATTTTGACCCCAAGAGTGATCCTGGTAAACCGCGCTGGATGATGGTGGATGTTAAAATGGCAAGAAAACTAAAACGCACCATTAGCCTGAAAGAATTAAAGGAAAGGCCTGCACTTAAGAGCATGCGCCTGGTACAACGGGGAAATCGATTGTCCGTAATGCCAATAGAAAAAAAACACTGGGATGCAATCCTGAAAATTGAATGAAGCCTGATAATTATAATTTTGTAATTACAACATAGTATTAATAAACGATCCGGGAAAAAATATGAACGATAAAACGATTCACAATAATCACACTCGCCAACATGCAAATCCATTAATCATAACCAGTGTAATTGCCAGTGTTATTATAGGCCTCCTGGCCTTCCCGGCTTATTCATTTGCCGATAAAAATATTGACACTAAAAATAACCCTGTGGTTCGCTTGCAAACAACGGCAGGCAATATAGATATTGAACTGTACCCGGCTAAATCACCTTTGACGGTGAAAAATTTTCTTGCTTATGTTGATAACGGATTTTACAAAGGCACAATCTTCCATCGCGTCATCAAGGGTTTCATGATACAGGGCGGCGGATTTACCAGTGGCATCAAAAATAAAAAGGAAGATCTTAAAGCAAATATAAAAAATGAAGCCGATAACGGCCTGAAAAATAAAGCCGGGACCATCGCAATGGCGCGCCTGCCCCAACCCCACACCGCTTCATCGCAGTTCTTTATTAATACAAATGATAATTCAAATCTTGACCACAAGGGCAAAACTGCCACGGGCTGGGGTTACGCAGTATTTGGCAAGGTAATAAAAGGTATGGATGTCGTACGTAAAATTGAGAACGCCGCCACAACCACGATTGGTTATTATCAAAATGTACCGAAAACAGAAGTAATTATCACAAAGGCCTGGTTACTAAATATGGAGAATAAAAAGTAAGGCGGGTATTGTCGGTCATGCATTTACTGTATTCATAAAATCAACAGTGAGTTTCAAACTCCATGTTTTTTGTTTAAGATTAGATCAAAACATCTTGACAGGCCGCTCTTGCGCGTCCTGCGCCCGCGGCATTCGTACATCCTGTACATCAGATTAATGGGGTTACTTAATTTTGTAGACTGGATTCAGAAGCAAGTTTTTATCCAGTAAATCTTGTTAATCCTGTCTAATTTTTTTAAGAATAATTGAATAGGAATATATTCATCCTGACTCAACCTAAAAACAGTTTATATGCAGGATTATCACTTTCTTCGATAAACTCGTAACCTAAATTATCAAGAAATTGTTTAAAGACTTTCTTGTCATTGGGTGGCACCTGCATGCCAACCAGTACACGACCAAAATCCGCCCCATGATTTCGGTAATGGAACAAACTGATATTCCAGCCTGCGCCCATTTGTTTCAAAAAATTAGTCAAGGCGCCTGGTTTTTCAGGGAACTCAAATCGGTACAAAATTTCATGCTCGGCAGACGGCGCCCTGCCACCGACAAGATGCCTGATATGTAATTTTGCCATTTCGTTATCAGTCAGGTCGACAACCTTGTAACCGCGTTTACGCAAACTGGTTACCAGTATCTTTAGCGCTTTGTCGTCATTAATCTGAATACCAGCGAAAACATGGGCGAGATCCGATTCTGAATACCGGTAATTAAATTCAGTTATGCCACGTTTGCCGATGGCAGAACAGAATCTGCGAAAACTGCCCGGTTTTTCCGGAATTGTAACAGCCAGTAATGCCTCTTTTCGTTCGCCCAGATCGGCACGCTCGGCAACATGGCGCAAGCGATCAAAGTTTACATTGGCGCCAGAGGCGATGGTTACCAACGACTTGTTACGAATTTTCTTTTTTTGGACGTATTTTTTCAGGCCAGCCACAGACAAGGCCCCGGCTGGCTCGAGGACAGCCCGGGTATCTTCAAAAACATCCTTGATTGCCGCACAAATTTCATCATTACTGACAACCACCATGTCATCAACATACTTTTTGGCCAGGTCATAGGTTTCCTTGCCTACCTGGCGAACAGCCACACCATCGGCAAATATGCCCACGTGGTCAAGCTTGATGCGGCGATTTGCTGCCAGGGACCGGGTCATGGAATCGGCATCTTCTGGCTCAACGCCAATAATTTTGATCTCGGGTTTGAAAGCCTTCACTGCCAACGCAATCCCCGATATCAGGCCACCGCCACCCACAGGTACAAATATGGCGTAAATCTCACCCTGGTGTTGTTTGAGAATCTCCAGGCCAATCGTACCTTGTCCGGCAATCACGTCCGGATCATCATAAGGATGGACGAAAGTAAGGCCACGGGTTTTTGCCAGGGCCATAGCATGTTCATATGCGGCATCATAATTCTCGCCATGTAACACCACTTTGCCCCCCAGGCGACGAATAGCATCAACCTTGATATGCGGCGTGGTCTTGGGCACGACAATAACCGCCCTGGCCTTCAGGCGCTTTGCTGCCAGGGCCACGCCCTGGGCATGATTTCCTGCTGACGCGGCGATCACCCCTTTTTTAAGCACAGTTGGTGACAGGCTGGCCATTTTGTTATAAGCGCCACGTAGTTTAAAAGAAAATACTGACTGCTCATCTTCTCGTTTTAACCAGATAGTGTTACCCAGTCTCCGTGACAATCCCGGCCCTTGTTGCAATGGCGTCTCCTGGGCAACGTCGTAAACCCGGGCACCCAGTATTTTCTTTAAATAATCCTTTGACATGGCTGTAATCTAACAGAGCCCAAGGCTATGGGCGACCCGAAAGACTTCTTTCGTAACTTGAGACGGGTTAAACTCTCGCCCCCTGGAAAGAAATATTATGGATTTATCACAATAGGCATGAGTATGAATCAGGACGAAATGAAAAAGGCTGCCGCACTGGCCGCTATTGATTATATTGAAGCAGGCTCCGTGGTCGGGGTCGGCACCGGTTCTACCGCCAATCATTTTATTGATGCGCTGGCCCAAATCAAAGGCAAAATTGAGGGCACTGTTGCCAGTTCCGAGGCCAGTGCTGACAGGATACGGGGTCATGGTATCGAGGTGTTCGATCTTAATGCTGTTGGCTCAATCCCGATTTATGTGGATGGGGCCGATGAGTCCACCAAACACCTGCACCTGATCAAGGGTGGCGGTGGCGCCCTCACCCGGGAAAAAATTGTTGCCGCAGCCAGTGAAAAATTTGTCTGTGTCGCTGACGGCTCCAAACTCGTGGATGTACTGGGCGAGTTTCCATTACCGGTTGAGGTCATTCCTATGGCCCGCAGTTACGTCGCTCGTGAAATCGTAAAATTGGGCGGAGAACCGGCATTAAGAGAGGGTTTCACTACCGATAATGGCAACCTGATTCTGGATGTCCATAATATGAAAATTTTAAACCCGGTTGAACTGGAAACAACGCTTAATCAAATAACTGGTGTTGTGACCAATGGTTTATTTGCCCGTCGAGGCGCAGATATTCTGATACTGGGAACCGAATCGGGTGTTGAAACAATAAATTAAGATTGCACTGATCTGGAAAAATAGATAGCGTTACCGCTGAATGAAAATTACCTTACCACGAACCATAAAACGATCATTACAGATCTTCATTACTGTAGCCTCAATCCTGTTCATTACTGGTTGTGCCAGCCTGATATCGTCCCAGGTGATGGACCTGGCTGATAATCTCAGCCTGGCAATCATGAACCAGGATGATCCGGAAACTGTCAGAGATGGTGCGCCCGCCTATTTGTTATTGATGGACTCACTGGTTGAAGGTGATCCGGAAAATCCAAAAATTCTTCTGGCCGCTGCCAAGCTCTATACTGCTTATGCCGCAGTTTTTGTCGAAGACAACGAACGGGCAAAACGCCTCAGCACACGCGCCTGGTCTTATGCGCGTAAGGCTGTTTGTATCGACAAACCGAAGGTGTGCCAGTCTATCAATAAGCCTTTAGATGAATTTGAAAAAAGCATGCACGAGTTCAGCAAGGATGAGGTCGGCTTGTTGTATGCACTGGCCACTACCTGGGCTGGCTGGATCCAGGCCCATCGCGACGACTGGAGTGCTGTCGCTGATCTGCCCAAAGTCAACGCCTGCATGCAACAGGTAGTACAAATGGATGTAAATTATGATAATGGTGGCCCCCATCTATATCTTGGTTTAATGAATTCTTTGGTGCCCAAAACCCTCGGTGGCAGACCACAGATTGGGAAACAACACTTTGAAAATGCGATTGTCATTTCCAGGGGCAAAAATCTCATGATTAAAGTGCAATATGCCGAGACTTACGCCAAACTCGTTTTTGACAGAAAGCTGCACGACCGCCTGTTAAACGAGGTGCTAAAAGCAGATGCCAAATCACCCGGATTTGTATTATTTAACACGTTGGCCAAACGAAAAGCCAAACAGCTTTTAAGTGAAGCTGACGAATATTTTTAAATGGAATAGTTTAATAATGAAACAACTACTATTAGTCGCTTTTCTGGTTGCGGCCATCGCACCTGCACAGGCCACCACACTTAAACTGGCGACACTGGCGCCTGATGGCACGACATGGATGAAGGAATTTCGCAAAAGTGCTGCCCTGATTGCCAAACAAACAAACAACAGGGTAAAAATCAAGTTTTACCCTGGCGGCATTATGGGCAATGAAAAAAGTGTCCTCAGGAAAATTCGTCTTGGCCAGTTACAGGGCGGCGCCATGACAAGCGGTGGGCTCAATAAAATCTCGTCTAAAAACCAGATATACGGGCTGCCATTTAAGTTCAAAACTTATGATGAGGTCGATTACGTCCGTGCCAGAATGGATCACGTAATCACTGACGCTATTGAAAAAAAAGGATATGTGACATTCGGCCTGGCTGAAGGTGGTTTCGCTTATATAATGTCAAAAGTCCCAGTTGAGCGCTTTATGGCACTCAAGGGCAAAAAGGTCTGGACACCGGAAGGAGACGCCATAGCACGCACCTTGATGGAGACTTACGATCTATCCCCCACTGCACTGCCATTAACGGATGTATTGACAGGTCTGCAAACAGGTTTAATCGACGTGGTTGCGGCCACGCCTTCATTTGCAATCGCCCTGCAGTGGCATTCCAAGGTTAACTACCTGACCTACTATCCCGTGTTTTATTCAATCGGCGCCTTTATTATTAGTAAAAAAGCATTTAAAAAAATTAGTCCTGCTGATCAGAAAATTGTCCGTAAGGAGCTCAGTAGTGTCGTTATAAAACTGAACAAAATAAATCGTGAAGACAATAAAAAAGCATTACTGGCATTAAAAAAATATGGCATTAAATTTATCATACCCGATGCCGAGGCAGAAAAAGCACTGAATGATATTACAGCTACTTTAGCCAGAAAATTATTGGCACAGGGTGCTTATACGCCATCGGTCCTGAAGAGACTGGATGAAAATCTGGCACAATTCAGAAAAAATAAAAAATCAACTGCCAAAAGATAACAAGTGTCTGACCAACAGACTCCTTTCTTCAAAAGAATAAATCATACTCTCGATAAAATTGAGAGTTTTGTTTTATCTTTACTCCTGTTTTCCATGATTGGCCTGTCCAGCCTGCAAATTATTCTGCGAAATTTTTTCCAGGGGGGTTTTTTCGATACCGAACCCCTGCTAAGGCTCATGGTCTTGTGGATTGGTCTTATCGGTGCAGTGGCTGCCAGCCGTGTCTATAAACATATAGCGATTGACGTGATCACACGTTTTTTATCACAACGAAACCAACTGATCGTACTGGCATTCAACCACCTGTTTGTGGCTAGTGTTTGCGCAATTATTGCCTGGCATGCAGGACGTTTTGTTTTAATGGATTATGAAGCCGAATCTCCTGCCTTTGGCGCCATCCCTTCCTGGGTGATGGAATTGATCCTGCCTTTTGCCTTTGGCGCCATCGCCCTGCGCTATGGCATTTCTTTTATTGAAAGTTTGTCGCAACTGATTAAAGAGTCATCAGAAGGAACGCGGGCACCATGAGCCTGGTTTTCATTATACTGCTGGCATTACTTGGGGTACCGTTGTTTGCCGTTATTGTTGCAGGCGCCATGATTGGCTTCCACGACTCAGAAATAGATTTGGCTGTCATTGCAGTTGAAATTTATCGCATTGCCGAAATGCCAGCATTAATAACCTTACCCTTATTTACTTTCGCCGGTTATTTATTGGGGGAGAGCCAGGCGCCAACGCGGTTACTGAATCTTACCAATGCCTTGCTGGGCTGGATTCCCGGCGGCATGGCTTTTGTGGCCTTAGCGGCCTGCGCATTTTTTACCGCCTTTACCGGTGCCACGGGTATTACAATTGTCGCCCTTGGTGCCTTGTTATATCCCGCCCTCAAACAGGCCGGTTATCCAGATAACTTTAACCTGGGACTAATCACCACCTCCGGCAGCCTGGGCCTGTTGTTTGCACCTTCTTTACCGCTGATTCTCTACGGGGTTATCGCCCAGCAAATGAATTTGCCGCAACCCCTGACCATCGACCAGATGTTTCTCGCCGGTATTTTGCCAGGCCTACTAATGATTATCATACTCACCGGCTGGAGCCTCTGGGTAAATCGTGGCTCGCGAGTACCGCTGACATCTTTTTCATTTCAGGAACTGGTCAAGGCAACCAGGGCAGCGGCCTGGGAGTTGCCAATACCGGTTATTATCCTTGGTGGTATTTATGGCGGCGTATTTGCCATCTCGGAAGCAGCGGCAGTAACGGCACTATATGTCCTGATAGTTGAAGTTTTTGTTTTAAGGGACATCACGCTTAAAAATTTGCCTGGTATCGTGCGCGAGTCAATGATCCTGGTCGGTGCCATTTTAATTATCCTGGGCGTTTCGTTGGCTTCAACCAATTACATGATTGATTCAGACGTACCAACCATTGTTTTTGATGCAGTTAAGGAATTTATAACCAGCAAGCTGACCTTCCTGCTTGTGCTCAATGTTTTCCTGCTCATACTCGGTGCCTTTCTCGATATATTCTCAGCCCTTGTCATTATGGTGCCATTATTAATTCCGCTGGCACTGGCTTATGGCGTTGACCCGGTGCACCTGGGGATTATTTTTCTGGCCAATATGCAGATTGGATATATTACCCCCCCGGTGGGCATGAACCTGTTTATCGCCAGTTATAGATTCAATAAGCCGGTATTGCAGTTATATGTAGCGACTTTACCCTTTTTCTTCCTGTTACTGGCTGCCGTTTTGATTATTACTTATGTGCCGGCCCTGTCGTTGGTGTTAATCAAGTAACCCTGCGTGGGCATGGCAACCCTGTTATTTTCGATAACGCTGCACCCTTGAAAACAGGGTATAATGCACCAATATATTAAAGTAGAAATATTGATATTTAAGGGGCGGTTTGACAATGGTTATTTACGATTTAAGTTGTGCCGATGGACACAAATTTGAGGGCTGGTTCAAACAACCCGATGATTTTACCGACCAGCAGGAAAGCAGTTTGCTCAGTTGTCCTGTGTGTGGCTCTCTTAATATCAGGAAACTACCGACGGCCAGCCATATCAAAACCGGCGCAGCCCGGGAATCAGTGAATACATCATTAGAAATTCACAATGACAGCTCGTTAACTGAAGCCATGCAAAGATTACGCACCCAAATTGACGAAACTTTTGTCAACGTAGGTGCCCAATTTTCTGAAGAAGCCAGAAAAATGCATTATGGCGAAAGCGATGAAAAACAGATTCGTGGCACAGCTACAACCGAGGAAATCCGCTCACTTGCAGAGGAAGGCATTGATGCCTTTCCACTGCCGGACTTCAGCGTTGATAAAAATAAATTAAATTAAATTTTAAGCTCTTAAATTAAAATACATCATATCCTGATTTTAAATATCGAGAAATTCCTGAAAACTGGATCTGGCATGAATGGAACAGTCATAGCCTTCAATAAAATAAAAGGTTTTGCGGCGATAAAAACCGGGGGCGGAATCACCGTGGCCGAGTTATTCAGCTGTGAAGCCAACATCGGAGATGTGATCACGGGTGACCTGGAAAATTTGGGTGACGAGACCTTCTATAATGACACCCAGTCTGAAGAATTTGATGCCTATGTCCATGGTATTAAATGCAGTGAGGCCGATTCTGAGAAACTTTTGGGCTAGAACCTGCAAGCAGCGATCTCTAAAAAAACCTAAAGTGTAAAAGCCACCAGCCCCAATTCCTTCAATCGATCGGTCTGGGCACTATTGGTAATTACGGCAACACTGGCATTTTCTGCTTTTAAATATTTTTCACCCACCCGCAACAAGTCATCCAGCTTTACATCCAGAACCTGGCTACGGTATGTGCGTCTTTGTTCAGGTGTTCGGCCAAACAAGTCACTATAAAAAGCCTTACGCGCTTCACCAGAGGGTGATGCAGGTTTATCGATTGCACCAATCACACCGAGTATTGCCTCTTCCACCTGGCGCCATTGATGTTTTTCGTTAAGCAGCCAGTTTATGGAGGCATCGAAATCATCCAGGGTCTGGGCAAGTCTCGGGTCACGGTATGAATAAAAACGAAAACATGCATTGTCTGTATCGTGCCCGGCACCGCCACCATAAGCACCGCCCTGCTCACGAATAACACGGTGTAAATAGCCATTGCGGAGAAAACCAGACAGGACTGACAAGGGTGCAGCATCGGGATGATTTGATGGTACGGTTGTATAGGCCTTGGCGCAGAAATTGACCTGGGTACTGGTCAGCCAGCCTTGTTTAACCTGATCCCGCACCCTGGCTGCCGAAAAGGCAGACTGTTTTTCGCTGCCGGGTTTTTGATCACGCCACATATTTTCCAGGGTATTGATGACATCACCTGTTCTGGCGGCCTCACCTATGACCAGGAATTGTCGAGGTGACTGCAAAATTTTCTGGTGGATTATCTGAAATTTTTCCTGCAATTCAGCCAGTTTATTTTTATCATCAAGGGAATCATCTATCGTCTTCAGGGAATGAATGCCTTGCAGGCCCCTCAGGCGATGGGATAGTGCGGCCGCAGGACTCATTTTGCTGCTGGCAGCTGACATAGCCAACATATGACCGCTACCGGTAACGCTCTGCTCTGACCGTGCCCGCATTTGGGCAATGACTTCACGAATTCGGTCCGACTCGTCAAAACGAACGTCCTCGATCATTTGTTGCATTAAATCAGCGAGCTTGTTCTGGTTGCGAATCAAAGCCCGACCAGACATGGTAAAATAGGCACTGATCTCTTGCTCGTCATCGATTGCACCGCGCATGGATGTTGATGCCGAAATACCGCCACTCACTGCATCCTGCCAATCCTGCGTATACAGATAATCTTTCTCACCAATTCCCAGCTCCGCCAGGCAATTGGTATAAATAGGTAACAATTGCACCAAATCATCATCCAGCTGCGGCAGATCAATTATAATTTGCTCATATACCAGGCCATTTGTTCCCTGGGCATAACAGGTGACGGGGAAATCACCAATCGTTTTTTTATCACCGACAGGAATAAGCAAATCGTTTGGCACATCATCCAGGCTTACCTTGGGCAATATTTCCGGATCATCTTCTTGCTCCTGGCGTTTGGCCAGCGCGGCCGCCAAATCAATAACGTTTTGTTTGTCGTTATCGTTCATGGCTGCCTTCATTTCTGCCAGTTTTTTCGCTTCGGCCGCATTTTCCTTGTTGTTCAAATCGGTATCGGGCACCAGGGTGAGACATAAACGATGGGGATTTTCAAGCAGCCACTCCCGGACAAGATTTTTTATAAATTCGGGATCAGTTATATCCTCTTGTAATGTTGCCAGCACATTATCAAGATCCAGCAAATTAACAGGATCACCTTCATGGATCGCAGCTGGCAGTGCCTCAAGAATTAATTGCAAACCATAAGGATAACCATCACCGCTGACTTCCCGTTGTTGTAATTCCAGTTGATGCAGAACGGACGCCAGTTTCTCATGGCTAATGCCTTTTTCTACGACGTCTTGTAAAACATTCAGCACCAGCTCTTCGACCGCTTTGGTATTTTCCGCGGTACTGCCTTCCAAACCGCACATCAAAGCCATTTCACGGTTAGAATCTTCGAGCCCGCACAATGGCGAAGGGGCACTTCCAAGGTCGCTGGTTTCCAATGCATAACGAAGGGGAGAAGCACCATTATCAAGCAATACCGAAGACAACAAATGTGCTCGCATTAACTCCAGCGGGTCTGTGCATTTGCCCAACAACCAGCCAACGACAATATGGGTCTTGTTACCATCGGCATCTGCCTCATCGAGAGCGTAAGATTTCGTAACCGATAGCGCCCTGGTAAATCTTTTTTCATCGTTAACTTTTATATCGATATCAAGTTTCTGAAAACGGGACAGGGCGTTTTCCTGAAATCGTGTTTGCAACTCAAATGCAGGTATGTCGCCGTAGGTCATAAAAATTGCATTGGAAGGGTGGTAATGAGTCTTGTAAAAATCCTTTAACTGTTGGTAACCAAGATCAGGAATATCACTGGGCTCACCACCACTATTATAGTGATAGGTTGTTGAGGGAAATAAATGTTCCGTAAAAACTTGCCATAACTTGCTTGTGGTGGCGCTCATGGCCCCTTTCATTTCATTAAAAACGACCCCTTTAAAAACCAGGTTTGTATCAACATCACCTGTTTTTTCGAATTCGACCCTGTGCCCTTCCTGGGAAAAATCCAGCTCATGCAAGCGCGAGAAAAATGTCGCGTCCAGGTACACATCCAGTAGATTATAAAAATCCTTTCGATTCTGGCTGGCAAAAGGATAAGCAGTCCAGTCGCTGGAGGTAAATGCGTTCATAAATGTGTTGAGGGATCGCCGTATCATCATGAAAAAAGGATCGCGTACGGGGAATTTCTCACTGCCACAGAGCGCGGTGTGTTCAAGGATATGGGCAACACCAGTAGAATCCATTGGTACAGTACGAAATGCAACCAGGAAAACATTTTCGACATTGTCTGATGCAAGATGAAAATGACTGGCGCCAGTAACTTTATGGCGATATTCCTCGACACAAATATTCAACGAGTTTATCTGGCGTGTTTGTAACAATTCAAATGCGGGATGCACTTTCTTGACAGGTTGTTTACTGCTGGAGGACTTTTCACCCAAAGACTTCTTTTTAGCGGCTACCGATGTCATAAAATTTTCCGGTTAAGTGTGATAGTGTAATTGTTTAGACGTTTTAGAGCATATTTCCAGAAACGGCAAGTCTTGCCGTATTAGTCACGAATATGGCAGGGGAATTAATGAATAACACCTGCCTTAAACCGTTTTTTGCCACCATTTTTCTGGAACCCAGTGTTTTAACCAGGAACTGGATATAGCAACTCTTATTTAAAATAATTATGGGTAGATATCGGCCCCCGGCACCAAAAAAAACTGCTGTCATAACAAAACAAGGTCATGAACGCCTTACCGAGGAGCTGCGTTTCCTGTGGCGTGAAGAACGCCCAAAAATTACCCAGTCCGTTTCTGAAGCAGCGGCCCAGGGTGACCGCTCTGAAAACGCTGACTATATTTATGGCAAAAAACGCCTGGCTGAAATTGATCGTCGTGTTCGTTATTTAAAAAAACGACTGGAAGAAATGGTGATCGTAGACCAGCCCCCGGACGACGTAAGTAAAATATATTTTGGTGCCTGGGTCACAGTAAAAAATAAACATGGCGTTGAAAATAAATACCGTATCGTGGGCCCCGATGAATTTGATGACAAAGCTGAATATATTAGTGTCGATTCTCCCGTGGCCCGGGCAATTATGGGAAAATCCGTGGATGACGAGGTATCTGTTTTGACACCAGATGGCCAGATAAATTTATTAATACACGAAATTGAATATGCCAAAAAATATGATTAGTAAATACGCCAGGGATGAGTTGAAAAAATACAATACTGGAATTTTATCCGGATTTCAGAAACACAAGGATGATGTCGATAATAAACTAAGCCATCACTTTGAAGGTCGGTATGAAAATATCTATATCAATCAGACTAAAATACCTGGACTGACCCCGGTACTTGATATTGTTACCAGGCTCGCTTCAGAAATTCTTGGTTTAAGCAGTAATAATTTACAGCCAGGATACTGGTTCAATTACATGTTAACCGGTCAACGAACATTGCCACATAACCATGATGAGGATAATGAACTGCTGTCGTGCGTTTATTATGTTTCCGTACCCGACCAATCAGGCGCGCTTTTTCTTGGCGAGGGAAATAGTCAGGAAATTATAAAACCGGAAGCATCATTAATGGTATTTTTTCCGCCTGACCTGGTCCATAGTGTCGGTACAAATAAAAGCAATCTACCAAGACTGTCAATTGGTATTAATATTGGAGAATTTATATGAGATATTTATCTATTGTATAAAGCTAAATTCTCGACAACATGGCATCGGCTTTGGCCAGCCTGCTTGCCATTATTTTCATAAACATACGATTGAACTGTAGCTGTAAATTATCAGAGGCCTGGCTCAGGGACTCGGATTTAATTTTTATCACAACTACTTTTGATGTCGACAGTACTGTCGCTGTCCTGGGCATGGCTGCACCACTGATATAGGCCATTTCTCCAAAACAATCGCCTGCATTTAGCACTCCCAGCAATTTACCTTCTTTCATAACCTTCATGGTTCCAGTGGCAATGACAAAAAAAGAACTACCCAATTTCCCTTCCCTGAGAATTTCTTCGCCAGATTTGAATTTTCCCCAACGGCTGATTCTTAATGTTTCCCAAATTTCAGTTTCTGTGAAATCATCGAAGAAGCCAAGACTCTTCAATGCATTATATTTTTTTGTATCCGAAATATCTTCGTCGGGCGCTTCCAGGGAAATAAATATATCAGATAAGTCTGTCGCAAAATCATTCCAGCTACGATATCTCTTGTTGCGATTCCGCTCCATGGCACGCCTGACTATGCCTTCAAGTGCTCCGGGTACTTCAGTGCGTAAATTTCGTATACTTTCAGGTGTGTCTTTTAAAATTTTATTAATCAACAGCCCCTGGTTTTTTGCTTTAAATGGCAGCTGGCCTGTTAAAAGCTGATACAGGACGACTCCCATCGAGTATATATCTGTTTGATGGGTGAGCTCTGCATCATTTAATTGTTCTGGTGACATATACAAAAGCGACCCAACCACACCCAATATCTGTGTCTGGTCGGCGCCGGTTGAAAGCGCGGCACCAAAATCAGCAATTTTAATGCCGCCCTCATCAAACATAATGTTGGCAGGTTTGATGTCCCGATGGATAATGCCTAACTTACTGGCGTAATCCAGCGCACGGCAACATTTAAAAATGATCTCAACTGCACGATCAATCGGTAACAGATTTTTCACATCGCAGCAAGACTCCAGCGTTCCGCCGTTGACATACTCCATGACAATATAGTGAATATCGTTATCAATAGCCGCGTCATAAATTTTTATGATGTGTGGGTGCTCAAGCTTGCCAGCCAGGCTAGCCTCATTAATGAAAAATTTTCGGTATTGACTACCAAACTGGGGATCGTTCATCACTGCGCTTGATGCCACTTTAATCGCAACCAGGCGATCCTGGAATGGATCACTGGCCAGGAAAACTCTGGCAGTTGTTCCCTCACCAAGTAATTTTTTTACCCGGTACTTGCCAATTTTATTTGGTAATCCTGTCTCCATGCCAAACCCGGCTCAACTCATAAAAGAACAAATTAGAAAGATTATAATAAGCCAAAGCTTACTAATAACCGCTTTTTTTACCGCTGGGCCAAAAAACAGAAAACCGAAAGAACTGCTAAAATTACCCAGTTTCTGGCCTCATACATTAAAATTACTAAAAAACCAGTCAATTTCTACTAAAAAACCAAAAATATCATAATATTTCCTCAATTATATCAATTGTGTTTAAGTCATTTTTATCTCCAAATGGTTAAAAACACCTTTCCATTGAAACTTAGGCCTGATAACCAAAGATTGGTAGAGAACCTTTGTGCACGTATTGGCAGTCAGGTGTTGCAGGAACAGCTTCCAGGAGCTATTTTTTAGTATGTGCGGAAACACTCAATAACACCCAATTTCAATTATTTCTGATATTCACAAGCATGGAAACTGCCAGAAAAAAAATTACCCCCAACCCTGACGGTTCATTACCGGTTAACTACCGCCTGAGCGAATACAGAATAAAATCTGTGCTGGGTGTCGGTGGCTTTGGCATTACTTATCTTGCAAGAGATACCAAACTGGGCGCACTGGTCGCAATCAAGGAATACTTCCCCCAGAACATGGCGTTCAGGAGCGATAAGTACACTATTATCCCGCGTGGTCGGGGAAATGCCACCGTTGCCCAGAATTATTCGTGGGGATTGAAAGAATTTTTAAAAGAAGCCCGGGTACTGGCAAAATTTAAACATCAGAATATTGTACGGGTACTGCGTTTTATAGAAGGTAACGGCTCTGCCTATATGGTCATGGAGTATGAAAAAGGCCAGAGCCTGGCAGAATTTCTTAAAAAACGTGGTGGGTTTTTAAATGAAAAAGATCTGCTCAATGTTTTTTTACCAATCCTGAGTGGTTTGCAGGCAGTACATAAGGCCGGCATCCTTCACCTGGATATCAAACCCGACAACATTTACCTGAGATCCGATGGCCAGCCCATGCTCATAGATTTTGGATCGGCAGGACAGGTGGCGAAAGAAAGTGATGACAAAAAAGCGATTGCACTAACACCCGCCTATTCAGCTATAGAAAATTACCCGGATATGGGAGAAAAAGGACCGTGGTCTGATATTTATTCAATTGGTGCCACATTCTATCGCTGTATTACGGGAAAACATCCCAGGAATTCAATAGACAGGCATGAGGCAAAAGCCGCAGGCAAAAATGACCCCCTAAAAACCGCAATCAGTTTCGAGCGACCACGTTATGCCGGTTATATCAGGGAGAGCATAGACTGGGCCCTTGAAGTTAACCAGGAGGATCGGCCGCAGAGTGCACTTACATTACAACAAGGCATCATGGGTCGTGGGCGATTCAAAGAAACCAGTGACGAGAATAATTTTAATAAATTTAGATCGGGGTTTATTGGTGTCATTAATGTCCGGGAAGAAACCAAGAAAACCAGCAGGAGCTTATTTGAAATCGCCATATTCGGTTTACTGGTACTTACGATCGTTGGATTCTATTTAACGACAACAGGTGCGATCGACAAAGATTATATCTTATCTTCAGTATTTGATATTAAGAAAATTATTACCGGTTCTGACGGGGATAAGGAAGTTGAGGAAATAAAAAACAAGTTTGCTACGGCGATAGAAACTGCCCAGTATAATATATTAGGGATAGAACCGCCGAAGAAAAATACGTCTGCTAAAAAAGAAGAGGTACTACCAGGAAATATACCTGTAAAAATTGTTCCTGTTTTTAATCCGGATGTAAAACTGGTCAGTAAAATTAAAAACCGATATGGAAATATTCGTTATTTAAAATTCGCGGGTAAAAACAATTTGCTCCTGGCAAGCAGTGATGGTGGCAGAGTAAGAGTATGGAGCCTGGAGAGTGGGAAACGAATGAAATCATTTTCGTATTCGCGCAAGGATGCGCCACAAATAGCAGTATCCAATGATGGTAGTCTGATTGCAATCGCTGATAATGAAAATGTGGTACTGATCGATGCAATGAACTTACAAACAACCGCAATGCTTGTCGGTCATAATGACCTGGTCACAAATATTTCATTTTCACCTGCCAGTGATGTGATTGCCACATCCGGTAAAGACAAAAAATTGATTCTCTGGAATATACATAAACAAAAAATTATAAAGAAAATATCTTTGGATAAAATAGTCGTTAGTAGTCTCGCTTTCTCGCCAAATGGGAAAAGACTTGCATCTTCAGATGAGAACGGGGGAATAAGATATTGGGAAACAAAAACTGGAAAATTACTGGCAAGTTTTCCTGTCCATAAAGGCAAGGTCACTTCAATTATCTATTCAGGTGATGGCCGCTGGTTAGCCACGGCCGGGAATAACAAATTTTTAAAATTATTAAGTACTGGCGCAACTGTTAAAGACCAGGTACCGGAACAAATACCGGCAGATATACAGAATATTGCGATAACGCCTGATGGAAAATGGTTGCTGGCTGCTGGCACTAGCGCAAGTATCTACATGTGGAATATTGCAGAAAACAGGCGCATGCCGGACTTACCTGGCCATCGTGGCGAGATTTTCTCGATTGCACTGTCTCCTGATACCAGGATTATTGCTGCAGCCGGGTTATCCAGCGAGATTTCAATCTGGCGATCAAATACAACTGATGACAAGAACCCAAAAAAGACTTTATCAAATCAGAAAACTGTGGCTGGCAAAAAACCCGCCAGGTTAATAACCGTCAAATAAAACTCGAATCCTCGCCCCTGCTTACTATAGTTAAAATCCTGCTTCGTTCAGGACGTAACCAACCTGTATTCGAGTCGCGGTTTCCAAATTGAATGTATCTTTCCTTGCATAATAACCTTCTACAGTTTTTACTATTAATTTCTCGTCATCACAGTTGAAGTAAGTAATCGTCATATCCTCCGAGGCTGAACCACCGTCAGTACCGGCACTGTCAGTATCAACTCCCACAGTAATGACGCCTTTAGATTCGTTTACATTACATGCCAGCTTGTTCTGACTCACCTTGTATCCATTTTTCACAAGATTTTGGGTCTCCTTGCTCCATTCAAGACCAGAATAAACGTGTTTTTCACCATACTTTTTAGACAGCGCAGCCGTTAAAGATTTTGTGATTTGTGCAGACCATACGGGTGTATTTCGCCTGCGGTTAATATCGGGTACTGCACGAACAGCAATAACAACCAATTCTTTACCGGCAGCAATGCCCTTTAAAATATAACGACTACTGGCACTGACAAGTTTTAATTTATACCTGGACAGCGCCGAATTTTTTATTTCCTTGCTGAGTGACTTAACCCACCTATTGTACATATCTCGAATATACTTTTTGTTCTGTCGTTCCCGAAACCGCATCCTCTCGCTGTCAACGTAAACAATTTTAATACCTTCCCTGTCCATATAAATATCAACAGCTGCATACAACCTGCCTTGTTCAGCTTCAACCCGTATGACTCCTTTTTTGCTACTTCTTTTTTTCCATACTGGTTTTTTAGTTCTCCCGAGCGCATCTAAAACCACTCTTTTAGCTTGTGCGCCGGTAATTTTCCCAGAGGTTGCATAATAAAGCTCTACCGGATCCTTCATTACCTCCATCCCCCGCGCATGGGCATCAGCAAAAGAAGACAGTATTATTACTGGTATTATAAATAATATATTTTTTGTTAGCTTTATTTGTAATTTCATTCTTTATCGCTCCCAATATCACCTAATCTTAAACTTGTAATTAATATTGCTCTGGAAATAATCAACTACTTCAACAGTAGAACAATCTAATCCTGTAGTAATCAATGCGAAGTTAAATAAATATCGCCGTAGTACGCCACTGCATGACCACCAGTATTGTCAGTATCTGTCATGATTGCTATGGCATCAGCCGAATCAATATCTTCACCAAACAGCTGTTTGTAGTCTTCCCGAATATTTCGTTTCTCTTTCATCCACTGACCAGCCTGATCTCCTCCAGTTCGAACCGCAATCATTTGCGCATTGCCTGTATATGCATTTGGCCAGGTAGTCCCGATTTTTTGATTGTTTGACCAAACATAGTTAATTGCCCTGGTTCTCCAGAAAAATATACCGCCGGAGAAAATAACGTAAACTCGAGCCGGATAATCATCGCCTTTTTTGGTAGTTTCTTTGGCGTCTTTTAATACCTTGTCCACTTTCCAGCTCCAGTTGATTACTGGTGTTTTAAGTAAATCAATTTCTTTTTCATAAAAAAGGCCTGAGGCAGCCCCATTACTCTCAGCAAGCAAAACAACTTTACCGTCAGTTGTTACAAATCGATAATTCGTAGAACCACTAAATGACTTTTCTTTCCAGCCATCGAGAGATGATCCTGAAAATTTGCCGATCGCTATATTGATTGAATCATTTGCCTGGCCAGGCGAATACATCATTAGCCCGGGTAATATTGCAAATATAGTTGATAGTCTACTCATAACAGCAACAATAGTACCTCCTGGTGTGAAATGTCGGATATTTACCAGGCCCAAAAAAGGCACGTAATCTCATTGATCTATGGGCCTCCGGTCCCAGCAATAAAAAAATAATTGCTATTATGTCGGGAAATACAAGGCCCTGGAGGGTGTCAGCCATTATATGCAATAGATCGTTTGGCTGGCACTGGTGTCCCAGGTTATTTCGTAATCCACCTTAACATATTGATTATAAAGATGTCATTTTAGGCAAGGACAAAATCATTCTCTTAATACAACGGCTTGTCAGATAAATTTCCTGTGACTTATCTTACCTTCCTAAACATGGGGCTTTATTGACTTTCGATCTAACAACATTCATATTTTGTATTGATAACAATATCTTATATTTCTTCCAGGCACTGCCACCAGATGTCAACAAATAAAAAAATTATATTTATTAACCCACCGTACGAGCGCATTGCGCCCGGTTATGAATTTGTAAAACATATCACGAACAAATCGCCGTCTCTTGGTTTGCTCCACCTGGCTGCTGAAGTTCGGGAACATGGTTACCAGCCCAGCATCATTGAAAGCGACATATTTAATATGTCGATCCAGGACGTGGCCAATAAGGTTATCCGGGAGAACCCGGTTTATGTCGGCATCACCTTGTTCACTGTTGGTGTTTGGGGAGCAGCATCTATTGCCCGTGAAATTAAAAAGAAATTACCTGGCGTAATAATTATTGTCGGGGGACCACATATATCGTCAATGGGCCCGGAAACACTGGTACGTTTCCCGGAATTTGATTTCGCTGTAAATGGTGAAGGTGAAAAAACCCTGGTCGACTTACTCAGCACAATAGAAACTGGCAGAAATATCAGTGAGGTACCAGGAATTTTGTACCGTGATAAATCACTAGTCCAACAGACTGCTGGCAAGGCAATCAACAGGAATCTTGACGAGTTGCCCTTTCCAGCATGGGATCTACTGAAAAATTTTCCTCGAGCATACAAACCGGCTATCTATGACTTTCCTCGCGGGCCTGTGGCAACCATTGCTGCATCCCGTGGCTGCCCTTTTCATTGTAAATTTTGCGATACCTCTACCTTTGGTTCCCGGGTTCGGCATTATTCTCCGGTTAAAGTTTTTGAAATGATGAAGCATCTCCATGACACATATGGCGTACGCCACATCATGTTTGTTGATGATCTATTTCTGGCGAGTAAAGTCAGGGTTGCCGAACTCTGTAATATGATACTTGAGGACGGACTAAAAATGACCTGGACCTGTACTGCCCGGGTCGACACTGTTAAACCGGGCGTACTGGATTTAATGAAAAAAGCGGGTTGTTGGGAAATTTCGTTTGGGCTTGAAACGGGGTCAAATGATTTGTTGAAAAAAATGGACAAGGCGGCCGAGGTCGAAAAATCAGAACAGGCCATTAACTGGACTTCTAATGCCGGCATCCGCACCAAAGGCCTGTTTATGCTGGGCTTCCCCGGTGAAGATAATGACACAATTGAGCAAACCAAGGATTTTATTAAACGTATCCCAATGACAATTATGAACCTGACTAAATTCACACCCTATCCAGGCTCACCAATTTATCGTGATATCTATGGTACCAATATTCGCGATGATCACTGGGAAAAAATGAACGGCATGAATTTCGTCTGGGCCCCGGACGGTATTTCTGTTGAAGAACTGGACCGCCACTACCAGGAAATTCTTACTACTTTTTACAAGCGACCAGAAATTGGTCTTTATTACCTGAAATTAACACTAAGATATCCTAATCATTTTCTACGGCTTTTACGCTTTGGCCTGGGATTTCTGTCAGCCAAAGCCCGGAGTTTTCTTTCCGGTCGCGGTGGCTTGTTGGTCCAGCCATACGAAACCCACCTGGATTAAATTATCCAGAGAAAATATCTTTTATTAAACGATCACCAAATACCTGCCTGGAAATCTTTTGTCGCAATTACTGAAAATATTTATTTGGGTATTTTCACTGTTGCCATTGCCCGTTGTCCATTTGATCGGCGTGATACTGGCCTGGGGATTTATCCTGGTACCCAACAAAAGGCGCAGCACCATAAAAACAAACCTGGCCATTTGCTTCCCCGATCTCTCCAATACCCAACGATCCAGACTTTTAAGAAACAACTTGCTGGAAACGGGCAAAGGCGCTATTGAAACTGGTGTACTCTGGTATTGGTCCAAGAAACGCGTCTTGGCAAAAATAAAAAAAGTTGTTGGGAAAGAAATTCTTGATCATGCCATGTCGTCAGGAAAAGGTTGCATTCTTGCCGCACCACATTTGGGCTCATGGGAAATTATAGGCGTATATGCTTCGCCGCAATATCCCATGACCATCATGTATCGACCATCGCCATTGTCTGGTATGGACAGTCTCATGCGCAGGGCCCGTGAAAGAGTAGGCGCAACACTGGTGCCCACGGGCCGAGGTGGGGTTAAATCACTTTATGCCGCCCTGGCAAGGGGGGAGTTGATAGGAATTTTGCCCGATCAGGATCCTGGCCCGGGTGGTGGCGTATTTGCCCCTTTTTTTGCAACCCAGGCCAACACTATGACGCTTTTATCAAGATTAGCAGCCAAAACCGGGGCCGTAGTAATTTTCGGCTATGCAGAACGATTATCGTTTGGGCGTGGATATAATTTACATTTTATAAAAGGATCCGGTGAAATAAACCATAAGGATACGAATACATCTTGCTCAGCAATGAATGCCGGTGTTGAAGAATGCGTTCGAGCTTTACCGGATCAATATTTATGGTGTTACAAACGATTTCGGTGCCGGCCTGAAGGTGAAGCCCGCGTATACAGCCGTTAATATAAGACGACCTCATGATTGTACCTGGTTATTTTTTATAATTTCTTAATCTGTCACCCAGCTCTCCGCTTAATTTGGTTAGTGACATCACTACTTCTCTATCGTCCCCGGACTTATGAGTAATGCGAACTGGTAAATAGTCCAGTTTCGGCACACTCCAGAACCTGGTTTGTCGTTTTACCTTTTTCCGCTTTTTACTTTTTTCGATCGTCTCCACAAGCACTGCGTCAAATCTCCCAAGTTTAGTATCTACCTGGTCTTGACCAATAATTTTAAATTTATATTTTTTTATTCGCCGCCTGTCCACATATCGGTACTCATTTCTTAGTTTTTGTCTTTTCATATCCTGCATTACGGCCAGCGGCACCAGAGATTGGTCTAGGTCTCCATCCTGTAGCGGGACTTTTCTAACGGTACCATTATGTGTAACTGTTGCAACATGATCGGACCAGTCAAAAACACTAAACATTTTCTTGTTTACCATGACAATACTGGTTTTATACTTGTACCAAACTGGCTGAATATGCCCATTAATATACTTCCAGCTGCTTTTTACACTTGCATTAACATTGGGCACCAACCCTATTACTCCTGACGTGGATGCAATTCCTTCTGATGTATAATTATTATTGTCCACATGTTTAAATGAAAAAAGGACCTCACCTATTTTACTGTCGCCATTGTAAACTTCGTAACTGGCGTTAAACGGTGTTGGCTTGGTAACCTCAGTCCGGGTCTTATGCTCGACTTCAGATTGGGCTAAAGATACGCCTGGACCAAGCGATATTGTCAAACAGGCTGAACCGAATAAAATTACCTTAATTGACCTGGATGCAATCTCAAGATTCATTTTTATAATGTCACAGTCTCAGATATATTCGTGTGGTTACCATAACACATGCAGGAATTCAGGCTTACTTCCTGTATTATGGCCGCTGTAAACTTGAACAAATAGTAAAAAATAAAAATTCTATAAACACAATACATGGATCTTATTCAAATACTGGTACTGGCAATAGTTCAGGGTTTAACTGAATTCCTGCCGATATCCAGCTCGGCACATTTAATTTTAGTACCAAAATTACTTGGTTGGCAGGATCAGGGGCTGGCATTTGATGTAGCCGTTCACCTGGGAACATTACTGGCAGTGGTGATCTATATGCGCGGGGAAATTCGCCCCCTTTTCGCTGACTGGGTTAAATCTATTGCAACAAGGTCACATACCGGTGACAGTCGCCTGGCCTGGGGAATCATCGTTGGGACTATACCAGCAGGCCTTGCTGGCATTTTATTAAAGGACTATGTCGAATTATACTTGCGCTCACCATTAGTAATAGCCACCACCACAATTCTTTTTGGCCTGTTACTTTGGTGGTACGACCGTTCCAGAAAACTTGAAAAAAACGAGCATCAGCTGGGTATTGGCGGTTTTCTGATAATAGGCTGTGCCCAGGTCCTGGCCCTGATACCGGGCACCTCGCGTTCCGGTATTACTATCACTGCTGCCTTGGCACTGGGCCTGACCCGATCTGCAGCCGCTCGCACATCCTTTCTCCTGTCAATACCAATCATACTTGCTGCCGGTGGCCTCAAGACCACGGATTTGTTACGGCAAGCTGCCCCTGTTGACTGGTCTGCTATCACGATTGGTACAATTGTTTCATTTGCCAGTGCCTATTTTACTATACATTTTTTCCTTAAATTGCTGGAAAAAATCAGTATGCTTCCCTTCGTAATATATCGCCTGGTGTTAGGGATATTTCTTTTTTTGATTTTCCTGCCAATTTAATACCTGCAAAACTTTAACTTACCAATATAAAACTTAATGGCTTACGCGTAGGTATGATCGTATTAAAATAGTCGTAGCGGTTTTTTTAACTGGCAAGATCAAGTAACAATTCTTCCTGCCCGGATATATTTACCGGCTCCAGAAAATTCAACTCTATCGCCAAAATAGTATTCGCAAATAATTTTTCAGGTAACTGGCAAACTAGTTCTTTAAATAATAGTTTGCTGTCCCACGGGTTATCGACTCCGATTAAGATTTTTATCTTTTTCTGTTTCCTGAGATAAACCTTTAACTGAATTTTATTGCTAATTTTCTTTTGCAAACGCGCTACATTAGCCAGCCTGGCTGATACTTGCTTCAAGTATCTTAAAATCAAACGCCTGCCTTGTGTGTTCGGCGGCAGTACCTGTTGCTGGATTATCTGCCGTGAACAGCAATTTCCAATAAATATGTTTGCGAAACGATCCTGGCCACGAAATACATCCAGTAACACAAGCCCCTGCTGGCCAAACATTTTGGTTATTTCCAGTCTGTTTAATTCCATAAACTGATGGGCCCTGGTTATTCCACGTAACTTCAACCTTTGCAGGAATTGAGCCTGAATAAATTGTAATTTACTTAATTGCACCGGGCCCATCTCAGCATTTATTCTCCATGGAGCAATAACATGTGGGTTAGCGGATACACTTAAACTGGCCGCGTATTGTGCCAATGGTATATTGATGGCGAGGCCCAATCGCACACGGCTGCCAAGCTTTTTTTGAAAACGCCGGCTAATCATTTCCGGTGAACCGGTCCTGATCTGGACATGGGTAATATCGAAATAAAATTCTTTTCCGGAACCTGGGATTCCTGGATTTGTGATTTCAGTAAAAATGTCCGGTGCCAGTTCCTGCCGAAACAAACTAACAATCCTGAGCCTGGACATTAGCTCAACATTACTCGCAGGAACAATGCACAATATTGCCCTGGGCCAGATGCATTCCTGCTGTAACAAAATATCCGCCAAAACTAAAACAGTAAGCCCGGAATAGTAAATCCGGCCTAGTAAGCCCGGAACTGGCCAACAACACGGCCCTGGATGCTGACACGCCCGGCAGGATAACGCATTGGTTTCATTTTTGTATTCTCCGGGATCAGGGAGATACTGCCATCCTGATTGTTTTTAATACGTTTTAACGTGGCTTCCTGGTGGTCTATCAAGGCCACGACAATAAGACCATCTCTGGCTATCTGGCACTGCTCAACAACAACCATGTCGCCATCAAGAATACCGGCCTCGACCATGGAATCACCCTGTACCCGCAAAACAAACCTGTTGTCACTAACAAAAAACTCGCTCAAATCAATATGGTCTATGTCAGGAATGGCTTCAATCGGCTTGCCAGCAGCAATGATGCCTGCCATTGGCAAAATAGGGGGCAAGGCTCCAGGCAATCGCGAGTTTTCTGAGTGACGACTCAATTGAATACCCCGTGATTTATTAGCCAGCACCTCTACCAGGCCCTCGTTAACCAGGGCGGTCAAATAACGATGGACAGTGCCACGAGAACGAATACCGAGCGCTGTGGCTATTTCAACCAGTTTCGGCCCATATCCAACCTCCTGGATGTAGGATTTGATAAACTCGTAAGTCTGGCGCTGTCGGTCTGTAAGCTGGTTTAATGGCATAAACCATATGTTCTCATTATGTTCTCACTTTGTCTACATGTCTGGCATACTGGCCCGGGTGGCAGAGCAACTAATATAAGCGAGTGTCCTGGGTTTTTTAGGAAAAGGTTGATTTACGGCACATGAAAAATCATGGACTTCGGTTTTTACTGTCAGGGTTCCTGGTATTGCTCATAAGCAGCTGTCAGGGCCTGCAGTCAAATCAAGCGCCGCTTAACCCGGCTGCAGCAGTCTAGAATGTCGACAATACCTGGACAAGCTAAATCACGTCACAGGGGAGGCAGGCCTGCGGAATGCCCAGTACACAATTCTGCCGGATTTTCCCCACTTGCGGGTCGATAGATTTTTAGCCAGTCTCTTGCCCGGTATAATGGACACGACAGGCACAAACAGCACGACTAAATATCATTTCTGGCTTGAACAGTCCGCGGCCCTGGCCCGGCAAGGATTTGATGTCGAGCTGGCCAATCTTGGCTTGCCTGCCTTTCAGGACCAGGTAAATAAACAGTCAAAAAATATTAGTGATGCCAGGCGCCTGACAAACACATGTATTCAAACCCTGCTGGCAAATGAAAAAAAGACTGGCCTGCCGAATTTAAAAATACAAGCACAAGCCGTGGTTAAGGATAATTACCAAAGCTGGAAAAGGATCCTGGGTATTTACCCGCTGGTGGTGTTACCTGCCGCCTGGGGAATTAAATCGCATCAGAAGAAATCATTAAATGCCCACAAAAAAACAGGATCCCCAGAACGGATATCTTCTGCAACAACTATTTACCAACCGCAACCCGGTACATTTTTGAGCAGTGATGAGCCGGGTAAAATATTAGCCGAGGCCAGCGACAACCCCCTGTCCCTGCCCATGTTATCGCCACGGGATCAGCAACGGCTTTTACAACATTACGCGCCTGTCTGGTTAATCCACAGAAAAGGGGCTGCAGATGACATCGGCACCATGTCCTGGTCGCCAGATGGCTCCCTGCCGCTGGTAGAAACGGACGGGGCAACTGTTTACACCAGGGTCTCCTATACCCGCTACAAGGAAAAGATCCTGCTGCAATTAAATTATGTCATCTGGTTTCCAGAGCGGCCCCTGACTTCAACACTTGATTTATTGGGCGGCTATCTTGATGGCATTAACTGGCGTGTAACATTGGACGACAATGGTCAAATCCTGATGCAGGACACCATGCACAATTGCGGGTGTTACCATATGTTTTATCCCGGCTCCCGGTTACAAACCAAGACACCACCTGACCGTCTGGCAGAAATAGCTTTTGTCCCCCAGTTCAGTCCCGACCTGAAAAATGGTGAACGAAATCACGTCCATATAACGCATACCAGCCATTATATTATAGGCCTGGAGACTAAAGTGATGCCCCCGTGACTACCAAAAACCATGCCAAATTGTATGACAAACTGTACGAGTTCGCGCCCTATAAAACCTTGCGTACGCTGCCCCACTCCAAGCTTGGCAACAGGAGTATGTTTAATGACAAGGGGCTTGTTCCAGGCAGCCAGCGCCGGGAAAGATATTTCTTCTGGCCACTGGGTATCAGCTCACCCGGGGCCATGCGCCAATGGGGCACTCACGCCACGGCCTTTATTGGCAGGCGTCACTTCGATGACCCCGACCTGATCGAGAAAAATTTTATCCTGCAAAATGACGAAAAAATATCAATAAAATAATAAAAAATTAAATAAAACATCAGCTTTACACTGAACAAAGGCTGGCTAGACTTGGATTATGATACTTACACAGTCAGTCCGCTGTCCTTATTGCGGAGAATTTTTCGAAAGCTCGCTTGATGTTTCCTCAGGAAGCCAGGAGTACTTTGAAGACTGTTACGTCTGCTGCCGACCCATAATTTTTTTTACCCGTGTCGATCATGAAGGTGATTTATTAAGTGTAGAAATTCGTCGCGATGATGATTGACCGTCCTGAGAGACTTTAGTCCTGATAATCTCACCCAGAATTCTCATTTAATTACAACTACAAATTCACACATACCTGCATTGTACAAGGATGGTCAGGTGCCGTGGAGCACAGCGACCGCCAAGGATGGCGGAAGTTAGAGCAATGTAGGGAACAATTGCCGAGATGTGCGAGAACGGCTTCTTTATTTTCAACTGACAGACTACAATTCGTGGAATGAAAATAAATATCATCTTACTAATATTCGTACTCACCATACCTGCGGCATACGGGGACCAGTGCCCGGATAAAGGCCTGCAATTACAGGTACTCGGTTCAGGCGGATCGAATTTGAGCCCGGGTCGTGCCGCACCCGGTTACATTATCTGGTACCAGGGTCATGCCCGGATCCTGGTAGATATTGGCGGCGGCACTGCCATGCGTTTCCGTGCAACCGGCGCCCGGTTTGCTGACCTGGAGACACTACTGCTGACCCAGGTCGACTCTGCCCATACAGCTGATCTGGCAGCGCTCATGTCATCGGCGGTTAATGGGGACAGAACACGGGCCTTGCCAATATATGGCCCGGTTGCCAGTAAAACCACGCCCTCAACCGTATCATTTGTGCGCAGTCTTTTTGATCAAAAACGTGGCGCCTTTCGTGATCTTGGTTCGTTGCTTAGTCCATTAGGCACACAGACATTCAAACTCAAACCCCATAACACGTCAGTTAAATCTAAAAAAACAGTAATAGGAGACGAGAAAAAACCCAACCCACCGGTTTTCAGTAATGCGATATTTAAAATTTATACTTTTAATGCGTCTGATAAAAAGGGTGAAAAACTTGGCTGGCTTATACAGGTCGGAACAAAAAAAATTGTTTTTATCGGCGATGCCCGGCCCAATACCAAAAACCTGAAATATTTTACGAATGATGCTGACATACTTGTGGCCCACCATGCCATTCCGGAAAGCGGCCCGGAATCCATAAAAGAGAGTTTTTTATCACCTTCTGCCATTGGCTCAGTAGCCTACAAAGCCCAGGTCAGGCATCTGGTGCTTGGTCATCGCAGATTTGCGACACTTGGTAAAGAAAAGGAAACCGCTGCAGCAATAAAAAGAAAATTTTCCGGATCGGTTCATTTTGCCAACGATCTGGATTGTTTTACACCGTGATTTATATTTTTAAAATATAAATCAAAAGTATTTTAATTCGTCATTTGATCAAGGTTGTTCGTCTCTTCTCTGTACATATTCATTTGCGGTATTGTAACGCCACTAAAAAGGATTACAAATGATCGATAAAAATAAAATTATTGAAGCTTTTAATTACAGGCATGCTTGTAAAGTATTTGATGCTGGTAAAAAGATAAGCAGTGAAGACTTTTCTTTTATCCTGGAAACGGCTCGTTTAAGTCCAAGTTCGTTTGGGTTTGAACCCTGGAAATTTTTAATTGTGCAAAATGCAGACTTGCGAGAAAAACTCAAATTAGTTGTGTGGGGCGCACAAGGTACATTACCAACAGCCAGTCACTTTATTGTTATCCTGGCTCGTAAACAAAAAACAATGCATTACAGTAGCCAGTATATTAAACATATGATGCAAGATGTGCATCACCTGTCGGATGATGTTATAAAAAAACGGGGAGGTTTTTATAAAATATTTCAGGAATCCGATTTTAACCTCTTGGAAAGTGAACGTGCAATGTTTGATTGGTCAAGTAAACAGACTTATATTGCACTGGCTAATATGATGACATCTGCTGCCATGATAGGTATAGATAGTTGTCCTGTTGAAGGCTATCGAGCCAAAGAAATGGAAAAGCTTATGACTGATGAATTTGGCATAAATAACAATGAGTTTGGTGTGACATGTATGGTGGCCTTTGGTTACAGGGTTGATGAACAGAAAAACAAAACACGTCAGGAAATAGATGAAATTATTCAATGGTTTCACTAAATGGTATCGCAAAATGGTATCCCCAGGTGATACCACCAAAAAGCATGATTACATTTTGACATAGCGATTTATCAAGCACGCAAAAATGTCAGCACACTTATTTTTAAAGAAGCTGCCAGCCATAGATCGCTGTCATTCCAAGAGTATAGACGGCGAGAATGAAAACATTGATCGGATTACCGGAAAATTTAGGTGTTTTAATCTGTGACACATTCAAGGCAGCGAGCCCTAGTCCGCTGGCATAAAGAATAATAGAAAAAGTCCCGTGGCTTACAAGACCTTCAAATAAAAATATGAATACAATTATGATATTGTTGTTATCAAGCGCCAGACCCGTATATTTAGTGCCGCCGGCAAGACCGAAGGTCGTAAAATAACTTAACCGTAATGCACTGGCTGTAAGCATCAGAAATGCGGCCGGTAGATAGATAATCTCGAAATTTCCGTAACTCAAAAGCAGGATGGCAGGGGTCACGCCGTAGCTAACGATGTCTATCAAAACATCAAGTTGGCCTCCAAAAATGCGGTCGTTACCAGAACGCCCTTTCATTCTGCGAGCGATGAGTCCATCTGCCCAGTCAAATGCAACCGCCCAGATCATGCCGATCATTGCAGCTGCATAAAGCCCGGTAATACTGAAGTAAATAGCAAGAACCGTACAAGCTAACCCTGATAGTGAGCAAATATTAGGCAGGTCTTTGGCGTAGGAGAGAATAGAGTTGGGTTGTAACTCTTGAGATTCAGGACTTTCGGTTGTCATTGTTTGCCTTTTACACAAGTAAAGTTGGCTTTAGAGTCGTGAGAACCGTCCGGCCAGAAAGAAAGTGTGTTACAGTAGCATATTCCGTTGAATTTAGAGGCGCAGAATTAAAAATGCTTGTTTATACCGTAGGAACCTGGGATTTATTACATGTTGGACACTTGGCGTTACTCCAGCATTGCAAAACGTTGGGCGATACCGTTGCAGTGGGCGTTGCTGCAGACGACGTAGTAGCGAGTTACAAGAGAAACGTCCCCGTTGTTCCTCTTGTGCAAAGGATGGAAATGCTAAAAGCCTTACGCTGTGTTGATATTGTACGGCCCTATTATGAACTGGAATACACAGCTGCTTGCAAAGAACTGGATGTGGACATTTTCGTTATTGGTGAAGATTGGGGAAAGGCGTCTCATAATCTTGAGGTGGAGTCTTTTTTAAGAGCAAAAGGTAAGAATATTATTCAAGTTGGCTATCATTCCCGGACTTCCTCCACAAAAATAAAAGAAAAAACCATATCCCAACTTCAAAAACCCTATCCCAACTTCATGCAATCGCATGAATTTAGTAATCAGTCATTATAAAAATATACTCAAAACAGGTGTCTTGAGAAAACTCTGATTAATTCATTCATGAATTAATCAGAGCGCGAATAAGATAAAATGCGATTTTATCTTATTCTTCATTTTCAGTGGCTTAGCAGCCACAGAAAATGACAGCACATCATTGTGTAACTGTCCGGTTACACCGCTTTCATGAGAGGTTAAAGCAAACCGCATACATACATCCTTGTGCGCTTAGGCATTGCAACTCCCTGCATCGCCATATAAATTGCTTATACTTGTTTTCGTATTTTAATATTAATATGACGCGGGATAATAAGTAAACTGCTTGTTTTTTATTCCCTCCGCCCTTTTCGTATATTCAATAATTCAACCATACTAACCTGTCATTTGATCAAGACTGTTTAACTCTTGCTCACTAAATCCTGCTTGTTTCCTTGCCTCATGATTGATTGGCTTCCTGATCTGGCTACCCGCATTTACTTTGAGTAAATCAAAAAAAGTGCTATGTGGATCAAGCCCACGCTTTTTGCAAACATAAGAAAACCACTGGCTGCCAATTTTCACATGGCCAATCTCATCCTGGAGAATTTTTTCCAGTATGCCAGCTGTCTCCTGGTCATTAATTTCAAGCAGGCGATTAATCATGTCTGGCGTCACGTCCAGTCCCCGTGCTTCCAGCATTCGCGGTACCAGCGCCAGCCGATGTAATACATCATGGGCTGTTTTTGTTGCCATGGTCCAGAGACCATTATGTACTGGTAAATTTCCGTATTCAGATCCCAGGCTTAATAGTCTTGTGTTTAATAATTCAAAATGACCGGTTTCTTCTACTGCAACTTGAATCCAGTCCTGGTAAAACTGTCGTGGCATATCCTGGAACCTGGCAATAATATCCAGGGCCAGGTTTATGGCGGTAAATTCAATATGGGTCAGGGCATGGATAAATGCAATTTGTCCCAATGCTGAATGCAGGGTTCGGCGAGGTAACTTTGCTGGTGTTACGAATTCCAGGTTAGTGGGTATCCCGGGTGCATTAAGCTCAAGGCTACGGTCACGACTCAAATCAAGCTTTCCGGCAAGCCAGTCTTGCTGCAATTTCCTGGTTTGCCCGAGTTTTTCATGCACACTATTTTGCAGGAGAACTTCACTTGCCCGAAGAAAAACTGAATCAGTCAAAATAAACCTGCAGTATTTTTTATTACATTACACGGAAAAAATTTCAGGTGGCTGCTACAGGAATTATTGCAATCTGACGAGCCAAATCCTGGCACCGGAATTTCTCCTGAACATGCCTGGTTAAGATTACATTCTGACTTTGCGTTAAATTGTACATTCACAATCCTGACAAATTTATGGGCCAGAAAATAATCGATATGCCAATGAAGTTTCTTTTTCAATGAGTTTAAATGCCTGGTCACACGAGGAATCATGTTACGCCTGGCACTGCCTGTGTAGATATAATAGCCTTTCTGAAATTTATAAAATCCCAGCTTACCTATCTGAATCTTCACCGGTTGCTCGACAATAATAGTCAACTGGTAGGTCTGGACAGAAAGCTTATACACGCTTGAAAACAATATCCCGAACCTTATGACCAAGTTTCAGGCCGCGGCGTTCAAATTTTGTCTCGGGTCGATAAGCAGGTTTTTCTGAATATTTATTTTCAACGGCTGTGTTTTGGAACAATTTATGCCTGTCCAGTTCCTGCATCATATGCGTTGCATAATCCTGCCAATCAGTCGCCAAATGCAGTAAACCTGCTGGCCTGAGCACCCTGGCAATTTCTGACAGGAAAGCCTGGTTGATAATTCGTCTTTTATGGTGCCGTTTTTTAGGCCATGGATCCGGGAAAAACAGGTGTACCGCATCCAGGCTATTATTGGCGATCTGGTTTTTAATCACCTCAACCGCATCCCGGTTACTAACGCGAACATTTTTCAAACCGGCAACTTCAAGGGCCTGTAATAAACTACCAATACCAGGCCGGTGAACCTCGATACCCAGAAAATTTGTTTCTGGTTGCGCCTGGGCCATGGCAACAAGCGATTTACCATCACCAAAACCGATTTCAAGCACGGTGTTTCCCTGGCGGCCGAACAAGGAATCAAAATCCAGTTTCTGATTATTCTCCGGAATAAAATAGCGTACCGCCAGGTTATCCAGGGCCCGCTTCTGGGCATTGGTGAGTCGACTCTCGCGCCGAACAAAACTTCGGATTGGCCTGAGCGTTTTCACACCATAGGTCATTTCAGGATCACTTGTTAAATAAAATGGTTTCACCAGGGACTAGCAACTAGTTGCTAGCTGGTGAATGTGCCCTCAATCGGCGAAGAAGCAGATGCATAACGCCGGGCTTGCATACGTCCTGCCAGGAATGCCTCGCGGCCTGCTGCAACCCCTTTTTTCATAGCCGATGCCATTAACACCGGATCCCTGGCGGCGGCAATGGCTGTGTTCATTAAAATGCCGTCACAGCCAAGTTCCATGGCGATAGCGGCGTCTGATGCAGTGCCGACGCCGGCATCCACAAGAATGGGCACGTTTGCATCTTCAAGTATGAACCTGATGTTATGAGGGTTTCTGATCCCGAGACCGGAACCGATTGGCGCTGCCAGTGGCATCACCGCCACACAACCCATTTCCTCAAGCTGTTTGGCTACCAGTGGGTCGTCGTTGGTATATACCATGACCTTGAACCCGTCTTTGATCAAGGTTTCTGCAGCCTGCAAAGTCTGGATGACATCAGGAAATAATGTTTTTTCATCACCCAGCACTTCCAGCTTTACCAGGTCATGGCCATCAAGTAATTCGCGGGCCAAACGACAGGTACGCACGGCATCATCTGCCGTGTAGCAACCTGCAGTGTTGGGAAGCAGGGTATAGTCTTCAGGGGAAATGACATCCAGTAAATTTGGCTCATCAGGGTTCTGGCCAATATTGGTACGACGGATTGCCACAGTTACAATTTCGGCACCGCTGGCCTCAATCGCTTTTTGTGTTTGCGCCATATCTTTATACTTTCCGGTACCAACCAGTAATCGTGAACCATAGGACTTGCCGGCAATAATTAACTTATCCTGAACCTGGTTCGCCTGTTCGGTTTTTTTTGTTTCTGCTGCTACTGTACTCATTAGCCACCACCTATTGCATGGACGACCTCGACCCGGTCATCACTTTTTAATCGATGCGTATTATGTTCACTACGCGGAATTATTTCCTGGTTAATCTCAACAGCAATACGCTTGCCTGAATAATCCATTTCGAGCAACAGTTCTGTCAGTGTCGTTGAGTCTGCGACATGAATAACCTTGCCGTTTAGATAAATATTCATTAGAGAATCAGGGGGTAATTAGTAAAAACGTGTCCATTGTACCGCGTCTTTTGGGCCGGTGGCCATAGATAGTAACGGCATCAGCAATAGCTGGCCTGGAGATATTATTTGCAAAAAAGAAGCGGTATATCAGAAAAGTCTGCAATTACTACAATAACTAGAATAGTTCTATATCCCCTGCCCGGGCGTCCACTTCCTGTAGCTTATGCTCGGCCACCAGTGTTTCATAAGCCTGGACCTGGTTTCGTCCATTTTCTTTGGCAAAATACAATGCCTTATCGGCCTTATCTATAATATTTGTCAGTAATTCTTTTTTTGTAACCTGGACGACACCGACACTCATGGTGACAGAACCCACCTGTGGCACCTGGTAGGCTTGCACCGCTTTGATAAACCGTTCCAGTATCCGGGTTGCCGAGTTTATACCGACACCATGAATTGCAATTGCAAATTCTTCACCGCCGTAGCGGCAAATCAGGTCCTGATCTCTAAAACTACGGTTCATTAACTGGGACAAATGCACAAGTACTTCGTCACCAAACAAGTGTCCAAACTCATCATTAACTTTTTTGAAATAATCGATATCAGCAATGGCAATACAAAGATCATCCGGTGCGCCAACACGCCTTTCGTTGCCGAAATTATGGTTAATAATTCTGTGTACCCTGTTTTCAAAATCAAGACGGTTAAGCAGACCCGTCAGGCCGTCCCGTTCTTTTTTATATATTAGTATAAACAAGTTCCCGAACAACCTGATCAGGAATCCAAGTTGCTCCATTACCTTGTTTTCATGAGCTGGTATTTTGAAATCAATTAACCCAAATACCTGCAGGCCAACGACAACCGGGTATATACAACGCCTGCCATCTGTCTCCGAGGTGTCGCCAATAAACATTTCCCGGGACTTATAAACATTACGCAGCTGTTCATCAAATTCCACTATTGTGTTTTTATTTACCAGGGGGTTATAGAGCCTGGGTACTTCTTGCTGGTCATTATTTTGCTTTTCTTTATTTTTTAGGTTATGGCTGTGTACTTCATAATAGGAAGCGTCCTGGGCGCTAAATTCCTTGGTTAACAAATCCAGAAAACAGCGAACCATGCGCAACTGATCATGTTGCCTTGTTAATGTATCAATAAAACTATACAAACCGGGAATATCCACGCTTGATGTATTCCTTAGTATTAGTGACAAAGAGTAATTAAGGAACTCTATATAATTATAGATGGTGGCCAGCCATTAAACCACGCTGGATTTTTTAGTGGCAAACAGAGTTTCAATTTGCACAGGCTGGCCAGGCCGTTATCATTCATGATTTCTTGCAAGAAGTTGAGCGTTTTCTCCCTGATTTTGGGTTCTGGCAGCAGCATGAATTCCTGCAAGTGTGCCAGGGACTTGGTAAATTTAATTTCCAGGTTATAAAAAACGGCCAACAAGAATCGGCCCAGTATGTTATGGCAATTAAATATTTTCACTTATTCCTTGGCAAATCTTGTGCCAGTAGCAGTAGACCTGGTGCAGGTGTATTTTGTCTTAAAATAGCGGGCAAGCCTTGCAAGCTGTATATGACTACAAATATCAATAAATACAGTGAGTTGATTATACTTTTCCATTCCCGGCCATTATCCGGTGGGTGCTAACAACAGGCCGCGAAACTGGTACACTGCGTGAAAATAATCGCCAGTATGATGCGGGTGTCGTATAACGGCTATTACCCTAGCTTCCCAAGCTAGAGACGTGGGTTCGACTCCCATCACCCGCTCCAATAAAACTTGAGGTCACTGTTTTGTCGAAGGTCGTAAAATATTTTCTTGTCAGTCTTGGCCTGGTCCTGGCAGCCATTATTATTTTGATGGTAATGGCGACAGTTTTTATTGACCCAAACATTTACCGCCAGCAAGTAGTTGAGCTTGTAAAAAAACAAACGGGTCGTGATTTAAAAATCACCGGCGACGTTTCGCTTTCATTATTTCCCTGGCTGGGTGTCCAGTTCAAGGAAATGCAGCTGGATGGACCACCAGGTTTTAAACCGGTTGATTTTGCCCGATTACGTTCGGCAGATATTCGGGTTGCTGCCCTGCCACTGCTCTGGGGCAGGGTCGACATTGATCAAATCCTGATCGACGGGTTGACCCTGAACCTGGTTCGCAATAAACAAGGTCGTGATAACTGGACTTTTGTCTCGCAACAACCGACCGAGCGCAAAGCCGTCAGCGAAAAGCAGCCAACACAAAAAAGTAGTGCCATGGCAGCGGTTCGGCTGGGCAGTCTTACTTTTAAAGACAGTAATATTCTATGGCAAGATAAACAGTCTGGCGCCAGTTTTTCTGCCAAACATCTTGGCCTGACCCTTGACCGGCTTGCTTCCGGAGAACAAGCTGAATTTTCCCTGGTAACTGATTTAACGATTGCAAAAAACCGGCCACTACCGATCGCGGTTAACAGTCAATTCATGGTTGACTGGCAACAACAAATCGCTGAATTGCCTGCTGCAAAAATTGAATTGGGCGAAGTAGTAATAACAACACAATTAACAGCACGAAACATATTTGGCGATATTAATGCCAACGGGGTGATTCGCCTGGAAAAAGCCGTGCCGCAGACGTTGTTACGCACTATTGGCGTTAGTTATCATCCAGAAAATAAAAAAGTTTTACAAAGCCTGAAAGGAAATATGAATTTTTCCTATTCACCCGATTTACTAAAACTTAAAAGTATTGATTTGGCGCTGGATAAAGTTAAGTTAACAGGTGACATGTCGATTGATTTGAAAAATAAAACCGGATACAAATTCGATTTACTGGTCCGCAACCTCAATACAGATCTTTATTTGCCTGCCGCAGAAAAAATAATACCAACCGCGCCCCCTGAATCCGCTGATACCAGAGTCAGGAAAAAAGTAGATAAGGAAATATCACTGCCAACAACAATGCTGCGCTCATTACAGGCCGAAGGAAAACTAAAACTGAAAAATTTTCGCGGTGGTGGTGTCGGCTTTAAGTCAATAGATACAAATTTCAGTGCCCAGTCGGGTTTGATTAAACTGGCACCATTTAAGGCCAGGCTTTATGAAGGCAGGACCAGGGGACAAATTATAATTGATGCGCGCAAGCACAAGCCACGTTATGTCATTGAGCAAAAAATTAAAAATATCCAGCTGGGTGACCTGCTAAAAGATTTGGAGATTTATAAAAATTTCAGGGGTAAAGGCAATATTGAATTCAAACTTGCCACATCGGGCAGCAAGGTAAGCGCACTTAAAAAAAACCTGAACGGTTCGTTCGCTACAAAACTTAAATCCGGAAAACTTCTCGGTGTTGATTTTATCCGTCAGTTGCGAGAAGCCCGTGAACTACTGGAACAGGTACAGGGAAAACAAAAAAAACATGCCCGCAAGAAAACAGGTAACGAAACCGTTTATGACAAACTCACTGCCAGTGGCAAAATCAATAACGGTGTCATCAGCAACCAGGATCTTTGGCTTATCGGTCCCAGGCTACAAATGACCGGCAAAGGCCAGATCGACTTACCAAAAAACTGGATCTACTATCGCCTGAAAGCAATTTACCAGGAAAAACAGGGTGTTGACCCAATCAAGGCGCCGATCAAGATCAAAGGCCCGCTTGATGATCCTCAAATAAAAGTAGAGTACCAAAAAATATTACGCAAGGAGGGCGAAAAACGCCTGCGCAAAGAAGCGGAAAAGGCGCTGGAAAAAGAACTACGCAAAGGTCTTGAGAGATTATTTAAATAATAATTGCGTTTGATAAATTACTGATTACTAAATTAGTATTTCATGTAACGATGTTTAAACTGAAGTACAAATAAATTTTGCCAAGATTTTCATTCAGCAATCGAATTTTAACCTGGTACGACAGTCACGGGCGGAAAAACCTGCCGTGGCAACAAAATAGAGATCCCTATCGAATCTGGCTGTCCGAGATTATGTTACAGCAGACCCAGGTTAAAACAGTCATTCCCTATTTTGAAAAATTTATTCAGGTCTTTCCAGACATCAAAACCCTGGCAACTGCCGAACTCGACCAGGTGTTACATTTCTGGACCGGGCTGGGTTATTACGCCCGGGCACGGAACCTGCACAAAACCGCAAAAATCATTTGTCAAAATTACAACGAACAATTCCCGGAAGCTTTTGATCAAGTCCTGAAGCTCCCGGGCATTGGCCGTTCAACTGCTGGCGCGATCCTGTCCCTGGCCCACGGTCAGCACCAGGTAATACTGGACGGTAATGTCAAACGAGTTTTGGCCCGCTTTCACGGGATAGCGGGTTGGCCGGGTAATAAAAAAGTCGAAAATATTCTTTGGTTAAATGCCACGAAACACACACCCCGGAAACGAGTGGCGCAATACAACCAGGCAATCATGGACCTGGGTGCCACTGTCTGTACACGCAGCCAACCAGGTTGCGAAGCCTGCCCCGTTGCAAAAAAATGTTACGCCCGACAAAACGGTGCCCAAAAAAACTACCCCGGATCAAAACCACGACTATCACTACCACAAAAAAATGTGGTCATGGCCATGATCCAGAACCATCAGAATGAAGTGCTGTTATTGCAACGACCACCAACAGGTATCTGGGGCAGCTTGTGGTGTTTTCCGGAGCTTGACCAGACAAATAATAAAACAGACAACATTACTCGCTGGGCCAAAAGAACACTCGATATTGAAATCAATACCAGGCCGGCCTGGCCAGTCGTAAAACACAGTTTTACCCATTTTCACCTGACCATCACACCAGTACCCGCACGGTTACTGCGTTTGCGGCCCGGGATCATGGAGAACCCGGGAGCAGTCTGGTATAACCCCAACAAACCGGATCAACGTGGGCTCGCCGCCCCGGTTAAAAAACTACTTGAAAAATTAGGGGAGAATCAATGACACGAATGGTGCAATGCGTAAAACTGGGCAAAGAGGCCGAAGGCCTGGAACGGCCGGTTTACCCCGGTGAACTGGGCCAGAAAATATGGGACCACGTGTCCCAGGAAGCCTGGCAATTATGGCTCAAACACCAAACCATCCTGATCAATGAAAACCGGCTTAGCCCGGTAGATCCTAAATCCCGGGCAATACTGGTCAAAGAGATGGAAAACTTCTTTTTTGGCGACGGTGGCGCCTTGCCTGAAGAATTTAGCCCCAATCCCGATAAATAACCGGCCCTTGACGACCCCGCCCCAAATCGCGTCTAATACGCCGCTCGCATGAAGCTACGAGGAGCGAGGAACGAGGCAAGGGAGAACAGTCATTCCTGAAAACACTGTTTTTCCAGCCACCAGACACTAGCGACTCGTTACTAGAATAATGGCCAGGTAGCTCAGTCGGTAGAGCAGGGGACTGAAAATCCCCGTGTCGGCAGTTCGATTCTGTCCCTGGCCACCATTTTCTCCCCAGTTTTCTCCTGTTTCGTGCCGACCTTGTGCGGTGGACGATTCTAGTCGCTCCCGGCCACCATTTTATCCGCTTCTTGATATCGCAACTAAAAGACAACAAAAAAAATTATTTCATTTCCGGGACGACCGCCCTCTTCCTGCCTTCTTAAACAAAATTACTTTTTAATTAAATCGTCTTGCTGTCAATTCTGGCAATTTGGGTTGCGGAATAGCTATTGGCACCGCCCTTCAGGAAGTAATAATTTTTCAGTCCCTTTTTCTCTATATAGTATTGAATCCAGCGCACCTGTTTGCCTGTTGCATCATAAACCAGTAATGGCACCCGTTTTGTTTTTGCCTCTTTTATAGAGGCATCCAGCACACCATTACCATTTAGAATGGCCAATTGTTCATCTGAAGACACAAGGCCATTACTGTCATGGTGTGTATGATTTCGCACATCGACGACAATAATCGAGGAACCCATTCGTTTCTTAAATTGGCCTGGCTCCAGTAAGCGTTTTCGAAGTTCTTTTTTGCTAATCAGGTCGCGCGGGTTAACCGGGCTCTGGCCCAAAAGCACCGCCTGTTCGGGATGGGCCCTGGCCCAGACAAATACCCCGGCATCGTAAGCGTAAACATTGTTTATATTTTCGGCCATGGCCTTGTCCGCGGCCTCATAGGATTTGAAACAGGTCTGGCCATTACAATAAAAGGCTATAGATTTTGATGTTTTTTGTCTCAACTCCCTGAGTTTGCTGACAAACCCGGCGCTTGCAACCGGGATATGCAGGGCACCTTTAATGCGTAGCGTTTGATGTTCCAGCTTTGACCGGACATCAACAATTACTACGTTATCACGGTCCCTGAAAAGCTCATCAACGCCGATATAGGACACATGGCTGTAAACACTCCGGCCAGGAAAAGATTGTTCGCCGGCGGTATTGGCCTCACTTTGGGAAAAATGAAAGTAATTTGCAGTCCCTATAAATACGACAAAAGATATATATAGGAATAATTTGATTTTTATCTTCACGGCACACCCCAGTCTAAAATTTTTATATTTACTTATCTTTGTTATGCAAAAGCTGTGCCCGGGTGAACTGCCCTAGGCTAACTTACTGTTATATATAATTTATATTCGTATTTTTTTATAGACTTTTACCGACCATTTAGCATGGCAAGGCATAAAATTTGTCACTATGGTTGTGTGTGCTCAGCATCCCCGAATCCTGTACCGCCTTTAGTGCAATTCCTTGTAAGCAAAGAGAAAAAGTTTTCTGTTTGACGATGGTATATTGACTCCTGTAATGTCGCGCCAGCTTCAGGTGCTTCCAAGGGCAATCGCCCGCGGAGTGAAACGGGAAGCCGGTGCGTTCTTCGTCGAAGACCAAACCCGGCACTGCCCCCGCAACGGTAAGTGAGTTAAAAGCAGCACAACGCCACTATGGCAAGCGTCGATAAAACGACCGTCATGGGAAGGCGCTGCAAGATGTCAATCACTCACGAGTCCGGAGACCGGCCTGTGGTTATCAGTGGATATTGCGGAGGGCAATGCTGCGGTGCAGTGGAGCGCTACCATTCCCTGAATCGCTGATTTAATCCTTTTCGCTTATCTATATTATTCAATAAAAATACTGCGCGGGTGCGCGTGGGGAGATGAGTGTGATTAAGCGAATACTTTTTTTAATTCTGTTTTCTGTTCCATTACAAGCAATAGCTGAATCTTCGATAGAACTGCCGCTCGTGGTTACCGCAACACGTACGGCGACTACCGTTGACGAAACCCTGGCATCAGTCACCGTAATCGATAGTGATGACATTGAAAACAGCCAGGCACAAAGTATACCCGAGCTGCTCCAGGGAATTCCCGGTCTTAGTATCAGCAATAACGGCGGTCCCGGTAAGGCCACCTCGTTCTTTTTACGTGGCACAGAATCCCGTCATGTCCTGGTTTTAATTAATGGCGTTAAGGTAGGCTCTGCAACTTTAGGCACAACTGCATTCCAGGATATACCCATTGACCAGGTCGAAAGGGTTGAGGTGGTACGGGGACCACGTTCCAGTCTTTATGGTTCAGAAGCGATTGGTGGTGTAATCCAGATATTCACTAAAAAAGGTGGCGGTGATGTACGACCGTTTTTTTCTTTAGGCGCGGGTAATTATAATACCACCCGTGGATCACTGGGTGTCTCGGGTGGCGGTGACAACGGCTGGTATAACGTATCGGCAGCCGGTTTTGACACCCAAGGTTTTAATTCTTGCCGGGGGGAACCTTTTGTTGGTGGTTGTTTCACTTATGAACCTGACAAGGACGGTTATAAGAATCGTTCATTGTCTGCCCGTGTCGGTCATCGATTTTCAACCGGTATAGAATTTGATATTCATGGGTTGCAGGCAGTGGGCAAGAGTGAATTTGATGGTAGTTTTCAAAATAATTCTGAATTTGACCAAAAAGTTTACGGTGGTAGCGTAAAAGCAAATTTATTATCGCGCTGGGATGCCAAGCTACTTGCGGGCAGGAGTATTGATATTTCAAAAAACTTCCTGGGCAAAAATTTCAGCAGTAAATTTGAGACCGCCCGCAATACCGTATCGTTTCAAAACGATATTCTTATTGCCAGCACGGATGAACTGACAGTTGGCCTGGATTACCAAAGTGACCAGGTAAAGAGCACGACTGTTTATGATGAGTCCAAACGGGATAATGTCGGTGGATTTGCCCAGTACCAGGGCAATGTCTGGAGGATTAATTATAATCTTTCAGTGCGACATGACGACAATGAACAATTCGGAAAATATAACACTGGCAGTGGTGGCTTACGTATCGATATCATGGAGGCGCTCTGGACGTCTGCTTCCTATGGCACTGCATTTGCTGCGCCCAGTTTTAATGATCTTTACTTTCCCGGCTTTGGCAATGCGAATCTTGACCCTGAAGAGTCAGCAACAGCAGAACTTGCCCTTGGTGGTAAAGTACCGCACCTGAACTGGAGTCTCCATGCCTACCAGACCCGCATTGATAATTTAATTGCATTCGATTCTTTCTTTAATGTCGGCAATATCAACAAGGCTGAAATAATCGGCGCAGAACTGGATATGGATATCAGGTTGTGGGACTGGTTGCTTAAAGTTGGTCTTACCAGTCTGAAACCCGAAAACAAATCTGGCGGGGTAGATGATGGTAATATACTGCCGCGCCGGTCACAGCAATCAGCAAAACTTGATGTTCAATACCGGGTTGCCGGCATAACCAACGGTCTTACCGTATTCTATGACGGAAAACGTTATGATGATTTGGCCAACACTAAAGTGCTGGATGGTTACACACTCGTGGGCATACGGACTGAATATGCACCAGAAGAAGAATGGCGTCTTGAGTTAAAAATTGATAACTTAATGGCAGTAAAATATGAAACGGCGGAATATTATAATCAACCGGGCCGGGTCGTATTTTTTAATGTTAAATATAGCCCGAAACTATAATTATAGTACCAGTATTGTTCTAGCCAGTAACATTTAGTCGCATGTAACCAGGAGATGACCATGGAAAATAATTTTATAAAAAATAAATCTACTCTAGTAATAGTAACTGTGATTCTGGCAATACTGATGCTGGCTACACGTTATTATCATTTTGGCTCGGCCTTGCATTTACCCGATGCGTCACTGGCAATCTTTTTCCTGGCCGGCTTTTACATAACACGTACCCGTGTGTTTATTGGTTTGTTATTACTGGCAGGGTTAATAGACTACGCGGCCATCAATTTTGGCAATGTAAGTGATTTTTGCATCAGCCCTGCCTACTGGTTCCTGATACCGACTTATGCCTTCATGTGGTATGGCGGTATATGGTTCAGGAAAAAATATCAACCCGGTTATCAAACCCTGTTACCGTTGCTGGCAATTTTGTTTACTGCAACCAGTGCCGCCTTTCTTTTATCCAATGGCAGTTTTTACCTGGTATCGGGCAGGTTTCCTGACATGAGTTTCAATCAATATATTGAAGGTGTTGTAAAATATTATCCACCTTATATGTTCTCGACGTTTGCATATATGACTGTAGCCAGTTTGATACATATTGGCTTGATGGTTACCCGTGGTGTCAGTGATACCCAGGACAAATCAAAGACTGGATTTTAACATGGGCGATGAAACGGCACTGAATGCGCGACACAAATCACGCATGATTCGCAAGAAAAAAATCATCGATCAAACTATCGAGAAAAATGATGTAGAGCGGGGCATCATCCTGGTCCATACCGGTAATGGCAAGGGTAAAAGCAGTTCTGCCTTCGGCATGCTGGCGCGCACGCTTGGTCATGGTTTTCATGCTGGTGTGATCCAGTTTATCAAGGGGCCCCAGAAAACCGGTGAAGAGTTGTTTTTTCAGAAACAAGACAACGTACAGTTTTATGCCATGGGCGAGGGATTCACCTGGGACACCCAGGACCGTGAACGCGATATCGCCACCTGTAAAAAAGCCTGGCAAAAGGCAGTGTCCATGCTTACGGATCCTGGTTTGCACCTGGTCATTCTGGATGAACTGAATATCGTTTTACAATCTCGCTATATGGAAGTTGCCGAGGTTATCGCTGCATTGAAGTCACGTCCGGTCAACCAGCATGTTGTGATTACTGGCCGCGGCGCACCGGATGAGCTGATTGATATTGCCGATACAGTGACCGAAATGAAAGACATCAAACATGCTTACCGCGCCGGTATTAAGGCGCAACCGGGTATTGAGTTATGAACATAACTCACTAACTTATGAAACCCCCCTTATCGATTTGCGAGACCTTGATGATACAGGGCACCACCTCTGATGCCGGGAAATCAACATTAGTAGCTGGATTATGTCGCCTTTATGCTCGTCGTAAAAAAAACGTCGTCCCGTTCAAACCACAAAATATGGCACTGAACAGTGCCGTCACCGAAGATGGTGGCGAAATAGGTCGGGCCCAGGCAGTCCAGGCACAGGCATGTGGTATCACACCCACTAGTGATATGAACCCGGTATTGATCAAACCCAATTCCGATACCGGTGCCCAGGTTATTGTCCAGGGCAAGGCCATCGGCAATATGAATGCGGCTAACTATCACCAGTATAAATCTATCGTGCAGGACAAGGTGATGGAGTCCTATACCAGGCTGGCTAACGAATATGATGTGATGCTGGTGGAGGGTGCCGGGTCACCTGCTGAAATAAATCTCCGTGATGGCGACATTGCCAATATGGGCTTTGCAGAAAAAGTGGATTGCCCGGTTATACTGGTCGCCGATATTGATCGCGGTGGCGTGTTTGCACATATCGTGGGGACACTGCAATTACTCAGCCAATCAGAACAAGATCGTGTGATTGGTTTTGTGATTAATAAATTCAGGGGTGATATCTCATTACTGGAACCGGGCCTGAAATGGTTGGAGAAAACCACAGGCAAACCAGTACTGGGCGTATTGCCTTATATTCATAATCTACATATTGAAGCCGAAGATGCGCTACCGCGTGAACGAAGCCAAAAATCAAAACATGGGTTTAATATTATCGTACCCGCTTTGCCCCGTATCAGTAACCACACGGACTTTGATCCACTACGTTTACATCCGGGAGTGAATTTTCAGTTTATTGGCCCCGATGATGATTTTCCCCCGGCTGATCTAATTATATTACCCGGATCAAAAAGTGTCCGCGCCGACCTGGATTGGCTCCGGAGCAAGGGGTGGGACAAGGCCATCCAAAAACATTTACGTTACCAGGGGAAAGTACTGGGTTTATGTGGCGGTTATCAAATGTTGGGTCAGGAAATTATAGATAATGAAGGTTTAGAAGGTAATGCTGGGTCCAGTATTGGATTGGGCCTGCTGGAAATGACCACCCGCTTACAGGCCCATAAAATTCTGAAAAATGTAAAAGGTCATTTAACGCTAAATAATATTGAAGTAACAGGCTATGAAATCCACGCCGGTGTTTCCGAAGGTAGCAGCCTGAATCGTCCGCTGATTAATTTCGAAGATCACAATGATGGCGCTCTATCCAGTGATGGCCTGGTAGCGGGTACTTACTTACATGGTATTTTTAATACTAAACCTGCCTGTGACGCCCTCCTGGCCTGGGCTGGTCTAAAAAACCAAAATGCAATCGATTATGAGCAGCTTCGAGAAAATCAATTGAATAGACTCGCCGATGAACTGGAAAAACACCTTGATATAGATTTCATTGATACAACGCTAAACCAGCAATATGGATTGCCTGAAAATGAGCCAGCCCATGTTTGAGCTTATCCTGGGGGGAGTACGTTCCGGGAAAAGTCGTTTGGCCCAGGAACGTGCCATAAAACTGGGGGGTGCCGTGACCTACCTGGCAACAGCGACCGCCAATGTAGAAAAAAGCGATGAAGAAATGAAAAAAAGAATCCGGCAACACCAGGCCAACCGCCCGCCCGAGTGGTTGTTGGTGGAAGAGCCCCTGGCCCTGGCGGACACGCTCAAAAACCACAGCAAGCCTGGTCAGGTTGTTTTAGTAGAATGTTTGACCCTTTGGTTAAGCAACCTCTTGATGCATCAGGATCAAAATTTATTAGAAGAACAAGTGCAGGCGCTGCTTGAATGCCTGGAAAATTTACCGGGACACATTATTTTTGTGGGCAACGAAACCGGGAGCGGCATTATTCCTGATAATGCCCTGGCCCGTCGCTATTGCGATGAAGCCGGACAATTACATCAATCACTGGCAAAGTCTTGTCAGCGCGTGACCCTGACAATTGCGGGGTTGCCGTTAATAATTAAAGAATCGTAAAGGATAATTTATCATGAACTCCGATCTTAACTGGATTACAGATCCAGTCGCGTCTGTTGATAGTGCCGCTCTCAAGGCGGCAACCAACAGGCAAGCCTGCCTCACCAAACCACCGGGTGCCCTGGGTCAACTGGAACAATTGGCCATACAGCTGGCAAGTCTGCAGGCACAGACCTGCCCGACACTGGAACAGGTAAACATTACCGTCTTCGCATCAGACCACGGTGTCGCTGAAGCGGGGGTTTCTGCATTTCCCCAGGCAGTGACCCTGGAAATGGTAAAAAATTTTTCCGCTGGTGGTGCTGCAATTAATGTACTGGCGCGATCCCTGGATGCGTCCCTGGAAGTAATTAATGTGGGTACAGTAACAGATCATGATGAGTTGCCCGGGGTTCTTAAAATGAGGGTGGCTGCGGGTACCAGTAATTTTCAGCATGGTCCGGCCATGGATGAAGAACATTTGGCCAAAGCAATGGCTATTGGTAAACAAGCGGTTGAGCGCGCCGTTGAAAAAGGTGCCCAATTGTTTATTGGTGGTGAAATGGGCATAGGCAATACAACTTCTGCATCTGCCGTGGCCTGCCTCTTGCTTGATTTACCGGCAAAAGAAATTGTCGGCCCGGGCACGGGCCTGGATGATAAGGGCGTATCTTATAAAACATCACTGGTTGATGCGGCAATAAAGTTGCACCACAACAATAAACAAAACCCGCTTCAGGTATTACAGGGTGTTGGTGGCCTCGAGATTGCTGCGCTGACGGGGGCATATATAAGCTGTGCCCAGCGCGGACTAGCCGCACTGGTAGATGGTTTTATATGCAGTGTGGCGGCCTTATGTGCAGTGCGTTTAAATGCCGATGTTAGTCAATGGTTAATTTATTCTCACCAGTCAGCTGAACCCGGCCACCAAAAAATTCTTGCAGCACTGGATGCACGGCCGGTACTGAGTTTGGGCATGCGCCTGGGTGAAGGTAGTGGTGCTGCAATGGCAGTACCAATTTTACGCATGGCCTGTGATCTGCATAGTCAAATGGCTACCTTTGAACAAGCCAGTGTGTCGGAAAAAAGTTAGCACCCCCATGCGCCACATCGCGCTTCTCAGGCATGGCGAAACCACCATGGGCCATTGTTACCGTGGCAGCCTGGATGATGCCCTGACAAACAAAGGCTGGGCACAAATGGAAACATCTTTAGCAGATCCACAACATAATAAAACCAAGTGGCATTGTATTTTCTCCTCACCTTTGCAGCGCTGTTTTGCATTTGCCAAAGATTATGCTGATCGTACAGGTGCAACATTAAAAGTAGATGATCGATTAAAAGAATTACATTTTGGATTATGGGAAGGAAAAACAGCACAGGAATTATTTGTTGAAAATAAAGAATTACTGACCGCCTTTTGGAGTGATCCTGAAAACAATACACCACCACAAGGTGAGAAGCTGTCCCAATTAAGGCAACGGGTAATGCAGTGCTGGCAGTCAATACATAAAACCGCACAAAATAAAAACGTGCTGGTTATTACGCATGGTGGACCCATGAGAATATTGTTAAGCGAGACCGGAGAGAGAAATAAAACGGAACTCTTGAACATCCAGGTAACGCATGGTCAGCTGGTTCAGCTTCACCCCGGAAACTACATCAGTACCAACAAAGCAGTACAGGTCAGCTAATGCATATTGTAAAAAGTTTTTTGCTGGCATTGCAATTTTTAACAGTATTCCCTGTTCCCGATACATCGCACTACAATGAAAAAGATTCCCGGGCATCCCTTTACTGGTATCCCTGGATAGGATTTTTTGTCGGCGCTACTTTATTGGTGCCTGCAATGATAGTTGCTGAAGATTCATTAAATGTTGCAGCGGCATTAATTGTAGTGCTTTGGGCAATGGTAACGGGTGCCCTGCATCTTGATGGCCTGGCAGATCTTGCCGATGGCCTGGTCGGCGGTTTTCGGGATCGTGAAAAAACACTTTCTATTATGAAAGACTCACGAAGTGGTGTTATGGCAATCGTGGCCGTTGTATGTGTCTTGTTGCTCAAGTGGGCAAGCCTTACCTATATACTCGCACACCAGATGTGGCTACCACTATTATTTATTCCGGTGATTAGCAGGACTTATGCAGTTGTTCTAATAACAACTACGTCTTATGCGCGTGCCAACGGACTCGGTGCGAACCTGGCTAAAAAAATATCGCTACCGGTTTTGGTTACTTCCCTGGGAACAATTGTTATCGCAATTGTATTCCTGTTGGGCACGCAGGGGCTGATCATGTTAATTACCGGCGCGATTGGATTATTTTTATTCAGGGTATGGATGAGGTCGATTCTGGGTGGAATTACCGGTGATACCATTGGCGCCCAGATCGAGTTACTCGAAACTGTTTTATTGATCGAACTCTTGTGGATTTAAATTATATATAACCGTGCCAAATTATACCGGGAGGCCTGAAAATCCCGCTTTCTTGCCTGATAACGATGTTAAATGCGCTAATCGAACCTGGTGGAAATGCTGAAAAAGCCGGCTGACGACCAGGTTATGCCTGATTAGGATTAATTACAAAAATCATCGCATTTCAGAATGGAAATGCTACGCTGTAAACATGTCGAAACCATGCCTGATTGCCCATCGTGGCCTGCCAAATAAATATCCTGAAAATACCCTGATCGGTTACAAAGCCGCGATTGCTGCTGGTGCCAAATACCTGGAAACAGACATCCAGTTAACCAGTGACCAGATACCGGTATTGTTTCACGATCGGGATTTTAAACGCCTGTGTAATACCGAAGGTGCGATCCACATGCGTACGCTCGCCGAACTCGAGAATGTTCAGGCCATGGATTTTGATCAATTTGGCTATAAATTTGCCCAAACACCTATCCCGACACTGGATGATTTTGTAAAACTACTGGAGCAACACCCCGACGTTAAAGCCTTCATAGAAATTAAAAGAATTAGCATTCATCATTTTGGCATAACACCGGTTGTTGCTGCTATTTTAAGATCGCTGCGCCCGGTAACCAACCAGTGTATTATAATCTCTTATTCTATTCCTGTTTTGCTGGCCGTTAGAAATTATGGCTTCCCTGCCATTGGTGGGGTTACTAATAAATGGAGTGCCAGAAATAATGCCAAGTTAACGGAACTAAAACCTGATTTTCTTTTTTGTGGCATAGATAGTTTGCCCAGGTGGGGTAAATTGAGTTTGCCAGACAAAAAACTTGTAATTTTTTCAGCAGATGACGTGACCACAGCAGATAAATTAATCAAACGTGGTGTAGATTTTATTGAAACAAATACCATTGATGATATGCTCATGGAAATGAAACAATCTCAAAACAGGGTGTGAAACAATACGACATCGTCATCATTGGCGGTGGTATCCATGGCGTTGGAATTGCACAAGCTGCTGCCGTCAAGGGTTATAGCGTCCTGCTACTGGAGCAAACTGAACTCGCTGCCGGCACATCAAGTAAATCCAGTAAACTTATCCATGGCGGTCTGCGCTACCTGGAATCCGGTCAAATAAAACTGGTCAAAGAATCATTACGCGAACGTGCAATTTTGTTAAAAATTGCGCCCGGCATGGTCAAACCAGTTAAGTTCTATTTGCCGATTTACAAAAAAACATCCCGTCCTGCTTTTTATATCGCAATTGGTCTTCTTTTGTATACCTTGCTTGGTAAATTTGCAGCCTACACTCGCTTCCATTTCGTTCCAAAAAAACAATGGCCATCACTCAGCGGCCTGGAAATAAAGGGATTGAAACATGTCTTCCAATACTGGGATGCGCAAACTAACGATAAAAATCTCACCGAGGCCGTCATGAGCTCTGCCATCGATTTTGGTGCTGATATTGCCTGTCCGGCTGAATTTAACGGCGCAGATAAAGCACCATCGGGTTACGAAATACATTACACCCAGGATCACGAAAAAATAATTTGTCAGGCCACCGTACTAATAAACACGGCTGGGCCCTGGGTTAATCTCGTGCTTGATAAAATCAGGCCCGCCGCTGTTAAAAGGGAAATGGATCTTGTGCAAGGTGCCCACGTAATTATCAAACAACCGGCACCAAAGGGCGTATTTTATACAGAGGCGCCCGAAGACAAACGTGCAATATTTATGATGCCATGGCAAGGCCAAACACTGATTGGTACAACAGAATCACTTTTCACCGGTAACCCCGCAGATGTGCGGCCAACTGAAAAAGAAATAGAATATTTACTGCGCATCACCCGGCATTATTTCCCGAACTGGCAGACAGAAGAGGTGGCAAGATTTGCCGGCTTGCGAGTTTTACCGCGCAGCAAATCCAGTGCATTTAGCAGGCCGCGTGAAACTGTGTTTCACCAGGATAAAAATCATCCCAATTTATTCAGTATCTATGGCGGTAAATTAACCGGTTATCGTGCGACCGCAGAAAAAATGATAAAAAAAATTAAACATTTACTACCCGCACCAAAAAATAAATATAGTAAGGAAACTGATGACTTATTGCTCACACAGGTGACAGATAAAAATAATTAATACGAGGCCTTGTCATGCTGTTATTTTATTGTTTTCTTATTGCGGCCAGTAAACAAGATTCCCATTTTTCATAACGTTTTTTAATTGCTTCATTTTTTTTGGGCTTGAACCAGACGCCAATTTCTCCCTCTGGCCAGTGGTGTTTTTCATGCACTAACAAAAATGCGGTGCCACGTGCGGTCGCTTCTTGTTCTACAGGTCTATAGACGGGTAACCCACTCAGGTCTGATAATCGCTGGCACAGGCCATCAAGTTTTGCATAACCGCCGGATATCTGAATTTGTAATGGCGGTGAAGCCAGGCTTAACATCTCTCGTAAATTTGTCTCGAGCAGGAAAATAATACTCTCAATCACCGCCACCACTTTTTCCTGATCTGTCCCTTCGCCAATAAATCGACTATCAAAGTCAGCAATCCAGTAAGGCGCGCCCAGCCCTGAAATGCCATTTAAAAAAATTGGTGGGTCGTTTGAGGCAGCCAGCCAGCCAGGTAGCTTATCCGTAAAATCTTCCAGTTTCAGTTCTGATTTAATCCAGTCAAGTGCCGAGCCAGCACCGTTAACCGTGCCTTCCAGAACATAAGTACTCTTATCCTGTTCCTGCATTACAATGCCGGCCAATAAACGGCGACCATAGGGCGCGTAATGCCCTGAACTACGAGATATAAATGCGCCGGTTCCAATTGTTATGTAAGCGTTATCTGCCTGTAACGGTCCATAGGAAAATAGTGCGGCGGACTGATCACCATTAACTATTCTCATCGGTATTTGCAAGTCATTAACAGTTAAGGTTCCAAACGCATAGCGAGTGGGCACACAATCTGGCAAACAGGATTCTGGTATCCCGAATATATCAAGTAGCTCCGGATCCCAGTTTTTGTCTGCCAGGTTCCAAAGCTGTGTCCGTGAGGCATTGGCTGGATCAGCCAGTACTGGTTTTTCATCCAACAAACGAAAGATCAGGAAACTGGCAAGCGGCCCCATGATAAGCTGACCCTGTTTATTAGCATCGGCAACTGCTGGTACTTCATCCAGGCACCAGCGCATTTTACTGGCACCAAAATGTGGCGATACAAACAGGCCGGTTTTTTTGTGAATCATTTCCGTCTGATCCTGAAGTTTCTCCAGGAATTTTGCAGCCCGTCTATCCTGCCAGCTAATAACAGGATATAACGCCTGACCTGTTTGTTTATGCCAACAAACCATACTTGATCTTTGGGTTGCCAATCCAGCGGCAACGATATGCCGGGAGCGTTCTCCGAGTTGTTCAATCACAGATTTAACCGATTCAATAATTGAGCCAAGCAATAACTCGGGATCCTGCTCTACCCGATCCAAACCTGTTTTCTGCTCATCAACCAATTGACGGGCAAAGACAATTTGTTCTCCAAATGTATTAAAAACAATAGCACGACTTGAGTGGCCACCCTGATCAATCGCAAGATAAAGATTATTTGTATTTAAAGGTTCACTGCCCATGAAAATATTTAATCCATGAATAATTGATATCGCCTTGTACTATAAATTCTGGGTTCAGTAATGAGGCCTTGTTATAAACTAGTTCATTACCTTGCAGGTCGACAACCTTTCCGCCTGCGCAATTAACAACTGCATGTGCTGCGCCGGTGTCCCACTCGTTGGTCGGGCCTAGTCGCGGGTAAATATCTGCTTTTCCCTCAGCTACAAGACATAATTTTAACGAACTGCCCATACACAGGATCTTCACCTCGCCTTCTGCTCTTTTAATTCTTTCTATACCCTGTGCCAGGGTATCGCCACTATGTGACCGACTGGCTGCAATTATCACCGACTCACCCTCATATTTCAGAGTTTTTATTCCTGATACCGAACCAGGTTCTTCTTTATAAGCACCTGCGCCCTTCATGGCCGAATACATGATATCCGGTACCGGGGCATAAACAACGCCAAGCACTGGTTTGGAATTGGAAATCAAGGCAATGTTGACCGTGAACTCGCCATTTCTTTTAACAAATTCTCTAGTGCCGTCCAGCGGATCAATTAACCAAAATTCATGCCAGTGTTGACGTTGCGCATAATCAATCATATCCGATTCCTCGGATAACATCGGTATACCCGGGGTTAATTTATGCAAGGATGAAATGATTATGTCATTGGCTGCCTGGTCGGCCAGGGTTAGAGGAGAATTATCCGCTTTTTTCTTAACTTCAAAGTCCTGATGATAGATCTCAATTATTGCCTTGCCCGCCTCACGGGCAATAGCAGTAACCTGTTTTAGTAATTTCTGTTCGAGTTTGATCATTTGAAATTTTGGTTCATTATTCCCGATACCTGTTATTATACATTTATTAACGATACAGATTATTTTGTCTTGTCACTAAACCCGGTAAACAGGGAAAATATACAAACAAATATCTTCTTTGAACAAAATTTTGGAAATGAAAATTCGAGAATTAAGAATAAGGAGACAATAATGCTGACAATATCGGCGCAAAACAATGTATTGGCTGTTGAAATTATGGGCGAGCTTACGCTGGCAGATTACACTGAATTTGAATCAGCAATCCTTGATGGCATTAAAAACAAGCGCATCAATCTGTTAATAGATCTGACCCAGATGTCTGGCTTTACGGTAGATGTAGTCTGGGAGGATATACGCTTCATACGAGGTCATGCCCACGATTTTGCCAGGATTGCTGCCGTGACTACTGACCAATGGCAATCATGGCTTGCCTGGATTAACAGTGCATTTACAGATGCAGAGGTTGAAATTTTTCATGATGTCACTGCGGCCCGGGCCTGGTTACTTTCCTGAGCCGGAACCTGGGCTTCGCCAGGCAGTTTATTTACTAATTCAGCAACCGATGTTACTTCAGTAACCAAACTCTCCCTGCCATTGACCATTTTTATAATCAAGGGACAACCAGTTAGGGGTAAAACGTTCCGGTTTTACAATAGGTAATGGCTCAATATCTGGCTCACCTACCGCATCACTTACCAGGCAAACTTTGGTCATAACTGGCCGGAAACTAATACTTAAAAAATCATTAACGGCAGTTTTAAAAATTGCATCAGCCCGTGGCTGCTGCCTGATATTGACCCGTTTCCTGATTAAACAACTGAAGTATAATTCAAGCTCAACATCGATATGTCCTTCCTGTCCAGGTCCATCCTGGCCCTGATCAGCCATGGCACGGGCAGCGCGCGAACTCAATGATAGCTTTAGTATTTTCTTGTCAAAACTAATATTGTGCAGACCCGAATCCAGCAATAAACTTGTCGAAGACTGTGTTTCCAGTATGCTAGTCATAGGCGACCTCAGGGTTTTTTACCTTGTATCAGCTTTGACCCTGAACGACCATATTCGTTCATGGAATTTGCGTAAAGTTTTACATTCTCGTACCCAAGACTACGCAGGGTTAGATATGTCTGGCTGGCGCGGTGGCCCGAACGACAATAAACAATCACTGGTTTTTGTTTATTAGATATCCCCGCTTTTTGTAATAACTTCTCAATTCTTTTCTTGTCTGCCCTGGCAAAACCATTCTCAAAATCCACCCCTTGTTGCCAGGGCCACCACCTGGCACCCGGAACATGGCCGCCCTTTTTCTTTTTACTATCGCCCAAATACTCACCATCACTCCTTACATCCAGAATGACTGTCGATGAATCTTTACTGGCAGCCCTGACATCTTCAATATCTGCGTGGTTCTCCCGCCTGGCCGTTGTATCTTTTAGCAAATGTTTAACGGAGGTCGGCGACGTAATTTCATTGGTGACTTTACGGCCAGAGAGGATCCACTTAACCAGGCCACCATTTAGCACCGACACCTGCTTATGGCCCATTCTCTCCAGTTGCCAGAATAAACGCCCGGCATTAAGCCCGCCCATATCATCGTAAATAACAACTTGCGTATTTTCAGAAATTCCGAAATAACTCAAAATTTTGTCCATACGCTGATCACTCACTGCCTCAGGAAACCCTTTTTTCTTATCCATTTTTACCAGTACTTGATAGGGAAAATAATAGGCGCCAGGAATATGGAATCTTTCATACTGGGTGTCCTCACTACTCATGTCTAACAGGACAACACCTTTTTTACCCAAATTTTTGTCGAGCCATTCTGGCTCAACCATAACCGGTGCAGCCAGCACAGGATTCACCGCCAGTACGGTTATTAATATAAATAACTTTAATATAATTCGATGCATTTTCTTCTCTCTGTGGTCAGGATAAAATCAACTGCACAGATTCTAAGCTTATACAGTCCTGAATTGAAGCACACCTGAAAAATTAACTGGGGTCAGTTAAGCGGGAATAGTTAATCAGCAAGAGATATACTTGGCCAGTGAAAATTTACAGAAATATAATTACAGGATAATCCCGAGTATAAATAGCAATGATAAACTGGAACCTGATCGATCTTGTACTCCTGGATATGGACGGCACGCTGCTCGACCTGCACTTTGACAATCATTTCTGGCAGGAGCATGTGCCCAAACGTTTTGGTGAAAAAAACGGCCTCACACTTGAGATGGCCAAATCTCAATTGTCGGTAAAATATCGCAAAGCCGAAGGCTCGCTGGATTGGTATTGTGTTGATTACTGGTCACGGGAACTGGATCTGGATATCGCTGCCCTGAAAGCCGAGATAAATCACTTAATATGCATGCACCCCAATGTGATCGAATTTCTTGACCGCTTACGAAGTCGCCATATTAAAACCATACTGGTCACCAATGCCCACCAAAAAAGCCTGGCACTTAAAATGGACAAAACCCGTTTGGCTGGCCACATAGACAAAATCACGTGTGCCCATGATTTTGGGCTGGCCAAGGAAACCACCGGATTTTGGCAAATATACCAGCAGAGCAACCCTTTTAACCCGGCGCGAACCTTGTTAATAGACGATAGCCTGCCGGTTTTGAAGACAGCACAGGAATATGGCATTGCCTACCTGCTTGGCATTCAGCGCCCGGACTCAAAAGCTGAAATAAAAAAATCCGGGAAATTTGATGCAATTAAAGGATTTCACGAAATCATGCCAGAACCCGTTTAAAAATAGGTATTTGAAGCTTGAATAGTCGGATAACCCTAGTTTTTACCTATATTAAAAAATAATATTTTTTAAGGTGTTAGGAGCAGAAGTTAATGTTAACTATTATTATACCCGAGTAAAATAGATTGTTTTTATGGCTCGGTAGTCCCGTTATAATCGTTTCAGCAATATCATTTTAATAACTTGGTAGTGGTAACAGGCAATATGAATTGGCTTAGAAAATCGAAACAGGAAATTCTGCTCCCCCCTACACCCGGCAACTGGTATGTAGACAAAACTGGCACACTATTCAAAGTCCGTGTTTTGGCATATGCCGACGGTGAACTTCGTTATGCCGTCATTGATTACCCGCAAGGCCCTCGTCGCAAAGTGGCAATCAAGGACTGGAATTCGTTAATTTTCAGACTTAACGATAACAAACGAAACAATAGTAGTCGTGAACGCGAGCAGCTTTAACACCGAACCCGCTTCGCTGGTCATGGCGAAGCGTTTGATGATTTCATTCGGCCTATAATATTCAATTTGGAATATTCAACCGGGTATTTTTGAATGGTGCAGTCAACCCGGTTCGCTATCACCAGCGCTTGAATCTTTTATCCCAGGTCTTGAATCTTTTCCTGCAATAAGTATCCAGGCTTGTGTAGTTTTTAAAAAGCAGATCAAAATCATCTTCACCGGCTAACTGGTTAAATTCACAATCCTCGTTTGAATGCTCCCGGCAAATTTGTGGTCGCACTTCGTAAATGCCACATCGCCCATCGGGTTGTAAATGCGTGCAGGAGCCATTAATCAGCAGGAACCAGTCGCCCTCATCCTTGTATAACTGAAGATTTTGGTGAGAAACTTGCCACAAGAGCGTATCGAAGTCTTCCATAGAGCGGGGCGTATCAATATGCTCCGTGACATAGGTACAGCACTTTGCGCCGTGACAGAAAGTACATTTGTTTTCTGGCGTAATTGGCTGTTTATTACGCTCAATTTTTACGGGTATCGCTTTAGTCATGATATTTCCGCTAAACTCAAAGGATATATTCTAGCAAAAATAGAAATTGTATTCCGCAATAAGATTCAACCAGGTTATAAATATTTGAATGACTGATATCAGCCTCGTGATACCTGCCTACAATCGTGCCTCGCTGCTCAAGCGAGCGCTCGAATCTGTTGCTATGCAAACGAACAGGCCTGCAGAAATAATTGTGGTCGATGATGGCTCGACTGATGACACCGCCATAATGATTAAAAAGGAATTTCCTGATGTTGTTTACATTCACCAGAAAAACAGCGGTGTCAGTGCTGCCAGAAACCTGGGCATTCAAAATGCTAACCATGAATGGATTGCATTCCTGGATTCAGATGACGAATGGTTGCCAGGGAAGCTTGCAATACAGTTAAGTGTTATCGAAAATAACCCGGCCGATACACACCTTGTCCATAGCAACGAAATCTGGATTCGCAATGGAAACCGTGTCAACCAGATGGACAAACATGAGAAATACGGTGGCTGGATTTTCGAACATTGCCTACCCATGTGCGCAATATCGCCTTCATCTGTATTGATTAAAAAATCGTTACTTTACGAGGCGGGATTATTTGATGAGCAGTTACCTGCTTGCGAAGATTATGATATGTGGCTGAAAATATGCGCCCGCTACCCGGTTAAATATTTACCTCAACCATTAATAAAAAAATATGGTGGCCATGAAGATCAGCTGTCCCGAAAATACTGGGGCATGGATCGCTTCAGAATTAAGGCCCTGGTTAACCTGCATGCCGGTAATTTTCTAACGAATGAACAAACAAGTCTTGTGGTCGCACAATTGGAAAAAAAGATTACAATTTATCTTAATGGTGCTATCAAAAGAGGGAAATTCGATGATATTGAATATTACTCTTCATTGCTGGTAACTTACTGCAAAAACGAAAATTATCAGGAACAACTGGTATCGTAAATGATAAATATTGTTTGTGCGCTGAAATGTGAAGCCAGGCCACTCATAAGTCATTATGGGTTACAACATAAGCCTGTTGATAAAATCAAACTTTATCAGAACTCGAGTATAAATCTTGTGGTCTCCGGTGTTGGTGGAAAGTTAAACGCAGTAGCTGTTAAGCTGTTAGTACAACATACAGAGCCGTCGTCGGCCTGGTTAAATATTGGCATTGCCGGTCATGGCCAGCTAGCTGTTGGCGAGGGCAGAATGATCCATAAAATTATGGGGCCTGATGGTTTAAACTGGTATCCGCCCAGGTTGAAATTAAATACTGGACTGAATTTAAAAGCTGGTATTAAGATAAGTAAAAATAAAATTGACTCAATTTCATTAATTACCGTAGATAACCCCGAGCAACGTTATCAGGAAAATTGTGCCTATGACATGGAGGCGGCTTATTTCTACCAGGCCGCGATCAACCACCAGACCAGTGAATTGGTGCAATGTTATAAAATAATTTCCGACAATAAAACTTCGCCAACTGAAAATATTAATGCCAAAAAAATCAGCACATTAATCGAAAAAAAACTGCCTGATATTTCAGTAATTATAGAAGCACTCTCAAATCTACATAAGCACTCGACCATTAATTTGAAAGCGATATCAATTACTGAGCTGACTAAGGATTATCATTTTACTCAATACCAGAGAATTCAACTGGTTAAATTACTGGAACGATTGTCCCTTATCACCAACCAAAATAATTCTGCCAACGTAGTTCCAGGATTGAAAAATAGTGGCCAGGTCCTGGATTGGCTGGAAAATAGAATAAAAGAACTGCCAGTCAGGCTCTCTTAGTACCAAGTTGATCGATACCATCTACATTGAAGAATCGGTCAGGGATCATTCCCGTACCCTTAAAATCTGCAATCGTTATAAAGATGCAAAAATTATTTATTGCCAACAATACTCGGAAATATTTAACCGCAAGGCCCAGAACTTTCGCATTCAAAAACAAAACCCGGCATTAATACTTGCCAGGAAGTTCAAAAACTTTGTATTAGAAGCGCCAGTATCCTACGGCATAGGTGGCAACAAAAATTATTACTTTTCACATATGCTGAATTGCCTCTATGATTGTCGTTACTGTTTTTTACAGGGCATGTACCGCTCGGCATATTACGTGCTTTTTGTGAATTACGAAGATTTCCAGGATGAAATAACAGCTATAACCAGCAAGTCAGGAGAAGAAACCTGGTTTTTCACAGGTTATGATTGCGATAGCCTGGCACTGGAGCCAGTAACGGGTTTTATGGAATTTTTCTCACCTTTTTTTAAAAAAAATACCAGCGCTAAATTTGAACTCAGGACCAAAAGCACCCAAATCTCGACCCTACTTTCCCAGGCTCCCCTGGCTAATTGTATCGTAGCCTTCAGCTTGTCGCCCGAGTCAGTTGCTAAAGCCCTGGAACACCGGGCCCCTACCCTGGAAAAACGCATTAATGCCATTGTGAAATTACAACATGCTGGCTGGCAAATCGGTCTTCGCTTTGATCCTGTTATTTATACAGATGAGTACAAGGAGGTTTATAGTGATTTTTTCAGGAAGGTCTTTAGTCAAATTGATGCGTTATCACTACATTCGGTTAGTCTTGGCACTTTTCGTTTACCCGAAACATATTTTAAAAATATCAGGAAAATTTTCCCGGATGAATTATTATTTGCCGGTCCATTGGAAAAAAGATCTGGCATGGTAAGCTACGAAAAGCAGCTTGAATCGCAACTACTGGAGTTTTGCGAATCAGGCATACTTAATTATATTTCAGATGAAATATATTTTCCCTGTGCATAATTAAATATAATGTTAAAGACTGACAATCAAATACTGGTTACAGGCGCCAGCAAGGGGATTGGTCGCGCTATCACTGATAAGCTTTGCGCATCAGGATATAGCGTTACCGGCATTGCCAGAAATTTTTTTGAGCAACAGACAAAACTCCCCGGTTTTACGCCATACAACATTGACCTTGGCGATCTTGACAAATTACCAGCAAGACTCAAGGAAATAAAAAATAATGGTTTCTCACCATCTGCGCTAATTCTCAATGCGGGCATGGGCCTGTTTGGTTCCCTTGAAGAATATTCATACCAGCAAATTAACTCGCTCATGAATGTAAATTTCACCAGCCACGCCTACATAACACGATTTTTCCTGCCAATAATGAAACGGGCAGGTCGTGGAACCATTATTTTTATAGGATCTGATGCAGGTTTGCGTGGCAGCAAAAAAGGCAGTATTTACTGTGCCTCTAAATTTGCATTACGTGGATTTTCCCAGGCCTTGCGAGCAGAGTGCGCCAGCTCTGGTATCGGTATTACTATTATTAACCCGGGCATGGTTAAAACAGATTTTTATAAAAATCTTGATTTTGAACCTGGAAAGGCAGATGAAAACAGCATCAATATTGAAGCTATTCTTGACTGTATAAAGTTAATTCTTGCCAGCAAAGGCAGCGCAGTCATAGATGAAATTAATCTGTCACCCCTAAAACATGTTATCCATTTTAAAAACAAGTAATGTATGTATAATCAGGGCAACCAGGTGGCTTCGACTCGAAAAGTCAGAACCGTTTCAACGGTATAAATAACTTACCAGGGGTAAGGACATGCTTCGATTTCTTATCATAACTACTATTTATTTATCTTTAGTCTCATGCCAAACAGCCGTGGTACAAACCGGGAATGTTGCAATTGGTTACAATAATTACCCCTTAATTATCACTCCGGGACTAAAACTCAAGCTCAACAAGGCTATTATAATACCTGGAGAATCGACAAGCCTGCATATTCAGGATGGCGAACCCAGACCACAACAACTTAACCCGGTTGAAAATTACCGGCCTTATTGTGTTATTGAAGTCAGGAACCGGTTGGCCGCAACACAAACCATCAAACCAGATATTTTTACTATTACCCGTGTTTTCCTTGACGAAGGTTTTGTTTCCCTGTTCCCTAAACTCGCAAGCCTTAACATGACTGCCAGTTATCCTGTTCTTTATTTAGGGACGAGTGGGCTCACTGCAGTGGTCTATATCACTGAAATATACCTGAAGTCTGATACTCAGCCTGATGTAGTCAAACTAGCTTGCAAACAATGGGATGATCCGATGATGGGCGCACACCTGACCTTGCAGGAAATAAAACTGGCGCTGGGGGAACTGATAACTATTCTGCCAGAAACACCAGGGAATAACTAAAGAAAAATATTTAGTCTCTGTAGTCTTATTACCGGACCTGGTTCTTGATTAAAACATCAAGTAAATCAGGATTCTCATCCGTGACGGCTGCTACCCGTCTGCTGATACTTTTTCGTTTTCTTAAATAACCAGGTGCGCGCACTGGCAACCAGGCAATCTCTGGTTGCAATAAAGCGTTATCAGGTGCCATGGCAATACGCAGTCCTAAAACAATTTCCGGTGACTCACCGAGAATTTCCGGGTACTCATTACGCAAAAGGGAATATTGCTCGTGTGTAAGAAACAGGGTATTGGGATGACGACCGTGTCGACGTTCAAAAGCCTGCGCACGATGCAGAATTTCGGTCAACATAATAATGTTCCTTTAGTCCATGTCTTATTTTTAAGTATAGACTATTCCAGGGAGCTTGCTGCTGACAAAAAAGTTTTGTATGGCACTTCAGCACCTTGAATTATCCTGAACTATGTTGGCCAGGCTTTTGATTTATGAGAAAAAATAAAAGTAAAAAAAGAATAAACGAGTAAAACGTTCCTTTTTTAATTTTCTGCCAGGGCAAAACCGACCAGCGCAGACGTGGTTACCAGCAGGGAATTGGCTGTCATCATCAGTCCCTGACAGCCAGGCAGGATCGTTAAATTTTTATTATCTTTAGTCATAGCCTGTTTATCCGGCCAGAAAACCCATAAATAGCAATTAATTGAATATTAATCCGATCCATCATTGTGATTGATAGTGGGCTTTGATACAAAAAGAGCAGCTAAGGTTATATAATTGCCGCTCCAGGTACTATTATAAAGTTATCAATATAAAAATTACAGGATAAAGGGCCGTTCACTATTTGTCCGGGTAAAGCCAATGCGAAAAATAATGATACTCAATGCCAAGGGCGGTTGTGGAAAGAGCACAATCGCAACCAACCTTGCCAGTTATTATGCAGTAGAGGAAAAAAAAATTGTACTGGCAGATTTTGATCCACAGCTATCCAGCATTGCCTGGCTCGATGCCAGAAACAGGGATCCAAATTGGGAATATCCCGAAATAACCGGACTGGATGCTGCCAATAAAAGCCCGACTGTGCCTGCCAATACCGACGTGCTGGTTATGGATGCACCCGCTCGAATTCATGGCAAGGAAATGAGCAATCTCCTGCGCAGAACCGAAACCCTGCTGGTACCTGTATTGCCATCGCCGGTTGATATCAGGGCCGCCACAAAATTTATTCACCAACTCATGTTAATGGGCAGGATATCCAGCAAACAGTCCAGGATTGCTGTTATCGCGAACCGGGTTAAAGAAAATACATTGATCTACCAAACTTTATTAACCTTCCTGAACAGCCTGAGGATTCCTGTGGTCGCCTGTCTCAGGGACAGTCAAAACTACATTCGCGCCGCGGAGAAGGGTGTGGGAATTTTTGAAATGGCGCCCTCTGCCGTCAGTACCGATCTCGAACAATGGGAGCCACTGTTAAAATGGCTAAAAGGACGGGCCAGCAGACCAAAATGACTTCTGGTCTGTAAATTCTAATAACTTTAGAAAACCATATAAGTAACTGTAGTAATTACGTAATTACTTTGATTAATGACATTTGCCGGAAACATTTAGTTAAAAAATGTACCGGATTGTGGCACAATCTGTGTTCACGTAAGTTCAACCCTCAGGAATACGGATGCAGTTAGCAACAACCCCAAAAGATCTGACAAACCTTGCGTTATTTCGTGGCGAAAGCCCGGACACCCTTGAATGGCTGCTGGATTATGCCGAACTAAAATACGCCAAGGCAGGTGAAATCCTGCTAGCGCCTGGTGAACCGAACGAGCACCTGCTCCTGATACTCGATGGCAGCGTTCGCATTCAGCTTGAACCTGACGATGAAAAAGTACTTGCTCACTTGCAGAAAGGTCAATGCATAGGTGAAATGTCTATTATTGAGCGTGAGAAAGTATCCGCATATGCGATTGTTAATACAGACTGCAAATTACTAATAATTGAAGGCACAATTCTGTGGTCACTGATTAACCGTTCTCATGCTATTGCCTGCAATTTATTATTTATTCTTTCTTCCCGGGTTAGAAAAAACAACCACATGGTCATTGAAAGTCTGAACCAACAAAAAATCTACGAAGAATTTTCTAAAATTGACGTATTAACCAATCTCCATAACCGTCGTTGGCTGGACGAAATGATGGACGGTATTATCGATCGCTGTCGTATCAACAGCGAACCCCTTAGTGTTGTTATGATTGATGTCGATCATTTTAAAAAATACAATGATGAGAATGGTCACCTTGCTGGTGATATGGCCTTACGGGCAGTAGCAAAATCTATCCAGGAATTTTTACGCCCTAACGATGGTGCGGCCAGGTTTGGTGGCGAAGAATTTGTAATCTTGTTGCCAAATACTAATCTAAAATCTGCCAAGATCGTTGCTGAAAGATTAAGGGAAGGTGTCAGTAGCACAAGTATTTTCGACAGTACTAACGATGCCTTACCAGGTGTTACCATTTCAGTGGGCGTTACATCACTGGAACCTAACCAGTCAATTGAGGAACTCCTCGCCAGTGCCGATTCAGCGCTTTATCGGGCTAAAAACAGCGGCAGGGACTGCGTTGTTCTTTGTTGACTAAAATTCTCATCCCTTTTTAGCAACCAGGATCGCTCGTCTGGGGGCAGGCCAACCTTCAATGGTTTTGGAATTATCATTGGGGTCCAGAAAATTCTCAAGAGATTCAAATTTCATCCATTCAGTACAGCGCTGTTCTTGCGATGTTGTAATTGAGATATCCACGATCTTTATATCTACAAAATTGGTAGACTTAAGCCAGCTCTCAAGCTTTTTTATTGTTGGTATCTGAAAAACATTACGCATTTTTGCATAACGACCATCTGGCGCCAGTACTGTTAACCCCTCACCTTCAATAATCAGTGTTTCCAATACCAGTTCACCGCCCTGGCGAAGATATCCCGACAGGCTTCTTAAGTGGTCCAGTGGATCGCGTCGATGGTAAAGCACACCCATTGAAAACACCGTATCAAAAAACGGCCTGTTTTCCGGTAAGTCTTCAAGGGCAAGGGGCAACACATGGACAGAATCAGTTTTAATATACCGGTTCAGGGCCAAAAACTGGGTTACATAAAGTAAGGTCGGATCAATGCCAACAACGCGTTTTGCGCCAGCACCCAGTATTCGCAAACAGTGATACCCATTTCCACAGCCCACATCCAGAACGATCCTGTTTTCCAGTGGGGCTAAATGATTTTTAAGCCGATCCCATTTCCAGTCTGATCGCCATTCAGTATCAATATTTATTCCAAAAAGCTTAAAAGGGCCTTTTCGCCATGGGCAAAATTCCATGAACAATTCTGCCAGCAAAAGCAATTGTGATGGATTACCATCAGATTCCCTGCCAATGAGAATGCTTCCTAGGTCAAGATCTATCTCTGATGGCGTTAAAGCAGGTAATAATTTTAGTGTCTCCAGCCATTTTTCAAAATCGCCATGATTTTCTGATGAATATTTATATTCAACCAGTTCTTTAACTGGTAAAAATAACTTTTCCAATTCAGTATTTTTAATTGCTGAATAGAATCCGGAAAAATTATTCATTTCTGCGCAATGATGGAAACAAAATTGAGCACCTGGAACCATTTCTGGACATTCTTGAGTCCGCAAACTTCGAGTCTCTCTTTATGAGCCGTGAAAGTCTCGGGTATAAGAACATTTTCAAGTGCCTCACGTTTTTGGCTGATTTCGAGCTCACTATAGCCATTCACGCGTTTAAAGTTTTCATACAATAAATCGATTTTCTCCTGCTCTTCTGTATTCTCTGAAATTATTTTCTCAGAGAGTATAAAAAAACCGCCGGGATTTAGACCGTTAGCTATTTTATTTAACAGTGCAGCCCGGTCCTCGATTGGAATAAATTGTAAGGTGAAATTCAATACCACAAGTGATGCGTTTTTAATTTTTACGTTACGAATATCATTACATACAACTTCTATTTTTGGTTCAGAATTCTCATGATCCAACAATGACTGGCAACGCTTAATCATAGCTTCGGAGTTATCTACGGCTATGCCATGATAATTGATATCAACACAATTATTTCTTACCGCAGCACTTACCGCGCCCAGGGAACAACCAAGGTCATAAACATGTGTACCGGGCTTTACGATCACCCGTGAGCTGGTACCAATAAGATTGATGAGTGCACTATAACCCGGGATAGAGCGCTTGAGCATATCCGGAAATACACCAGCAACTGTATCGTCAAATTTAAAATCATCAACGCTAGGTAATTTTTTTGTATATAACCTGTCAATTGTAGGCTGATTATCTTTCAATATAATTGTCTCTAAATAATTTCGTTTTGCTGATATTTTGATAATTGCCAGGACTTAAATTTACCCTGACTGAATTATAATATTAAAAAATCAACATGATAGGCTGACTATCACTACCATACCCGCCGCTGCTCTATCTGGTCAAAAATACATTATTTTGCCGGGAATAAATCCGCCGTCATAAATGTCCTATACTAATAGAAACTCATCTTCAGGGCATTCTAAAATGATAACCAGAATGTATAAACTTGCAGTCATTCGCCTGTCATTGGTCTTTTTTCTGGGCCTGGCCCTGGTTAGCCCTGCGTTAATAGCCGAAAAGAATAAACCCGGCGTCAGAGAAAACACAACACAAGTCAAAACATGGAATAAATTTGCCGATGACCTCTTAACCGTGCGCGATCATTTACATGAGAAATACGAAACATATAGTTCTGATGCAAGTGGTGATTATGGTGGTTCTTTCGCGCAGGGTTTAAGTTACACAGAGACAAGTCATTTCAAGAGAAAAAACGGAAAAATCCTAACGCGCGTACGCCAACAGCGCACTACCACCGTTAATACCAATCCCGGCCACATTAATTCTGTTGAAGTTTATATATATGATGAATCGGGCAGGTTGGTGCGTGATTACCTGGCCGCCTATCTTCCTGGTTACCGGAATGCCCCTATCCAGACCTTAATAAATTTTCATAAAAATATTGATGGCCTGAGCTCGTACAGGCAATTTGATGCTTCTGGAAGAAGGATATATGAGCAATGCAAGGGAAATTTTTTTGGCGAAACAGTCGATATTTCACTGGAAGATTATGAAATCCCCAATCACGCTGGCGAACTAAAAGACACCTTCGTGCGGGAAACTTACAGGGCATGTTTTGATGGCTTACCTGTTTCGGCAAGCAACTATCTCCACCCGCTCAATGAAATAATCCCAAACAAAAAAAATACCCTGTCAAACCTGAACAAAATCTATGACTATGAAGAAATAGAAAAACAAATAACCAAATACACCCGGGCGCTATATTTATCACCAAGAAACCCCGGGCTATATCTAAAGAGAGGTGATGCCTACTTATTGATTCGAGAAACAGAAAAATCTATTGACGATTATACAAATGCAATCAGGTTTGATCCGGAACTGGACGAAGCGTATTTTGGCCGGGGCATGGCCCATGGTCGTGCAGGAGAGATAAACAAGGCTATTGCCGATTTAACTGTTTACATAAAACGTAATCCTGAATCTTCGCTTGCATATACAAAAAGAGGTGTAAGAAGGATTTGGGCTGGAGAACTCAAGGCTGCCGAGATTGATTTGAAAAAAGCAGTTGAACTGGATCCGTCAAATTCCGAAGCCCATGATGACCTTGGTGTTTTGTTCGCGCAACGAAAAGCTTTCAAGATGGCGACCAGGCATTTTCTTGCCGCAATTAAACATGACCCGAGCTACCAGAAGGCATACCACAACCTGGCCATGGTTTATTATATTAATGCCAGGAATGAATCTTCCCTGAAAGCAATCAATACTGCGGTAGCCCTGGCGCCCAATAGCAAGAACTCGCTGTTACTAAAAAGTGAGATTCTTAAGTCTATGGGCAAACTGGATGAAGCCAGCAAAGTCCAGGAGATAGCCGAGTTTTTGCCCAAAGGAAACTGGTCTGAGCAATTTGATATTCAGTGAAATTATATAAACTTAATACTCTGCATATACTTTGCCAGGACCTGACTCGGTAATAGTCAAAACTTTGTAGGGATGCTTGCTTGGTCCTTCCATACCGGGACTACCCACAACCATACCAGGCACGGTCAAACCCTTGATTTTCGGTTTTTCCTTTAGCATACGTTTTACATCTTTCGCGGGAACATGACCTTCAACGACATAACCGCCAACGAGCGCTGTGTGGCAAGAAGCCTGTTCCGGCCTTACGCCTGACTTTCTCTTGATAGGCATTACGTCTTTGACGTCATAGGCCTTGACCTTAAACCCGTTTTTTCTCATGTGCTCAATCCATTTTGTGCAACAACCGCATGTGGGGCTTTTGTAGACCGTAACTTCCTCACCTGCGAAAGATGGTGTACTGGTGGTCATAAGAGCGGCCAATAAAATGCCTGGTAATACAAAACTGATTGCCAAATACCTGCTTGCCTTGTTCAAAATATAACTCCCGACGGCCCTACATGGCCCCTGATCTGGTAAGAAAGAAATCATTATACCTGTCTATCAACAATAGTAAAAATCCGGCTAGCTGCCTGATTTAGCCTAAATCTCCGGGTTTCCGGGCTGACTGGGCTTTTTTGTGAACTGGTTCACGGTAATTTTTGCCACATAATTCTAAGCTCTGCTAAACCATTGCTATTAATTACAAGGAACGTGTGATGTCTGACAAAATAATACATGACAAAATCTCGATTGTCGCAACACTGACAAGAGCAATTTACCTGCTACAGATTGATAGTAATCAACAGGGCAAAGATTTATTACAAGCCGGGTTATCTGCTGCTGCTTCGTCTGAGCTGTCTGATCTATATGAAATCAGCCGCGAAGATCTTGCTTTCCTGCTGTCAAGGGCACTGAAATATAATATCGAACCAGAATACAGCAAGAAACTTGCTGATTATCATTTTATTTCAATTGAACTGGAGACTAAACCGGACATACCTGATTGGCCTGTTCGCATTGAGATACTCAATCACCTATTGCTGGATATTGATGGAAAACGCACTAATTTCACAAAAAAAATTAATCTTTCCCACTTCAGGCTTTTGGTTTCACTAATAGCAAATGGCGACGGTAAACTTTCAATCGAGAAACTGAAAGAAAACCTGTGGCCTGGTAGAAGCTCAGATAAAAAAAATCATCGCTTTTATGTTGCTGTAACCCAGCTTAGAAAAATAATTGGTGTGGACAGTTTATTATTTCGGGGCGATAAAATATTACTCAACAGGCGTCGATGCTGGGTAGATACGCTGGCCTTCAAAACCATACTGAAAGATTTACAAAACCATAATATGGATACTAAAGATGATATTTATGACCTCAAGCACGACATTGAGAACGCCATATCAACTTATATTAATAATTTCCTGGTTGGTACAGATGATTTCTACTGGAGAAGAAACCTCGCCCACGATTCAAAAACAGTCATCATGGATACAGTATTTAAACTGGGAACAACCCTGGAAAGGAATTTAGATACAGATGCGGCTTTGAGTCTGTACCGGGCAGCTATGGATATCGATAATCTCAATGAAAATCTGTATGCAAAAACCATGCGCTGCCTGAGTACCCTTGGTAATTTACCAGAAGCAGAACATGTATTTCAGAATTATAAAAACAGGCTGGTTGAAAATGACAGGCCCTTGCCATCACAGAGACTTAAATTATTACATCAGCAGATTTTTTCCCAACACCATACGCAACCCGGCAATGCCTAGGTGTCAGGCCTGGGCCAAAAATAATAATTAAAAAACCAGAATATTTACTCCAGAAAAATTTATTCCCAAAAATAATTTGGTCAGGGGGCCAAAATCTTTTGCTCCCACGAACCGCTTTTCTGGCGAGTATATAATGATCTTTCATGTAAACGATTTTCCTGGTTTACCCAAAACTCTATACTGGTTGGTGACAATCGATAACCCCCCCAATGTGCAGGTCTTGGCACCGCTTTCCCGAAATATTTTATTTCAAACTCTGCTTCACGATCATAAAGCAGCTGGCGTGATTTTATAACCTGGCTTTGCGCTGATGCCCAGGCGCCAATCTGGCTGCCACGGGGGCGACCACTAAAATAGGCATCTGATTCTTCAGTTGTTGTTTTACTGATTTGTCCATTAATACGAACCTGGTAACCAAGACAGTCCCACCAAAACAATAAACAAGCTGAAGGATTAGCTGCCAACTGGACGCCTTTATCACTCTTATAATTAGTATGAAAGACAAAACCATTGTTATCAAAACTACTCAACAAAACAACCCTGGCGTGGGCCTCGCCATGATTATCCATGGTTGCCAAAGTCATGGCATTAGGTTTGTTGATATCCGATTCTTTTGCCTGGTTAAACCAGTTTTCGAATATTTTTAATGGATTCCTCTCAAGCATATTTATTTTCCAATGTTTTGGAGACTATGTTATCACACGCCCCATCCTGTCATGTATTAACAGTTGCGAGGCGAGTCCAGGTGACCGGTAACATTGGGATGAAGCAGAAGGTCGACCCTTAGTTATTTTTTATCCTGTTGATACCACCGCAGGCCTTCTGACGAGGCGATATGAATACTGCCTCTGGACAAGCGAACGCATTGTTGCCGTTCCATCTCCTTCAGTGCCCGGCTAACCACCTCACGGGTGGTGCCCAGCTCTCTCGCGAGTTCCTGGTGGGTAATATTGAGGGAGTCGGATTGTGCCTTCTCAAAGAGACGGCCAAGGCAACAGGCCAAACGAATATCCAGCCTTTTAAAGGCCGTATCTTCAACCACGGTTAACATATCGCAATAACGATCTGACATACCAGTCATGATGTGCAGACGAAATTTTTCCGAGGCACTTAAAGCCCTGGTGAATTGTTCGGGCGTTAAAACAAGCGCACTAACTTCCGCTTCAGTTTTGGCAATGGCAAAAAATTGTTTACTGTGGAGTATGCTATTCAGACTCATGACACAGGTGTCACCAGGCGACAATCGATACAGGGTAATTTCTCTACCATCGGGCGCATACTGAAAAACACGAACACCGCCCGATAATAGCATTACATAACCACTACAAACTTCACCCTGTTCAAGCAGCACGGTGTCAGCCGGTACCTGCATATAATCTGCTGATTCGATGATATCAAGCCAGTCACGGTCTGTGATTTTTGCCAGCTCAGGATAAGCATTTTCAAAACCTTTACGCCAATCTACTGACGAGCCGACAAAACTATCTTTTTTTCGCATATGTTGCATAAGTTGCATAAATTCTCCAAATGACACGAGGTGACGATCCTGGCAACCATTTTCAATGGTTAAATACCAATATAGCTTGTCACCTCTGCCCGATTTTAAAACATGCAACCATCCAGGACATAATATCCTTATTGCCAGCACCCCTTTCCCTGTGATGATTGCACAACATCTCGATCACCAGGCATTAACTGAAAGGCATGCTTCAATGTATGATAAATACTAGTCTCAATTCCCCATTTTGACCAGCGGAATCGGTGCTCAGAAAAACAGTTGCTTGTAAATACCCTTTTCTATTCAGTTACTTAAATAGAATATCGGCATCATATAAATTTAATATAAAAATCAGCCATACCCATGGCTTCGAACCTGGTCGAACCAGGCTATTTATCAATCGTATTAGCAACAACCAGCCCCCATTTATCGTGAGACAATCGGCCGCTTTTGGGAGATGGGATGCCCCAATAGCCGACCTGTGGTTCATTTTTTGAACTAAAATAGAATGGTAAGAAAGTTAGTATAATTATACGGAGATAATTGAAATGTTAATCGTTACCGTCAATGCCCTGGATTCAGGATCTCGTCACTACAACATTATCTGCAATACCCACCTGGCCCCTGACCTGAAAAATGTTGACTCACTTTTTGAGACCAAAGGTAACCCGGGAATGACCTACCAGTACCTGGTTTCAAATAAAGATAATGGTAAAACACTGGCGTTGTATTATTCAAACAGACTGGATGTAGTCGAAACCCTCACGCAAAATTACCGGCACATTTCTACATAAGCGGGCTGCTTCCTGATACATATTAATATTTAACATGCTAGAGTACCCGCTATGTTAATTATTGATATTTTCAGGAATGATAAATTTTCTTTCGCGTTCGTTCTGGCTAATACTTTGCTGGCTTGAGCTATCGATTTTCACGCTGCTACTCTACGTCATGGCGTGGCTCCCGCGTCCTTTTACCAATTTTTATTATCACAAACTTTTCCGAATCTGGTGCAGTTTTTTTGTCCGCGCCCTCGGTGTCAAACTGCGTGTATTCCAGAATAATACCAGGCCAGTTCCTGACCAGTTTATTTTAGTCGCCAATCATCCTTCTGCCCTGGAAGATGTAGGGATACCAGCGACCTTTGATATTTACCCGCTGGCAAAAAAAGGTGTAATGGAATGGTTTCTGGTGGGACGTATTAATATTGCAGCTGGCACGGTGTTTGTAAAAAGGGATGATTCTGAGTCACGTCATGCCGCCGCTGATGAATTAAAATCAATACTGAAAAAAAATAAAAACGTCGCCCTGTTCCCGGAAGGTGGGTGTTTTGGTCGTCGTATAAATGCCACATTTCAATATGGCGCCTTTGATTTATCGTTACAGACTGGCATACCAATTTTGCCTGTTTTTTTACACTATGAAGCCCAGGAAATATTTGAGTGGAAACAAGGGCAAACCCTGATCCAGAAAATGTGGCACTTTATGACCAGTAAAAATAACCGGGCTAACTATTATGTATACGATGCAATATTTCCTGCTGGATTTAGTGACAAAAAAGTGTTTACCGAACACGTGCACCAGCTTTACCTGGCATGGCAGGCAAAACACCTGGACTGAACCCCTTTACAAATTAGATTATTTTTTCTGAGTTTATCTATTTCAGCTATTCATTTCCGGTAAAAACGGCCACAAAAAACCCGCCACACTGCCCACGCAGCGCAGCGTCTCACTGACCCGCTGTGACCAAACTAGTTGATTCAGCTCAGTTGAATCAACATCGCAATAAACAATAACAGCACTGACAGCAATTGCAGCCCGACCCGGGCACTCATCAGCTGAGCGCTGTGTTTTCGATCGTACTCACCGCCATGTGCCATGGAAATTACGCCCCAGCCTAGCGCGACCACTGTAGAAATCAGAGCTAACACTATTAATGTTGTTAACAAACCCATATTGACCTCCTTATTGTCCTATAAATTAGTAACATATCGATTACGGTGAAACATTGATCTTGGTCAATAAAATGACAAAAAACCGTATTCAGGATCTTCTTTTATTAAACAAAATCAATTAGTTACGATTTTCCGCCTGTTCAGCTTAGGTTCAGCTAGCCCCGTCTAAAATGTTTACCAAGCAATACGGAAAACAACTTAACCAGGCACAGGAGCACTATTATGAAAACAATCATTCGTACAGCAACAATCGCAATCATAACCGCAATTCTGCTAGTCCCCAGTGCTTATGCTGGCAGTCGGGGCGGTCACGAAGGGCGAGATCACAACAGGGGTCATAATGAGCACCGCCAGGAACGCCGTCATGACAACGGTCATCAGAATCGAGGTCATGGTTACAAACGACATCATGGCCGACATTACCAGCCTTATAGGCACGTAAATTACGGTCATGCCGCCTACCGCCAGACGGTCGCCATACCTTTTCCACCCTTGCCACCACTTCCCTTCTTTTCTGTCAGGGTACATTAAGGAAAAAATGCGGCACTACAACCAGCCGGGGACAGCCATTTGGCTGTCCTTTTTTAACACCTGAAGGCCACTGGTTGCGTAATAATCCACTAAAACAGGCACTTGCCTATATTTTAAAAAATATGGGTCTTCACGCCATTTCTGGCACAAATCTCGCTTAACTATTTCTCTAATTGCTCTAAAAAATATAAACGGGCCCAAAATGTACCCAGGTGACCATCACCGGCAGTATTTTATGGGTATAACTCAGTTGCCCTGGCCAATCCGAATAAGCCAAAAAGGAGATCGATAAATATGAACGAAGAACAGGCAAGAAAATACATCCTGAACCTGCTAAAAATGATGCTCACCAAGGATGCATCAGACCTGTTCATCTCAAATGATTTCCCGCCTTCCATGAAAATTCATGGCGATATGACCCCTGTTACAAAACAACGCCTGACACCACCACAATGCCGTGCCCTGACCCTGTCCCTGATGAATGAAAAACAAAAGGCAGAGTTCTACGAGGAAAAAGAATGCAATTTCGCGGTTAACCCCGATGGTATTGGCCGGTTTCGGGTTAATGCCTTTGTCCAGCAAGGACATTTTGGCACGGTGATGCGCACCATTACCTCGGAAATCCCTACCTTCGAAAAAATGAAATTGCCACCGGTGTTAAAAGATGTGGTCATGACCAAACGCGGGCTGGTAATCCTGGTGGGCGGCACAGGATCTGGTAAATCCACCTCCCTGGCAGCCATGATCGACCACCGTAATGAAAACAGTCGCGGTCATATTATTACCATCGAGGACCCAATCGAATATGTACATAAAAACAAGAATTGTCTCGTCACCCAACGGGAAGTAGGCACGGATACCAATAACTGGTTTGCGGCCCTGAAAAATACCCTTAGGCAAGCGCCAGATGTGATCTTGATTGGTGAAATTCGTGACCGGGAAACCATGGAATACGCCATTGCCTTTGCCGAGACGGGCCACCTGGCCATGGCCACTTTACATGCCAACAGCGCCAACCAGGCGCTGGATCGTATTATCAATTTTTTCCCGGAAGAACGCCGGGGCCAACTGTTGATGGATTTATCGCTCAATCTTAAATCCGTAATATCCCAAAGACTTGTCCCTAAAATCGGCGGTGGGCTGACGGCTGCCATTGAAATCATGCTGAACTCCCCGAAAATATCAGACCATATTCTCAAGGGTGAAGTCCATGAACTAAAAGAGACCATGGCCAAATCAAAAGAAATGGGCATGCGCACTTTCGACCAGGCCTTGTTTGATCTTCATGAAGCCGGCCAAATAAACTATGAAGACGCCCTGAGAAATGCAGACTCTATTGGCGAGTTGAAACTCTCGATTAAACTCAAAGGCAAGAAAAAACCTGGCGGCAAAGGTGCAGGTAAAGAATCTGGATCAGAAATATCGTTCAGTATCGAGAAAAGAGACGAAACGGAAGAAATTACCGGTACGGCGACCTTTAAAAATTCGGACGAGCCCAAGAAAGCAGCCGGTACGGCAGGTTAATTTATGGTGATAAAACTACGTTGAGCTAAAATCAAACGTTCTTCCGGGCGAGCCCTTTTATCGAACGACCTGTTTCTTTTGGTCATATTTACGCGCTAACATTCAACCCTGAGCGCTGAAAATACATCCCGACCACGAATGGCACTGACTTAAGCCTGATATCCGGTTTAAACATGGTTTTCCGTAGGTTGGACTGAGGAACGAAGTCCAACGCAAGTGTTAAATAAAGCGCCACTGTTGGACTTCGTTCCTCAGTCCAACCTACAAAAAAAGACTTATTGGGCTTAAGTCAGTGTTATTAATCCCGACCATGTTTTAGCTCACAACCTCTCTTTAATTTATCCAATTTTTTGCTAGTATTAAAGCATTCAAATAATACCGGAGTCGGTGATCGCAATGACGCCATTGTTCAAAATAGCACTGGTTATCGGAGTGGCTTTTTTATTTCTCACGCTCTACCAGATGTTTTCCAGAAATGGTCTGCCAGATGCTAAACCTCAGGTTCAGCAACCCGCAAACCGTACGGCCGTGAAAACCTCAGAGCCTGGTGGCGAGCAACAACTGCCGTTTGGAACACTGGATCTGGCTAAACAATTAGCAAGAACCCAGCCGACTAGAAATAATATTGAGGTGGCCAGAAATGCTACCGTGTTTATTCGCACATCCTGGGGACTGGGATCTGGTTTTTTCGCTGGCAATGACTGTGCCATTGTAACCAATAAACACGTTGTCAAAATCGCTGAAGAAAAATGGGATGTTGCAGAAAAAAGACTTGCCAAGGGTGAGCAAGCGCTTGAAGAATTAAGGGAACAGCTAGAGGCTGAAAGAAAGAGATTCTATTCAAACTGTCGTGAGTGTGGTCAGGAAGCACTAAACCGTTACCTTGGTCGCTATGAAAAACTCTATGATGATTCGGCCAAAAAGCTGGATGAAGCCCAGTCTTCTCTTAATGATGTCAGGTATAACGATGACTTGCTGGTAATTTTGAGTGACGGTAGTGAACTGGATGCCAGTGTTGACATAGTGAGCGAGGAATTTGATCTTGCACTGGTCAGGTTGACTGAGCCTGCTTCTTGTCCAAATATCGTTCTTGGTGATATCGAAAAAGTACAATATGGAGAAAAACTCTACACCATAGGCAGCCCCATTGGCCTGAAACATGTGGTCACTTCAGGTGTATTCTCGGGTTTTATAAAAAGGGATGGCAAGCTTATGATACAAACTGATGCGCCTATCAATCCGGGCAATAGCGGTGGGCCACTTATAAATGAAGCTGGTCAGATATTGGGAATCAATACGCTTATTATCGACAACACAGAAGGAATAGGTTTTGCTATTCCGGCTGAAGTCGCATTTAGAGAATTTGGTCTCTAGGGGCTTGCAAAACCTGCGTAGCTTACCCCTGATAATAAAGCCATATCACGATGCCAGGTTGCCAGGTCATGTTTATTAAATTTACTTAAATCATCATGACCGCAGGCCCGGGCCATAACTTGCATTAACTCAACCGAGGCATCAAAAAAGTTTTGCAACTGAACTGAAGACTTTTGTATATCCAGCCTCTGGCGCAACTCTTCTTTCTGGGTGGCGATTCCTGCCGGGCAGTTATTCGTATTACACATTCTTGCGGCAACACAACCAATCGCCTGCATGGCACTATTCGAAATGGCAATGCCATCGGCACCTAATGCCAGGGCCTTAACAAAGTCAATTGGAACCCGCAAACCACCTGTGATAATAAGCGTGACGCGACTACTTGCACCCTGGTCATCAAGGTACCGACGGGCCCGTGCCAGCGCCGGAATAGTTGGCACACTGATATGATCCCGGAACATTTCCGGTGCTGCCCCGGTACCACCACCACGGCCATCTAATATAATGTAATCAGCACTGGCATCGAGGGCAAACTGCATATCTTCTTCTATATGGTTTGCACTCAGCTTGAAACCAATTGGGATGCCTCCAGTGATTTCTCTGACCCGATCTGCAAAACGTCTGAAATCCGATACCGAGGAAAGATCTTTAAAAGTAGGTGGCGATATGGCCGGTTGTCCTTCGGTGATGCCTCTTACTTGTGAAATTTTACCTTTATTTTTATTGCCCGGCAGGTGTCCACCGGTACCCGTTTTGGCGCCCTGGCCACCCTTAAAATGAAAGGCCTGGACCTTTTTTAATAACGCTTCTTTGTAACCAAAACCGGCACTGGCTAATTCATAAAAATACCGGCTATTCGCTTTTTGCTCTTCGGGCAACATGCCGCCTTCACCTGAACAAATACCCGTACCCGCCAACTCCGCACCTTTAGCCAAAGATATTTTGGCTTCTTCAGAGAGCGCACCAAAACTCATGTCAGATACAAATAAAGGAATTTTTAGTGTTAAAGGTTTTTTGGCCTCAGGCCCAATAACCAGCTCGGTACGGACAGCCCGGTCTTCCATTAACGGTTTTGTTGCCATTTGCGCGGCCATAATTTGTAACTCGTCCCAATGGGGCAGCTCATGGCGTGGCACCCCCATAGATGTCATTTGGCCGTGGTGTCCTAATTTGGATAATCCCTCTTTGGCAAGCTGATGGATAAATGTAACCGTTGGTTCTTCGGTTGTTGCCGTGGCGACCGGTAACTCAGATGTTTCCGGTTTTAAGCCCGGGCCTTCCTTGCCAACCTGGTCATCACTGAATTGTTTATGGGTACCATCACAATATGGCGTCTTACCTGTATGCTTGCATGCGCACAAAAACGCATCACCATCTTCATCTGCAACAATGACCCTGGGTGTAAACGATGTACCCACATGAGAACCGTCGCAAAAGGGCTGGCTCTTGGATCTGCCACAGGTACAAAAATGATATTCCTGGCCTTTGCAAAGGCTCACCTTAACCGGTTTGTTATCTGCAATGACTGGATTACTCATATATACCTTCTTTGAAATAAATCACGATTTTAGTTAACCGGCTCATTTTTTCGCTAGTCACATCCACCTACCAATACTAACTTACTTGTTGTCGTTTTATGCCGTAATTGAAAAAGTGTTTGTGCTTCCAGATCCTGTAAAATTTTTTGGTCTTTGCTCTTGATGGAAATTCAATAATAACTATTCTTTCAGGATTCCAGTCACCTTCAATCACTTCAGGTTCTTCGCCCTGAACAATATACCTGCCTGCATGTTTTTCGATGACTGCAGGTATTTTATTTATATAGTCCTGGAATTTTTCAAAATCATGGACTGCAAGATCCAGTACCAGGTATGCGTTCATTATAGATTCCAGATTTTTTATTATTTACTGCTGATTTTCTTCACAGGATATTCCCGCACCTCGCACAATTTGTTATTAGCCTACTCCGTTGCCTCGTAGGCAATACCACCAGTAAAATTAACAACTTTATTATATAACCACGCCGACAAACCGATGACAATGTAACTACCTAAAAAATAGAAAATTGGCATAATTATTATCATGAAAAATGGAAATTGAGTGTCGACAGGACTACCACTTTGGTCCTGCATGGGCATGGAAGTAAATGTGAATGCCATTGGTATAACGAATAACAATGAAACGATTGAAACCACTATAGCCATGGTAATTGCAGTTTTATGTGGCGCAATGTATGTGATTCTTTTAATCATGATTTCTTCTCCCTGTATTGAATATTTATAACGTTAAAAAAAATACGCCGTAACAAGCCACGTGCCATTTTGCGACCCCAATTGAGCGTAGTAATTATCGAAAAGAGTTTCCCGTTGTCTATTCTTCCGGTGGTGCATATTGTGCAAACACCTCCTCACCGGTCATTTCTTTCGTTTTGTTTCCGAAATGATAAAAAGACGGTTTAGAGTCTATGAATATCTGGTGGTCGAAGACAAACGAAATATCAGTGTCGAACAACCCAACAGGCATGATGTGCTGATTAGGTTCTTTCAACCGATAATACAGATGACTACCGCACTTGTTGCAGAAAGCGCGCTCTGCCCATTCCGAAGAATTATGGACAACAATATTTTCTTTGCCCTCAAAGCTAACCTCGGCCCCACAGTCTATAGCCATCAAGGGGCCACCAGACCATTTTCGACACATATCACAATGACATACTCCCACGTGACCATTTATGCTCATTGCCGTAAACTTTACTGCACCACAGAGACAACTTCCTTTGCCTTCGATTCCATCAGCCATGACTTTCTCCTAATAGTTTGATTGTTTTTTACGTCCAAAGATTTAGAGGATGTTTTTCATTTTCTATCTCACTTCGGTGATCATAAGTTAATAAAAATGGATTATTAGTTTTATCATTACACATAACGATTAGTTAGGCTGCAAGGCAAACGGGGGCTTTTTTGCGTTCTTTACAAAAAAATGTGCGGTTTTGCAGTGTCAACTTGAACGCATGGTTATATGCCTGCGCTATTCGTTTACTGAGCGCTTAAGTATTTCCGACACCCACTCGTTAATACTTTTATCTGACGCAGTCGCTCGTGCAGCTATTTCACGGTGCAACCTGGAAGGAATTCTGAGATTAAACTTACCCGAATAATTTTTAGTTGGGTTAATGCCCTTTTCTTCACAAACTTCAAGAAAGACTTTTAATGAATTTTTGAACTCCTTTCTAAGACTAGCTGGCGTTTTTCCATAAAAATCTGCGCTTCCATTTAGCCCAAGAATTTCTCCTCGAAACTGATCAAGCTCAGGATCATATTCAATCTTTGCCTTATAACCGTCAATTTCCATCATATTCATGGTTTCACCTCATATAATTCTAACCTCTTGCGGACACTCGCAACCGCTCCTTTATCCGTATTGGGAGAGGGATGGGGCCTATGAAATACTCGAACTTCACCAAAAAGCACGACTGCAACTCGCGATCCCGCTTTCTCAGACACATCCGCACCCAGTGCCGCAAATAAAGCCTCGATGTCTTTCCATAGGATATTGCCACTAGTTGGTCGTTTGTAGATTAGTGCTAGTGTTTTTTGATGCTTACGCTTCACCAATTAATAGTACCATAATATGGTACTATGTCAAGAATGACACCAAGGCATATGACGGGGCCGTGGATGAGTCGCGCTGCCCGTTGTTTATATTAAACCCATGAAAATGACCTTTTCAAAAACTCAAGCCCATTACCAAAGATGCACTCGCCATGTGAAACAACGATATTCTCAGGCTTCCATTCCACCAGTATGGATAATGATTTTTTTGCTTCTCTCTTTCCAAAGATAAAGCTAAGCCTCCAATCGGCAGGGGTTTTGCCATTTGGTGACAGGACACCAGTAAGTTTGGCCAGGATTCTTTGCCACCAATTGAATGACTCAGGTTTAAAATTCTCAATCAGGTCAGTTAATATCAGTGTTTTTGAACTTTTATGGAAAAAAACAACTTCTTCCATAGCAGGGCTACCTTTAAAAATGGTCTGATTTATTTCTTCTTCCCACTCATTTTCAGATTGCATTCCCAGAACTTTTGAAAAGTTAATATCGGGTCTTTTTTTCTCTAATCCAGGTGGTGCGCAGCAAATTGCGTTGGGGAATTTTTGTAACCAGTCAGACAAAAAAAGATGGTGTAACTTATTAGGCGCGACCAAATATTTGACTTCCCCTAATGCTGAAATTTCTTCAATAAGATTATCGGAAATTTTTAATGGTGAGTGAACCCACAACATACTATTCTGCAACCGGACCAAAGTCATTCGTGTGGTATAAGGCATACCAAAAAATGGAACTGCATCACCATCGATTATCCAAATATTATCTGAAATTTTATTCAGCATCTATTCCTTCCTATATAGCCTAACGCTTAATTAATCTGTGGAGTAACATGGGGGTTTGTGCAAAAAAAGTGCATATTCTCGGAGCCCCTCTTGAACGTCTGGTTATGTGTTTTATTTAATTCGTTCAAGCTTCTTTTTATCAGCTTTAGTTAATTTACTAACTATTAGTTCGTACGATATTGTCGATAAATCCGTTATTATTCCTGTAGGCACATCACCTTTTAACGAAACTGTAATCCAGTGCTTCTTATTCATATAATATCCTGGAACTATTGATTTAAATTCAGAAGTTAATACAACACCATCAGCAGGATTACATTTTAATGTTACTCTTGGCGTTTCTTCTTTTTGTGATACAAGAGCAAACATTTTATCCATAACTTTAAACACCAGGGCATCAGGTCCAAAAGGGTTACTACTTTTAGAACCTTTAAAACTTGATAGATATTTCTCTATTTTTTCTTTTTTCATATTCCAAATGTATGTCCTTTTCACATAATGTTCGAAATAAGTGGCGGTACTTTCTACTGTCCGCTTGATTGACTTACTATGTGTTTAAATACTACAATGTGTACACATATTGTTATTTATACACATTGGTGATTGTTATGAGAACAAATATTGAAATTGATGACAGTTTAATGGCTGATGCGCTTAAAGCAACAGGCCTGAGCACCAAGAAAGAAGCAGTTGAATTGGGTCTTAAAGCACTGATTAAATTAAACAAACAGGCATCTATTAGAGCTCTCAGAGGCAAGTTAAAATGGGAAGGTAATTTAGATAAAATGAGAACCAGGTAATGATTTTAGTTGATTCAAGCGTGTGGATTGATTTCTTTAATGGTAGGGGTAATGCTGAAACGGACAAATTGAATGAAGTGCTCGGGCTTGAAGAGGTTGTAATTGGTGATCTTATACTTGCTGAGGTTTTGCAAGGATTCAGAAGCGACAAAGATTATAAGATGGCTAAAAATGTTTTAACGACATTGGCAATACATGAGTTAATCGGGGGAAAAATAGCAATTAAAAGTGCTGACAATTTTAGAAAACTTGGAAAAAAAGGAATCACTATTAGGAAAACAACAGATGTAGTAATTGCAACATACTGTATTGAAAACAAAATACCATTACTGTTCACGAATAAGGATTTTATACCATTCGTTGAAAATTTAAGGCTGAAATCTGCTTGTTGATTTTTACAGGCAACGTTTAAAATAACGCGACCCGCTTTTTGCGGTCGCTGTTAATTAATTTGTTATGTTTATTATATGGAAAGCAGTACATAATCAGAAATCTCAAGAGAAGAAAAAAGGGTTTTTAGTCTAAAATGGATGTCACAAAATTACTGTCACTATGGCAAAAAACATCAAGATTACCTTTTGGTAAATGGTTGTTTAGCCGAATCCTGGGGCATTTTGTGCCCTATACTGGCAGTATTGGGGCAGTTGTAGAATCGCTAACCCCCGGCTATGTCAGGGTCAGTCTGCGTGATAAACGCAAAGTCAGGAATCATTTAAATTCCATTCATGCAATCGCATTAATGAATTTGGGAGAAATGGTAAGCGGCCTGGCACTAAATGTAGGTTTACCTTCAAATGTGCGTGGAATAGTGACCAGTATGGAAATAGAGTTTCTGAAAAAAGCACGCGGTACCCTGGTGGCTGAAAGCCGTTGTGACATACCAGAGGTTGTTGAAGACATGCAATTTACCGTGAGCGGTCAAATAGTTGATAAAGACGGTGACGCTGTTGCCAATATTACTGCTCATTGGCGCCTTGGCCTGAAGAGCCAGTAGGGTGATGGTCGCGCGTACAACTAAAAATAAATTTCTAGGCCACGCCAATATTAGTTTACCTGTATTGTGTGGTGCGATGTACCCCTGTAGTAACCCTGAGTTAGTTGCCGCCGCTTCCGAGGCGGGTGGCATGGGTATCATTCAGCCAATATCATTAAGTTATGTTCATGGTTACCCTTTGCGAGAAGGCATACGCTTTATACGTCAACTGACAGACAAGCCTGTCGGTATGAATGCCCTGATCGAACAATCCTCAAAACGTTATCATCAAAAAATGGTGTCCTGGGTGGAAATCGCCCTGGAAGAGGGTGTGCGTTTTTTTGTTACGTCCTTGGGCAAACCACAGTGGGTAGTTGATCGGGTACATGCGGCAGGGGGTTATGTTTATCATGATGTGACTGAAACCAAATGGGCGCAAAAAGGACTGGATTGTGGTGTCGATGGGCTTATCGCGGTTAATAAACGTGCTGGCGGCCATGCGGGTAACCACTCAATAGCTCAATTGGCGGAGAGTCTTGCTGGATACGAAGTGCCGCTTGTCGCCGCTGGTGGCATCAGCACTGCCGAACAATTCATGGAGGCGCTGGCGCTGGGCTTTCAGGGTGTGCAGATGGGCACCCGTTTTATTGCCAGTGACGAGTGTACCGCCAGCGATGCCTATAAACAGGCTATTGTCAACGCTAACGAAGATGACATTGTGCTTAGCGAACGCTTAACCGGCATTCCGGTTTCAGTGATCAATACTGATTACGTAAAAAAGACTGGCACGCGTGTTGGTGCCTTGGCGAAACTTTTGTTACGAACGGAGCAAACCAAGCACCTGGTGAGAATGATTTATAACCTGAAATCTTTTAAGCAACTAAAAGGCTCGTTATTTAAAAGCAGCCACCGCGGACAATACTGGCAAGCGGGTAAAAGCGTTGCGGGAATAAATGAAATAGATACTGTCGCCAATATTATGAAAAATTTTGAACTTCGTTATAGAAAGTAAACAGGGTCAAGAAAGTAAACAGAGTCAAGACTTACATATCACATTTTAGTATGATCTATAAAACAGCAAGTCTAGCAGTTAAAGAAATTGAATGTGATATGTAAGTCTTGACCCTTTGTTTGTTTTTCCACTTTACATACAGCTTCAACATTTTAGCTAAGGTGCACCACTTTGCTGTGTCCCTGACTTTAGCGGTTTGTTGGGCGGCTGAGTATTAGGCCAAAAGTATTTAATGCCAATCATACCCCCTGCTACAATAAATATAATTTGGGTAAACACTATGAGCGAAAATATACCAAAACTACTGATAAACAATCCTATATTTTCCTCTATGTTACCAATAAATATTCCTACAACAATAAAATTCAATATAGGAATAATTGACAGAAATAGTGGTTCTGTATTTTTCTTTCTTAGAAATTTAACCAGTAGAATACCAACTATAAATGGATAAAGTGCATTCCAAAGAAAAGTTAGCACAAGAATGTTATTTTTTACAAAATCAAAATCATATGCATCTAGAAAATATGAATTCGATTTTAAAATTACCGCTAAAATAATTGTACCAATTATCATAACAAGAAAATCTTTCTTAGACATAATTGTTCCGCTTGAGGTTTAAAATAATAAGATGCACTTTTTTTGCAGTCGATGCTAATAAATTTGTTATGTATATTGCTTATATTTAGTATATTTAGGATCAGAGTCAATAATCTATGCAACAATGAATGAGTTTTCACTCTGATCCTAAATATACTAAATATTATGATATACGATGTGCTCCGTCCCCGAGTTTCAACGTCCCGCAGGCCCAGGCACAATACAGTCATCATTCCTGGAGTCATCGGGAGTAACAACTAAGTCAATAGGTAAGAAGACCGTATCTAGTACAGCACTCAGACCTACATCAACTGCAAATAGTACCGACATAAAAGTTCCATCCAAACCTTCGCCAAAGAAGCATGCTGCAGATTCTGCTGCACTAGTAGTACCTTCATATGGATGACCGAAACCATCTAGTTTTGTTGCTGTTGATACACAGCCGCTCAAATTTAATAAAATAAATAAAATAAATATATTTTTCACAACTCTTCTCTAATTCACATTTGGATGTCGATTTATGGGGACGATGTATGGCATTTCAATTGACTCTGAACCCAATGGTTTCCATTGGTTTTCCTAGATGCTGGATACCCATTTTTTTGATTTTTCTAATTCACTGAAAGCAAAACTTTTGACTTCCGCATTGACGAAATGACTAGCTATATGCTCGGCGAATATGCCTATGGGCGAGTCTGTTACGAAGGCCACATGAGATATTTTTTTATGATGCTCTTTTACAAATTTTATGTGTGTGATCAATGCTGAAAACGAGTCCCAACCAGGAAATGATTTTGTATATATTATAATCCCATTTAAGTTTCCTGATTTTTCCAGATACGGATCAACGATATTTGCGACTTGTTTGAAGTCTGTTTGAGATAACTCGCCGTCTGGCTCTAAAATTACAATACTTTTAGCTTCATCTAGTTTCACATTTAACATTAGTATTTTCCTGGTTTCATTGGCTTATATTCAGGGTCAGAGCGAAAACTCATTCATTGTTGCATAGAATTTTGACACTGACCCCATTGGTTTTTCATAACGATAGAGTTAAACAGCGCCGCGTTGTTTTCGTCCAAACGAGCGCCTTGTTAGCAGAAATATTAAACACTGAACGCTGTGACTTTAGAATTACCATAAAAATGCATCCGAATTAGAAATTTACCTTTATCTTGAACGATTTGATAAGAAAATACATCAGGATAATTACCTTTATGCTCCACACTATTGAGCATTTCATTAAAGGAGTTCACCATTTGGCTTTGGCGTTCATTTTGTTCTACATTAGTTAATGACAGCATGAATTCAATTAGTATATTTACATTACCAGACCAAATACACCCTGTTTCGTGAAAATAGATAGCTTTAGCTATATGTTCAAAAATTGAATTTAATCTATGCTCCTCTGGCTTAATTGCAATTGTATTCTGCCATTTGTCATTTTCGGTATCGTGGACAGTGACATTTTTATACTCAATTAGTAAACGGTCAAGAAGCTTTGGCTTTCTTTGTACTGCCCTTGAAATTTTCGTCATAAACTGATTTATTCCAACGTCATTCGATGGTAAAGACATTGCTAATACATACAAAAGATATTCGTCCTCTTTTGACTTTAATGTGTTATGAGCGTCGCAAGAAGGAACCTTTATAAGATTGTTACCATAATTTTTCCCGTCAGAAGAATCTTTGGCCTTGGGGAAGATACATTTTGGAGGAGCATGTTCAGTTGAAGTTTCTGGCTCTCCGCAGTAATAACAAGTTTCGGTCATGTCTTTATTTGCTAACAGTTGACTATCATATCGGGCGCGGTAAAAAAAACCGACCCGCCCGGATATTGAGGCCTTAAGTTTATCTTTTTACTAATTTTATTGCTCGTGTATTAGTAGTTATTAATATTGCGTAAGGATTGCCTTCCTTTGGTATCTCATGGCATGGTCGCCCGGATTTCCGTCGAAATAACGATTGCAAGCCGGTATCACGACATTGTTTGCCATAAAAAGTTGATATTTATGCCATAATTCAACTGGTTACGGAGGTTATTGACAATTATCCTGTTCAGCACAGGTTAAGGTGGATTGCTCTATAATGTGGGTAAATCAAGGCCCTGTTTGTTCGGGTTAGAGAATCAGAATATTATTCCTATATTGTTTACGAGTCCGAAGCGAAAAATTTTATGGTAAAACCGGTAAAAATCTACAGGCTGATTGCCCCCCTGGTCATGGCTTTGATCATGGTGCCGGCCCTGGTCCAGGCCGCAGCTCAAAGTCATGTACTGGAATCCACCCAGGTGTTCAAACCAATCTTACTGGCCCGTGCTGGCATGAGCCTGGATCAGGCGGTTAGCCAGGTGCGACAAGAAACAGGCGGCCGTATTTTATCTGCAAAAACAGTCACTGAAAATGGTCGCCGGGTTCACCGCATCAAGGTATTAATGCCATCAGGTCGTGTAAAAATAGTTCGCAAACCAGCCGGCTAATTTTTATCTCCCATGCGCTTACTCATTATTGAAGACGAACAAACCCTTCAAGCCCAGTTGAGTGAGCAAATGCGGGCAGCCGGTTTTGCTGTTGACACGGCCAGTGATGGCAAGGAGGGCCTGTACCTGGGCCAGGAATATCCCTTTGACCTGGCCATTGTCGATATCGGTCTGCCACACCTGTCGGGTATCGAGGTCATCAAGTCCTGGCGCGAGTCGGGTAAAAAATTTCCGGTGTTGATACTCACGGCCCGGGGACGATGGCAGGAAAAAGTTGAGGGCCTTGAGGCCGGTGCCGATGATTACCTGGCCAAACCATTTCATACGGAAGAATTACTGGCACGGGTACAGGCCCTGTTACGGCGTTCCAAGGGTGCGGCCAAATCGATTATTGATTGCAAACCGATTTCCCTGGACACAAAAACACAAGTCGTAACCCGGGATGGCGAAACACTGGACCTGACCGCCAACGAATACAAAGTGCTGGAGTACCTGGTACTGAATAATACAAAAGTGATTTCAAAAACTGAATTGACTGAACATATTTATGACCAGGATTTTGACCGGGACAGTAACGTGATTGAGGTTTTTATTGGCAGGTTAAGAAAAAAACTTGATCCTGGTAACAAAATCAAACCCATCGAGACCTTACGCGGCCGGGGTTATCGTTTTAACCTTGATTGCGATCAGTTATGAAGCAGGCCAAGGGAACCGGCACCCTGTCACTCCATGCCAGGCTTTTAACCTCGGCCACCATTGTACTTTTTGCATTTTTTGGATTAACCGGACTGGCACTGAATAACGCTTTTTACACCAGTACTGAAACAGCTTTTAAAGAAGCCTTACAAAGCCACATCTATACCTTACTGGCTGCGGCAGAACTTGACGAAAATAACAAACTGCAATTACCTGCAGAGCTACCGGCACCGCAACTATCACTTCCGGGATCCGGACTGTACGCAATGGTGCTAGATGATAAAAATAAAATGACCTGGCGATCACGCTCAACCCTTGGTACAAAATTCAATCCACAGGTTGATTTAGTTGATTTAGCTGGGGTACCCGCTATCGGCAAAAGAAAATACAAGTTCTCGCAGGATATGCTGGTTTTGGCTTTTACGACCAGCTGGGAGACCGATACCAGCCAAAATACCTATACCTTTTATGTCGCCGAAAGCCTGCAACCCTTCAAAAATCAAATACAGGATTTCCAGAAGGACTTGTGGTTTTGGTTAGGGGGTGCGGCGATATTGTTGCTGGCGGTCCAGGGCTCAATATTACGCTGGAGCCTCAGCCCGCTGCGCCAGGTAACCCGCGATCTTGCCGATATCGAGGCTGGCCGGGTGAAAAACCTGGCCGGTGATTACCCGGTTGAGTTGCGCGGCCTGACAAATAATTTAAACCAGTTAATTGCCAGCGCCCAGGCCAATCTGTTGCGTTACCGAAACTCACTGGGGGATGTTGCCCATAGCCTGAAAACACCGTTGGCAGTGTTGAGAGCGGCAATAGAAAATAAAAATGATGACGGCAATCTCCATGAAATTGCCAAAGACCAGGTAGATAGAATGGCGAATATTGTTGATTATCAATTACAGCGGGCCGCGACCTCGGGCCGTACCACGCTCACAACCCCGGTAAATTTACTGGAAAAGACCAACCAGGTTATTAGTGCATTACAAAAGGTCCACCCGGAGAAACAAATAAGCACCGAAATTAAAATAAATAAAAATGAAATCTTTACCGGGGACGAAGGTGATCTTCTGGAGATACTGGGTAATTTGCTGGAAAATGCTTTTAAATGGTGCCAGTCTGAGATTATCGTGCAATCAGTCGCAAGTAATGAAAAATTACGCGAACTTATTATAGAAGATGATGGGCCAGGTATTTCCAAAGAGTCTGCCAGTGAAATCTTCAATCGTGGTCATCGTGCCGACGAAACCATTGAAGGACAGGGACTGGGACTGTCACTGGTGCAGGATATTGTCCAGGCCTATGATGGTTCTATCGCAGTGGACAAAAGCCCGCTTGGTGGTGCCAGGATTCGTATTCGTTTTATATAGTTTTAAATGATTGTTTAATTAACCTGGAGAAAACTTTTGTTACTTTATTTAATGCGCCACGGACAAGCCGCCCGTAAACAGGATGATCCGACGGGTGGGCTCACGGCACTGGGCAGGGCAGATATAGAAAGGCTCGCCTATTCACTTGCAGCGAGAGGCATACACTTCGACCACGTGATCCACAGCCCCAAAACCCGGGCCGCCCAAACGGCGTTAATCATGCGCGCGACAATCTCCCCTAAGTCTACGGTACGAATGGAGGAGCATGTCAAACCCAATGATAGTCCCGATATTATTTTTGCCGAGCTGGATAACTGGCGAGAACCTACCCTGGTTGTTGGCCATCTGCCTTTTATGCCCAGCCTGGTCAACCTGCTCGCTGGCCCTAATGATGCAATTTCGGCCATGGATTTTGAACCGGGTACGGTGGTTTGCCTGAAGCGGGATGAGGCAAATAAATGGCCCATAGAATGGGTAAGCTCACCTTCGATGCTTTGAGTGATGCTTTTTGCTAATTCGTATATATTTTAAAGAATCGACGCCCACAATTTAGCGACTAAAGATTATTACTGTAAAAATTTGTTCTTAAAAAATTTTTCAGAGCTTGCTCATAAGCCGGTTGTGATTGTATAAAACCACTATTATGATCGCCGGCCATTTCAATAAAAATCTTCGGTTTGTTGGCCGCCTGGTATACTTTTTCACCTAATTCAAAAGGTATGATGTCATCATCCCGGCTATGTAATACCAGTAGTGGTGCCTTGTTTTTTGTAACTTGTTGAGCTGTATCGAACTCATAGCGGGAATAAACAATCCTGGATATGACAGGCATCAACCTGTTTGCCATATCCTTGACAGAAGAAAATGTTGATTCAAGAATCAAAACACGGGGATTAACATCTGCTGCCAGCTTTGCTGCTACGGCACCGCCCAGGGAACGACCAAATATTATAATATCGTTAGACTTAAAATTTTTTTCTACCAGTAAATATTTCCATGCCACCAGGGCATCATCATACATTTCCTGCTCACCAGGACTGCCTTCACTTTTTCCATAACCCTGGTAATCAATAATTAATACATTCAATCCCAGGCGGTTGAATATTTTCAGGCTATCTCCCCGGTGAGAAATATTACCGCCGTTACCATGAAAGAATATTAAAGCCCGATTACTATTATTTACAGGCAGGTACCAACCGTGAATTTTATTTTGATTACTGGATTCCAGGTAAACGTCTTCGTACTTGAGGCCCCATTGATCTGGCGTCTGGCTGATAATTCTTGTCGGGAAAAAAACCATGCCTGGCTGCAGGGCATACATGACTGCATTTGACAAAATGACAAAAATAACCAGCATGGTAAGAGCGCTGAGAAGCGTTTTGAATATATTTTTTTTCACAGGATTATTAATTTTAAGCATGCTGTTAAATGATACGACACTCCAACGTGACGTACTAGCCTGGCAGGGCGGGCATTGCCCACCCTACATCAACTGGGTACTTGCATAAGCTGTAATACCTGATTGTAGGTTGGTGCTGAGGTACGAAGCCCAACAACTGGGTCATGGAACTCCGCCAATAATAATGTTGGGCTTCGTACCTCAGCACCAACCTACAGACTGAATATTAAATTTTCGCAAACTACCTGGGAGAAATTAAATAACCCGCACATCTCCACCATCAACGGGTACCTGCGCAGCAGTGGTTTTGGCAAACAATGGCCCGCACATTTCAGCAGCCAGGGCTGCAACATCTTTGCTTGTGATTTCTACTTTCATGACATTACGTTGTTTGTATTCATCTATGGTCATCCCGTAAGATGCGGCGCGGGCAGCGATGACTTCCGGTGTCCAGATACCCGTATCAAATACCGCGTCAGGGTGCAGGCTGTTAATGCGAATGCCATCCACGCCCCACTCCAGGGCAGCAATACGCATGAGCTGGTTCAATGCCGCCTTGGAAGCTGAATAAGCACTGGCACCAGGCCCGGGTGCAGCCACGTTTTTAGAGCCAATGATCACAACCCGGCCTTTATTCGGGGCAAGCTTGAGCAAGGGATAGGCAAGATGCATGAGCTGCAAACCCGATGTCAGGTTTACTTCCAGTACCTTGCGCCACTCGGACATATCCATTTCGGCGATGTTTGCACCGCCCGGGAAAATACCGGCATTTAATATGAGCATGTCGAGCCCGCCATAGGCCAGCGTGATCTCTGCCAGCACGGACGCCATTTTTTCTTCATCAGTGACATCACAAACGAAACCACGATAATCGACCCGGTCATGCATGGTGACCACATCGGCATTCAAATCAATGCCTACGACAGCAGCGCCTTTGTTTAACAAGGCCGCTACACAGGCCTTGCCGATACCCGAAGCGGCGCCGGTTACCAGTGCAATCTCGCCGGTAAAGACGGGTGGTTTACCACCCTTACGTAACTTGGCCTGTTCCAGGTCCCAATACTCAACTTCAAAAATATCTTGCGAAGGTAATGCCTGGAAAGATTCCAGCTTGGTTGATCGCTGAATGATATCCATGGTGTGGAGATACAATTCATTATTAATCATGGCATCTTTGGCACTACGGCCAGCCGTAGACAAACCGAACTCCGGGTCCAGGATAATTCTTGGGGCCGGGTCAAGCATGGTCATGGGTTCTTTGGAATTTTTTGAATGTTGCTTGAAGTATTTTTTATAGGCTGAAACATACTTATCAATATCCCGGCCTAACATGGGTAGTCGTTTGGTGCGAATTACATGATCAGGCGTGGCCGGCCCTTGCTGGGTGATCACGGAACAATCTTTGCGATTGGCAAATGCCAGGGTATTTTCATCTTGCTGGGTCTGGAGAATCATTGGCAACCCAGCGGCCTGTGATATATCCGCGCGAAATTTGGCAAGTCCCTCAACCACAGGATTATTACTCACACCAGGCTTGTTTTTGCGCTTATGGTTTTCCAGCTCCCAGGCTTTTTTCTCTTTTAAAAAGTCTTCTGCCCAGGTGACCAGTTTGATCATTCTATCGTAAGATTCTTTTGCCGAATCGGCGAATGAAAACAGGCCATGGTTCATTAACACCATACCAGTTGTCCTGTCATTTCCCTGTTTCCTGAATTCTTCGGCACAAACACGGGCCAAATCAAAACCCGGCATCACGTAAGGAATGATAACCAGTTCATCGCCAAAGATTTCCCTGATATGTTTTAAGCCGTTAGGTGTATTGGTAATGGTGACAATGGTATCGGCATGGGTATGATCAACAAACTTGTATGGCAGGATGGCATGCAGGATGGTTTCAATAGAAGGTGCCGGTGCCGCGGCATCGGTCATGTGAGTCTTGAGTTCATTGACCATCTGGGGATCAGATAAAGCGGGCAATGCCGCCAGCTTCACCAGGTGATCCAGGCGAACCGGCGCAAAACCTGGTCGCTGTATGGTTTCGAGATCCCAGCCACTACCCTTTATATATAACAGTGTTTCTGTTTCACCAAGAATATTTTCCTGCTCGATTTTAACCGAGGTATTGCCGCCACCGTGCAAAACCAGTGATTTATCCTGGCCCAGTAACTGCGAACTATAAACTCGCAAGTCAAGATCATCGCTGCATTTTGCAGCTTCCGCGTCGTTCCAAAGGTTTTTCATAAATATAGGCTTTTATTGAGTGCGGGACATATTAAACGGTTAAGTAGTCACTATCCAATGGAATTATGGGTCGATAGCTGGTCTGCAACGCAAGATAATACGAAAAATTAGCAGGCCAGGCTATCATGTCTAGAATTTTACCCGTTGCCCGGCACGTAGCTCTTTAAGTGAATAATGGGTGCCTCGCCAATCTATGCCACCATTCTTCAGGCACCGATATCCAGACCACAGGAACATAAAACTAATCATTAACAACCCAAGCGGAAATAATAATAAATATAAAGACTCCGGACGCCGCCTTTTGAATGAGAATATAGAAATAACAACAAGTACACCAATGGCAACCCCGCCCAGTGCAATCATTGTCCACGAGGGAGTTAACAGGCCAGCGACTAATGCGATGACAGGGGCTGCAGCGAGCAGCCACAATACAGGCACCATAATGATCAGCCTTACCAGGCTATAGTGAGCGCCAGAACCGAACAAATTCTTTTCGAGTCCCTTAAACATTTCTTTGACAGAACCATACCAGGGTACAGATAAATCATGTTCGGCTAATGAAAAATGTGTACGCCCGCCTGCATTTTTAATCATCAATCCCAATCCATAATCATCGGCAGGCTCAAGTCGAAGCCACTCAAAACCCGGCGTCCTGTTATAAATTTCTTTATTCACCAGGTTAAAAGCACCAATCCCAATAGGTGTTTTACTATTTTTCCGGTTGACAAGAATCACGCGGGTGGAAATAAAAAACAGGAATCCAAAAGTTGTGATACAAATATCCAGCCAGAACTTTTTACTAAAAACAACTGGCATCAATACCAGGTGATCTGCCTTTTCTTTATTTGCTAAATAAATAGCACGTTTAAGCAAACCCTGGTTAAAGTGAACATCGGCATCGGTAAATAACAACCACTCCCCTTTTGCTCTCTCGACCCCATGGCGCAATGCATTTACCTTGCCCAACCAGCCACCAGGTAATTCTTTTATATGTAATACCTGCAATCGTGGCTCATTTATGGCCAGGCGCTCAAGTATGTTACCTGTCTCGTCTGTTGAACGGTCATTGATAGCAATAATTTCAAGCTTGGGATAATCCTGATCTATCAAGGATTGTATTGCAGTCTCTATATGCTCTGCCTCGTTGCAGGCGGGCACGATAATACTCAGGAATGGCCAATTATTTTGACTGTTAGCCTCGTTTTCCGTTTCTTTACGGAACAACGGTGTGCTTTTCAATGTCCAGAAAAAACCAAGCAGCAGCAGTACCCAAATGCTGCAAAAAAGAATGGTATATATAAGTATAAGGCTCATACAATATTTTACCGTATTTATTCCCTGAAAATATTCATTGGCAATAGATTAGAAAAATCATATCATCTCACCGGAGGTTACCAAAATGCTTAACAAACTGGCTATTATCTTCCTCTACTTTGTCCTGGTCATTTTTTCTTTAAGTGCCCAGGCCTCCGATCTTGCCAAAGAAAAACGCTGGGCCGACCAGACAGTCGATAGCATTATGACCGGTGATGCTGTCTGGTTAAAAGCCGATGGCCAGAAATTCCTTGGCATCTATACAGAACCGACTACCGATAAAAAACTGGGTGGTGTTATTGTATTGCATGGGCTTGGTGCGCATCCAAACTGGACAGATGTAGTTCAACCATTACGAACCCGTCTGCCCGATACCGGCTGGTTTACCCTTTCCCTGCAAATGCCGATACTGGATAACAAGGCAGACTATAAAGATTATAAACCATTATATTCCGAGATCGCACCACGTATCAATGCCGGTATAAACTTTCTCAAAAACAAGGGTGTTAAAAATATTACCATCATCGGCCATAGCATGGGCGCCACCATGGCTGGTTACTATGTGGCAAATAATAAACGTCCCGAAATTCGTTCCCTGGTTGCCATTGGTGCAACCGGTAATATGTTCAAGGATCCCAAGCTGGATTATATCCAATCGCTTAAAAAAATTAGCATACCGGTGCTGGATTTATCAGGTAGTGATGATCTACCGGGTGTTGTCCAGACTAAAAAACTTAAAGCCAAAACCGCCAGGGAAGCAGGTAATAAAAACTATTACCAGGTCGAAATAAAAGGGGCCAACCATTTTCTCGTGGGCAAGGAAGATGAATTAGTCACAGAAGTAAACAAGTGGCTAAAAAAATATAATTAAGCTGTTTATAAAATTTTTATTTCAGTCTCGCTAATTTTTATACCGGAATGATACTGACTTAAGTCTGATACCTGGTTTAAACATGGTTCTCCGTAGGTTGGACTGAGGAACGAAGTCCAACGCAAGTGTTAAACAAAGCGCCACTGTTGGACTTCGTTCCTCAGTCCAACCTATAAAAAAAGACTTATTGGGCTTAAGTCAGTGCCATTAGGCTATACCGGTTTCATGTCCGTATAGCTGCTAAAAAGGAAAAAACCGGGGCAATAATATCGTGTACAAGGTAAGCATAATAATGGCAAGGGGCACGCCTGCCCTGACAAAATCAGAAAATCGATAACCCCCGGCACTCATGACCATCAGGTTCGTTTGATAGGCCATGGGCGTGGCATAACAAAAGTTGGCACCAAAAAGGATGGCCAATACAAAAGGTTCTGGTGATAGCCCAAGATTACTTGCAATACTGACCGCAATAGGCGTACCAATCGCCGCCGCAGCATTATTGGAAACAAAATTGGTGAACAATGCCATCAGCAACATGAGTAAACCCAGTGTCAGCTCCGGAGATAATGATTGGGAGAGAATAATAAACCACTGGGCAATATAATCTGTGCCCCCGGTACGGGTTAGCGCAACACCCAGTGCCAGGCTGGAAGCAATCAACAAAATAATTTTAGTGCTCAGGGAACTGCCGACATCAGACCAGTTTAAGCAACGTGTTAACAGCATTGCCAATACACCCAGCAAGGCACTGACAGAAATTGGCAGGATCTTGAAAACAGCCAGCACCACCGCCGCACCCATGATAATCAAGGCCAGTGGTGCCCGCACCGTAGTTGGCAAATCTATGGTCTGGTCAAGCACAAGCATACGGGGGTCAGTACGAAGTGCGGCAATATTTTCTTTAGTGCCCTGCACCAGTAAAACGTCACCCACCCGCAATACCATTTTTCTTATATTACCCTTACTGACAGCGCTATTGTGGCCGCGATTGTGCAAAGCAAGAATCAGAACATCAAATATTTCACTAAAATGGGTTCGCTGGAGCGTACTTTTATGAAGCAATGAGCCTTCTGTCACCACAATCTCGGCGAGCTGTTCATCTGGCGCGGTTAATGGGCTTTCTTCGGTGACACGCTCTTCTTCGTCGCCAACATTGTATAATGTCGCTTCAAGTAATGTTTCATATTCCTTAAGATTCTCTGGCGTATCAGAGAGGAAAATGCGATCGCCTGCGTTCAGGGTTAACGTGGGCAGTCGTGCCAGTGTTAAATTTTCTCCCCTGACAATACGATCAATTTTTATTCTATTTTCTGTTCGTTTCAGTACCTCCATAATTTTTTTGCCATTGGCGAAGCTATCTTCATTTATGTAAAGAATCGCACTAAAAAGCCGGGGTGCGGCATTGGCCATGGGTGATTCCCTGTCGGGTAATATTCGTGGCATGACCAACCATATATATAGTATGCCGCCAATCGCGGCCGTTGCTGCCAGGGGCGTAAAATCAAAAATACCGAATTGCCTGACACCAAGATCAGCGGCAATAGCAACAACGAGTAAATTTGTCGAGGTACCAATTGATGTCGACATGCCGCCCAGTAGTACTGCGTAGTTCATGGATAAAAGTGATTTGGTTGGCGAGGTGCCGGTACGCAGGGCAATGCTTATGAGGATCGGCATCATCAGTACAACAATCGGCGTGTCGTTGACCAGGCCACTGGCAGCAGCACTGAATATCAGTAACAGCAACATTGCACCTTTTGGAAAAGAACTCCATACCCGTGAAAATAATCTTGCCACTGGTTCAAGGGCGCCGGTGGCGACCAGTCCCCTGCCCAGGATCATTAATGCAGAAATTGTAATTAATGCTTCATGACCAAAACCCAGGAAAAAATCACTGACTTTAAGGGTTTCGCCAGCTTGCTCGTAGGGAAATATTTGAAAACCCAGGGTTAAGGCCGAGAGTATTATCAGGCTGGTTGTTTCTATGGGGATGCGATCGCGGGAGAAAAGAAAAAAAGCGACGAACGTCAAAACAATGACGGCAATTGCATGGGGTTCTGGCGTTGTTGGCATAGGTTCAAGGCTAAACCACTTTTCAGGTGACGTATCGTGAGAGTACACATTTGTCCAGGCGACTCTACAGGTCTAATCCAGGCATCAAACTTGAAATATACGCCATAAAACCCGGTGTTTTTTATAAATAAATCCGGCATAAGTTTTGCATACCCATTCCTGTAAGCAACAATTTCTGGAGTAACCATTATGCGTAAATATGCCTTTGCAGACGAAACCGGTTGTACACCGGATAACGTCCAGCTAAAACCTGGTAAATTTCTAACTGAATTGGGCTCAAAAGAAGATCTGATGCTAAAAACAGTACATTCAGCTGGCGGTAGTCCTGAGCTCGCGTCACTGGTTAGTGCCGAAGATCCCGCCAGTCACCATTTGAAGCTTTATTCTATTGAGCAATGGGCAGTAGATCCAAATGTCAAAAATGGCAAAGTCTACCTGGTGGTCAAGGAAGTTGAAGCGCCCGTGGTCAGGATGGAACAAAGAATCATGTTTGCCATTGCGACTATCAGCAACATGGTTAAAGACAAGGCCTTCAGGCGCTGGGCAAGCAGCTGGATGCATAACGAGGATCGTAGCGCAGATTCGGCCCTTGTTATTGCAGATGCTGCCCAGGAAGAACTGGATGGTATTGATAACCTGGTGGCACTGGGTATCACAACTGGTGGATCCCATGAAGATATGAAAAAACAAAAAGAGACGCTTAGCAGGATAACAGCACTTGCAAACGCGGCCGCGTTAGCAACCGATGCCGGCAAGTCTGATGATGATGTCTGTCAGCTACTGTCTGTGGCAACAGACAATATCCAAAATATTTTTAAGGGTGAAAACCTGATAAAACTGGCAGAGAAAATCTGCGCTAAATAATAACCATGTAATGTACAGGGAGAACGGCAGGATATTCCTGTCGTTTTTTTATGCCCATATTTAATCTCGTTTTGGCAGTTTACAAGCAATTTTCTCCCGAATAGCGGGCCGAGTTAACACGATTCTCCGCTTTTATTATTTATTGGACTAAACCATCAAGAAACTTTGTATTTATGTCTTCGTTATTTATACTGAAAGAAATCACCCCGCTACAAACAGACGGGTTATTCCTGATTGTAGGTTGGTGCTGAGGTACGAAGCCCAACAACTGGGCATGGAACTCCACCAATAATAATGTTGGGCTTCGTACCTCAGCGTCAACCTACAGACCACTACACCGCAAGAAACGGGGAATTCTCCCTGGAGAGATTAATTTTCGGAGTTTACATTATGGCAATTAGCTACTTTTCCCAGGCAAGTTTCAGGTTCCTGAAAAAACTGGAAAACAATAATGACCGTGACTGGTTTGCTGAACACAAGCAAGAATATGAAGACCTGGTTCGTTCGCCGGCCCTGGATTTTATTACAGATATGATTGACGGGTTAGCATCTATCTCTCCCCATTTTGTCGCCATACCAAAAAAAATGGGCGGCTCGTTAATGCGTGTCCACCGTGATGTCCGTTTTAGCAAAAATAAAAGTCCATACAAAACAAATATTGGTATCCAGTTTCGGCACGAACTGGGAAAAGACGTGCATGCCCCTGGTTTTTACCTGCATATAGAACCGGGGAATAATTTTGTCGGTGCGGGTATCTGGCACCCTGACTCCCAAACATTGGCGACTATTCGTACGGCAATTGTCGATAAAAGCAAAACCTGGATCAAAGCCAGCCAGGATAAAAAGTTCAGAAAAAAATTTGAACTTGCAGGGGGCTCTCTCATCACTTATCCCCGGGGATACGACAAACAACATCCATTAATTGAAGATCTTAAACGCAAGGATTTTATTGCAATTTCCAGTCTCGATAATAAACAAATAGTATCAAACGGGTTATTAAGCAATGTCACCAGGTCATTTGAGACGGCAATACCATTAATGAGATTTTTATGTAAATCCCTCGAGCTTCGGTTTTAGACGCCTGTTTCTATCTACTGGTCTAATTAATTTTTAAATTTATATTTGTGATTTTCTTTTTGAAGATTGGATTTTAGTTACAAAGTCGAAGAACTGTTCGATTTCAAGGGGCGCTGCAATATGAATGCCCTGTGCCATATCACAACCAAGCGCAATAAGAATGTCCATCGACTCCTGATTTTCAACACCTTCGGCAACAACTTTTAGTCCCAGATTATGAGCAAGGTCAATGGTTGATTTAACAATGACCGCATCGTCTTTATTGGTCAGCATACCGGTTACAAAAGATTTATCTATTTTTACTTCTGAGACAGGTAATTTTTTCAGTCTTGAGAGTGAAGAATAACCAATACCAAAATCATCAATAGAGATTTTTACTTTCATTTTTTTAAGCCGGGAAATAGTATTTGTAACGTAATCAGAGTCTGCCATCACAGCACTTTCTGTTACTTCCAGTACCAGGTTACCCAGATGTTTTTTATTTGATTCTAATAATTCAAAAAGCTTTTCTGCAAATTCCGGGTCCTTCAGATTGTAAATAGACAAGTTCACTGCAAGACCAATTTTGTATCCTGAGCTACTCATTAACTCTTGCTGTCTGAACGCACTGTTTAGCACCCACTGCGACAACATGTTAATAAAACCTGTCTGCTCCATCAGTGGGATAAAATCTACTGGTGAAATCAATCCCCGTACCGGGTGTATCCATCGAACCAATGCCTCGGCACGAATAATATTACCGGACGAGAGCTCAATGATTGGCTGATAGTGGAGCACCAACTCATCGTTTTGAATGGCGTTGCGAAGATCGCCCATTAATGCCAAACGTTGCGTACTGTGTTTATCTTCAGCAACATCATAAACAAAGTATCCGCAGTTATCGTTTTTTGCCACGTACATTGCAACATCTGCCCGTTTAAGCAACGTAAGGGTGTCATCACCATGTTGGGGGAATATTGCGATACCAATGCTTGTACCAATCGATAAACTAATGCCATTTTGCTCGAATGGTTCATTAAAAATATGTACCAGTTTGTTTGCCACGGTAATAGCATATTCCTCTCCTACTCCAGGCAAAATAATGGCAAATTCATCACCGCCAAGACGCCCCACCGTATCTATGTGACGCAGGGAATTTTTTAACCTTGTACCTACGTCCTTGAGTAATTCATCACCCACATCATGCCCGAGCGTATCGTTTACATCCTTAAAACGATCTAAATCCATCATCATGATAGTAAAGGGTTCCTGCCGGCGTATTGACATTCTGATTGCCTGGATAAGCCTGTCAAAGATCAGACTCCTGTTAGGTAAACCCGTCAATTCATCATGAAGCGCAATATGTTTGAGTGCTTTATTGGCACTTTTCAATTCCTGAGTTCTTTTCTCTACGTGAAATTCGAGCGTTTTGTTAAGTTCCTGCAACTCGGTCAACGCCTGGTCTTTTTCCCTGGTGCTGGTGTTGAGCTTGCCAATCATTTCATTAAAAGAAATAGTAAGCGTACCCAGTTCATCACTTGCTCCAACAGCTACCTTATGCTCAAGATCACCTCTGGCCACCCTGTCAGAGCCCTGAATTAACTCGCGGATCGGCTGAAGTGTGCTGCGTCTAAATATTATATAAATACAAATATCGAGAAATATTATTATTATCACGTTCCAGAATAGCAATTTTAATAATTGTTTCCTGGACAGGCTATCGATACGTTCACGACTAATTCCTATTTCGACCATACCGAGATTCTGGTCTTCCAGAATTATCGGGAACGTCATCCGGATAACACTTTTATCCTGGTTCACAAGGTTTACAATATCGGATATTGTATATTGACCAGGTTTTTCAATCGCGCTGTGAATATATCCATTATCATGATTCAGGTATGATGTCAGATTATCGTTATCTGGTGATAGTATTACGGCATAAATAATATCTTCCTTGTGGCTTGCTTTCTTCACATAATCATTCAACGTACTAAAATCATATGACAGTATTGGCTGTGGACTCACGGATGCAATAAATTTACCTAGTATCCGGCCTTTTGAGTACAGACTTTCAAGAGATAATGAATTTTCAATACGGTAGTTATAAGTTGCTACAGTGCCCATGGTAATAACAAGAATAAATGCAACCAGTGCTGCAAACTTTGCGCCGAGACTGATTTTCCATTTATGATAAAATGGTGAATCTGGCTTCGCACTAATATTTTTCACCAAGCACCTCACGGATAACACGTCTGTGTTGATCGTATTCAGCATCCGTTGCAGTAACTAGTCCTGTTAGTTTCGAAATTTTAAGGATTCGTCGTCCTTCTTCAGATTTATTCAGACTGGTAAGTATTTCTTGTATTTTTTTTTGTTCTTGTAGTTTCGTGGACTTTTTTACTGCCCAGGGTAGATGGGCCATAGGTTTTCCCACAGCAAGATATTTTAATGTCTTTGTATCGATTTGTTTATTCACTACTGGTAGTTGTAAGACGATATTTCCGGTTCCACCTGCATCTGCCTGTTTAAAAAAAACCGCAAGTGCAGCATTGGGAGGGTTGTTAGAAAACTTCTCAGTATAATCTTTCTTCTCTAAACCGGCCCGTCGAAGAAGTGACGTAGGCATTATATATGACATCATTGCGCTTCTGCCGCCGCCAAAAATAATTTTCTTTCCTTTTAAATCGGTAACCGACTTAAAGTTTGAATCGACTCTGGTAACCATTGCGCCTGATATGGTTGACTTTCCAAATTCTTCATTTTTTGCAATTACACGATATCCATAAAGATATTTAGCTTTTACATATTGATACTGATTTAAGTGGACAAGATCATAACGGCTACTGGTAACGCCCGCCCAAAAAGTTTTAAAATCCGGAGCAGTTTCAACAACCACCTTACGGCCAATTTTCCGGGAAAGGTATGATGCCAATGGGGTAAACATTTTAATCGTAGTGGTGTAGTTGCGACGCGGAAATACACCAAGTATGAATATATCGTCAGTGGCAACTGATCGAGCCGGGATCAAAGAGGAAATTATTACTGCAATCAACAAAAGGATTAACGTTTTCATAACGATACTCCAATAAGTTTTTTGCTTGCGTTGCATAGGGGTAAAATTACTACTATGCCTTCATCCTTGCCTCCATATATAAAATTACTTACATAAAGCTAATCGTTCTTGTCCCTGTCTGCCCAAGCATAAATTAATTTGTGTAGTAGATGATCTAAAAAATTACAAATATAAACCGGGCATTTGCCCGGAAGACGCACCCTCACCTTTTATATAATAGTCTATAGAAAGACAAATGATCTATTTACAGCACCCATATTCATAAAAATGTCCTATAAACCAACAATAGGCCGGTATATATACCTTGTTTTCTGCTGATTTAATCTATATTGCTAAAAATGCACCAAAAACCGGGCTTTTAGGCACATACACCCAGCTTGTTCAGGTGACACAAAAATTGTCAAATTGATAAAATGCGACTATTTACTCTTGTCTATATTTAAACTAGGGTAGCGTACTCACAGTTATTTTACCTCAGAAAATTAGAAGCATCGGGAGCCTGATATGAATCGCCTAACTTACGCGTTACCCCTGATTTTCTTGTTATTTACGGCCTGTACTGACAAACCTGCTACCAATAAACCACCGGTATATACAGCGCCAAGTTATGACAATGCTGCTCAATCTCTAAAAGAGCGGAGTAAGGCGGACATAGCTAAAATGTCACCAGAAGATTTGGCAACCATGGCCCATGCTGCCGATTCACTGGATCAACGGTTACCTGACCCTGGCCTTAAAATTGGTGAAAAGGCGCCAGATTTTAACCTGCCCGATGCCTTTGGCAGAAAGGTAAAACTATATGACCTATTGAAACAGGGGCCCGTGGTACTGGTTTTTTATCGTGGTGCCTGGTGTCCTTTTTGTAACTTACATTTACATACACTGAACAAGAGCCTTTCTGAAATTGAAAGACTGGGTGGACAGCTGGTCACCATCACACCCCAAAAGCCGGATATGTCTGCAGCCCAAATAAAAAAATCTGGCTACTCATTCAGGGTGTTAAGTGATCTGGATAACAGCGCCATGAAGGCTTACCGGTTATTTTATAAAATGGATGCGGACCTGATAAAACTATATAAAAAACTGGGACTTGATGTTGCGATCTTTAATGGGCCTGGACGTTATGTTTTGCCGGTACCGGGTAGTTTCGTTATTAATCAAAAAGGGATGATTGTCGCCCGCCACGCCACAACAGATTATACCCAACGCATGGAGCCAGCTACGATTATCAAGGCACTGGAGGAAATAAATAGCTACTGATAAGCAATTAGTCGCTGTGTTTTTTACAGAAGAATCAAACAGTTTACGTGCCGTTTCAATTATGGGCCTGAGGAAAGGTTGCCTGAAATGGCAAACTGGCAGGCATGTCAGCACGGGTGATGGCCATAAGGTTATATTTCAATAAAATCTGACCAGTCTTCGGTCTGGTATTGCAGTAACTTCAGAGAATATGAAATCAGTAGTGGCAGGCTGGGCCCGAAATAAATATTGATCACCTGCCAATATGAAATCTAGCATAAAAGCGGCCCTCGTAACTGGCGGGCCGCTTTTGTATTTAATTATTACTAAAAATACCAACCTTTCTGGTTATATTACTTACCAACCATTTTCCTGATTTTGGCAAGCTGTTCCTTTTCCCATTTCTGTCCTGCGGCCCAGAGTATTTTGGCTTTTTCCTCCGCCATGGATCTAATTGCTTTTTGTTGCTTTAGCGCAACATTAAGCTGATCCTTGAGCACAGCAACCTCGGCCTTAGCAGCATCCCTGGCCAATTTCATTTCTTCCCGTGCACCCTTATTTGCTGCACTCAGGGCAACTCGGGTTGCAGAAAGGTCTTGCTTGAGCTTGGCTACCAATGCGCTGCGATTATCTGCAGCCTTCTTTTTACGGTTATCAGCTGCTGATTTTTTGGTAGTAGTCTTTTTTTTACCAGCGGTCTTATTATTGCTGGTGACCTTTTTTTTACTACTGGTTGTCTTTTTAGCGGTTGCCAATTGAGCCTCCTGAGTTTCAGATTCATATAGAAGCAAAAGACTATACTATTATAACTGGCGCGTATATGTCTTTAACTACAAATACTGAAGCATAAAAGTTTTTTATCGCAGGAGGATATATAGACCAGGACAAGCCTGCTAGCAGGTCAGGTATTTCCGAATAGAGCCAAGATCGTGGACATTATTAAAACCCAGGAGATTTAGCGTGCTTTGCGCCTGTGCACTTCTGTTACCGCTGACACAACAAACAATAATCGGACGTTTCTTGTCCAGGTATACATGATTCTCATTGATTTTCTGTAAGGGCAGATTCACTGCACCGGGGATCGAACCCCTGCGAAATTCTTCATGGCTACGAACATCCAGCAACAGTCCGCCTTTATTCTTGATCATGTGTCGTGCTTCAGGACACTGTATTTGTTTTGATAGTTTAGCTATTTCAGACATTTTTTGTTACTCCCTGTAACTTATTGTAAAATTAATCAGATAGTGCCTTTAGCTTGCTACATAGTGTGAGCAGTAAACTCAGCTCTTCATCTGACAGCACTGACTTCAGGCGCTGTTGCACTTCCATGCGAACAGGTAAAACTTTTTCTACCAGGTTATTACCTTTTTTTGTTAACACGAATGTTTTTTCCTTGCCGGTTGTGTGTTTGTCCTCTTTTACCCAGCCACATTTTTTCATTACCTGAAGTTTGCGGCTCATGGCACTACGCTCGGTTTCCAGGTCATTGGCAATTTTCCGTATGGTCACTGGCTGGTGTCGGGCAACCGCTCCCAATACCGGCATTTGGGTAGCGCGAATGCCATAGGGACGATATGCCTCATCGTACACCTTTAGTACGTAATGGCTGGAACGCATCATTTGCAGATTAATACAGGCAAGGCTGTTTGCCTCACTGGAATATTGATTATTAACCTCGGTTGTCATATTTGCCCTTAGTCTGTGTATATGCACAGTATTATATGTGCATATACACAGATGTCAACGCATTCCCTGGGTCAATCAAAAAAAACGGGTAGCCAGGATTTTCATTGGTGCTCGCCAGCAAGTTAAGCAACTAACTACCAGGCCTGCCTCGAATAAACCTTACTTATAGTGACGATCATAATGAGTTGTCTCCCTGAGCAGGAAATATCTGTAAACTACCGCCCTGTTTCCCATTAGCAATTTTTGTAACCCGTGACCACAATTTCAATTCCAGGCTTTACTGACCCTTTTAACTCGCTCAGCCATTTAATTGGTGCGGTTATTTTTCTTTTTTATGGCATCAAATTGATAGGCATGGCCCGTGGCCACCGGGGCTGGGTCGCCGCAGTCAGTGTTTTTGTTTTCTCGGTTGTATTCCTGTTGTCCATGAGCGGCGTATACCATTTATTGGATAACGGTGGCTCAGCTCGCACAGTCCTGCAACGCCTGGATCATGCGGCAATATTTGGCCTTATCGCCGGCACCTTTACCCCGGTCCATGTAATTTTATTTAAAGGCTTCTGGCGCTGGGGCATCCTGGTTTTAATATGGGTCCTGGCGATTACCGGCATGACCTTAAAAACTATTTATTTTCAGGAGCTGCCACAGGGCCTGGGATTGATGTTTTATCTTGGGCTCGGCTGGGTCGGGATTTTTTCTGCTTACCTGACCCATAAATTACATAATTTCACGGTAATCAAACCACTAGTATATGGCGCCCTGGCTTATACCGTCGGTGCCAGTCTGGAATTTTTTAAAATGCCCGTCATTATTCCCGGCGTGATTGGTCCCCATGAGTTATTTCACATTGCCGTGTTGGCGGGTATCACGTGGCACTGGAATTTTGTCTCCAGCCTGATAACCCTGAAACGCGGTGCTGGGATTACTTAATTGTGGTACTGGTTTTGGCGCTGGACATTAAAAATAAAAAATTTAATTATATTATCTTGCCCCGCCAGGGAATGGCAAGGCTAGTAATATGGCAACAATCAATAATGCGTATAAACTTATAAAAATATTCACGGCCCTGGCAAGCCAGGTCCATAACGAATGGCACTTACTTAGGCTCAATAAATCTTTTTTGTAGGTTGGACTGAGGAACGATGTCCAACGCAAGTGCCAAATAAAGCTCCGCTGTTGGACATCGTTCCTCAGTCCAACCTACGGGAAATCATGTTTAAACGAGATATCAGGCTTAAGTCAGTGCTATTCAGGTCCATAACCAGTATTCAGTATTAGCAGCACTATTCCAGTCCACCACGGCCGTATAAATAATGACTAGTGCAAAAAATAAAATCAAAAAATATCGCAAGAAATTTTCTTCTTCCAGTAGCCCGCGTTTCAATAATCGTAGATAAAACCAGCTACCGCCCAAAACGACTGATAACCCGAGAACATGCACCAGCCACAACGGCTTGTCACCATTCCAGAATGAAAACAATAAATCCATGTGTTATTTATTGGTTATCTTGGTTAAATAATGGTTCTGGTTTGCAAGAATTTTTCTATTGTAATATAAAAAAACCACCACGGATAAACGCGGTGGTTTTTATTAGTGCAAGTTGTGTAGTTATAAAATCAAATTTAAAAAGATCCAGCTAAAAACCCCAGCTATCCTTAAGCAGTTCTTTAGCGTCGGCATACTCCTGTGGCGTCGCTTTTATAAGGGTTTTAGCTCTAAACCGGGTGCGTAACTTCTGGGTTGCAATTTGACCCGATGGATTGATCAGCATCTCTGCAATTTTGAGCCTGACATCAGACGGAATTTCTGCGCTAGCGGTAAAGGCCTGTCCAGGGGCGGCATCGGTGATAAGCAACACCCTGGCAGCAGTGCCCTTTGGATCCAGTTTTTTGTATATCTTCAGCGGCACAACTGCACCATCACATTTGCCGGCAATCATGGCTTTGTAAATATTTCTCCAACCCTTAACTGGCTTCAGGACTGGCTGCCGCATCGGGTTAGGGAATGCATTATAGAGACGCAACGTCCCCTGGTTTGGTGGCGCATGTCCACACACTGAACGACCAGCAAGTTTTTCCAGGCCGGTCACTTTTTTGTTGTCTTTTTGGGTCAGGAAAACAAAAATAAAATCGCCAGGTATTTTCACCAATGGCGTATGATTGGTTTTAGCAATTCGCCAGCTGACAAAGTGCGGGCCATCAAAAACCAGGTCATATTTATTTTTTTGCATATTGGACTGGTAGTTTATCCAGCTACCAGGATGCTTGTAGACAAACTTTTTACCGGTTACTTTTGTTAAGTATTCGGCAATTGGCCCATAGGTTTCTTTGCCTCTTTTCTCAGTTTCCCGGGGTGGGGCGGTAAAGATGTATACCCGTTCAGCAATTTGTGATGCCGGTCGAATATTGGCGTTGCTTGTACTAATAAGATCCAAGGCCGCTGCTGTTGAAGCCACGACCATACTGCTTAAAGCAAATGTAATTAAGAGCAGATGTTTTAATACCCATTTGGACTGGTAATATGCGTGTTTATCCATAAAGCCTCCTATGCAATGTTTTAGCAACAGTCCAAATCATGGCTTTTGCTCACACAACTGCAATAGGACTGCCATGTCACACTAAATCCAGAAACCTGCGTACTGTCGAAACTAAACAACGACGTACGCCTCCGTACCTTCAAACTAATATTGAGTAACTATTTTGAAGTTATCCCCAAATACTAGGACATTTTCAGTTGTTATCTATGTACAGGGCACCTGAGTGCCGTCACGAGCGACGAAAGGCGGGTATTGGCAGAATGAACGGTGTGCTCAGGCCTGATATCAACCCATCAATAAAGTAACAAAACAGACCAATTTTCAGGTTTTTTGACTATTATCAAGGCCCGATTACCTACATAGTGGTATATGTCAATTGATAAGGGGTGGTAACAGTCATTGAAGAAATGACTGCGCGCTGCTGTTCGCCCTGGAGAGATACAAAACTATGGCACAAATTAATGACTATAACAGCCTGCTAAGTGCACTACAGGCACGCTATCACCAGGTGGTTAACCTGATGACCCGGCTACGTCTGAGCGGTTATCGCCCCAGGACTCAGCTTGGTACCGGAAAAAAACTGACCAGCCAGTTACGCAAATATATAAAACAAACTACTGTGCCCGATACCAAAAATTCCACGACCAACGAGCACAGCCCACAACGCCCCAATATTCCCTTCGATCACGTAACGACAAATACTAGCGATGAATCCCCGTTTGCAAAGCCCGACAGTCACAATGAACTACAGACAAAACTACCATTACAACCCTCCGCTGGCGAAAAACTTATGCACAGCACATGGGAACATCTGCACGCCAGTATTCGATATGCAAAAGCAGGAGATAAGGTAACTGCCCGATTGCATGCGGGTATCATGGATAGCGCACTCAAGGAAGCAGCACATTTTCTGAACGATGAGGAATACCGGGATTTCGTACAAAAACTTGAGAAAGTACTAAGCAGTCATGGTCGCTGAAAGTGTGTAGTTAATTCGCGATGGATTTCAAACAAATCTGATTCCTGGTTTGATTCTCAGCGAGGGTGGAGAGAATAAGCACGCTAGCACTATCAATATTCTGCAATAGAGGCAGAAATACCATAGGGCGCCAACCCTTTAGCCTTCTGGCGCTTGTGGGCCAGCGATTAACCGCACATTTGTTGTATTTATTCGCCTATTGGTGATTTGAATTACCTATCCCGCCGTAAAACCCGCATAGTAACCTGCACAATAAATACTATAAATAAACCACCACTGAGGAGAAATAATGACTAATGAAGCTGTAAGTACTCCGACTATCGACAATAGCGGCCGATTGATGGGCATATTGTCCATAGCTGCTGCGCCTGGCGCCTTGCTGGTCAGCCCTTCCATGTTTCCGCTGTTATCGTTCTTTTTCGCGTTAATGGGTTTGACCGTGGCCGCCCCTAAAAACCGTTACCTGAGTATTATCGGTATGGTTACGGCGGGTATATTCGGTGTTATAGGTCACTACTTTAATACGGCTATTTTTTAAATAAACGGCAGTATCAAAGGTAACAAACCCGCCAATGGCGGGTTTGTTGTTTGTGGTTCACATAAAAACTGTGACTTCCTGTTCCGGTTCTTGCAAGACTAAAGATGTATATACCTAGTCAGATACAATTGCTCGCAACTGCCTGGCCATAAAATCAATAAACAATCTTACCCTGGCCTGCTGGTACTGACGATCCTGGTACACCGCATAAATACCGGCACTGCCACAATCATATTTCGGCAACAAGTGTACTAAACGACCAGCCTTAATATCTTCCAGCACCTGGTAGCTGGGCAAACTTGCGATGCCGGCACCACTTAACAACAACGAACGCATCGCTATCACGCTATTGGTTTTTAGACGGCTTTTGATCTGAATACGTTCGCTGTGATTGTTGTGTTTAAAAGTCCAGTGCGATGGCGAAGGGAATAAGGTAAAAATAATCCCCTCATGGCCCATGAGTTCCGATGGCGACTCGGGCGCGCCATTACACGCGATGTACTCAGGAGAGGCGCATAACATAATCGGCAGGTCGACCAGCTTGCGTGCCACCAGGTTTGAGTCGGGTAACCAACCCTCGCGGATACTGACATCAATTCCTTCGCTGACCATATCCACGACGCGATCATCCAGTAATAATTCAATATTCAATGCCGGGTACCGCTGGATGAATTGCTTAACCATGGGCCCGAGCACCAGCTGGCTGGCAAGACTTTGGGGGCCGGCCACCCGCAGCGTGCCCAGTGGCTCATCCTGTAACTGGCTCACCCGCCGGCTTGCCGTCTCGGCCTCAGTCACAATCCTGGCACAACTGAGGAAGTAAGACTCCCCGACCTCGGTCAGGCTTAAACTCCGGGTCGAACGATTCAACAAACGGGCGCCAATATTCTTTTCCAGCAACGAAACATGGCGGCTAACCGCAGACTTGGCAATGCCCAGCTTACGTGCCGCGCCGGAAAAACTGGCTGCCTCAACCACATGATAAAAAATAGCCATCCGCCGGAGATCGTCCAATTTCTAATCCTATTGTTCTATTATTAAGAACTATATAGTAACAAAATGCCATATTGTTGTCTTGTAGAGTCCTGCCTACAATACAAAGCATATAAGCAACTTTTGATACAACAAACACGACCATACGGGAGACATTAAATGGCAAGCACCCTTTCCAGCGAGATTTACTGGCTTGTATTAACCACCATTATGACGCCCCTGATAATCGTGCCCTACGCCTCTGTACGAATCGCAAAAATCAGTTTTCTCGTGGCACTGAAAAGCCCGTTGCCTGGCGATGATCCATTCGAGAAATCATGGGCCCACCGCGCTTACCGCGCCCATATGAATGCCATTGAAAACCTGGCCATCTTTGCCCCACTGGCATTGGCAGTACAAATCACCGGATCTGGCAACGACGTGACAGCTATTGCATGCGCAACCTATTTCTGGGCACGGCTGGTACATGCGCCATTTTATATTCTAAAGACACCCTATATAAGAACCTTCGCCTGGATGGTGGGACTGGGTGCGTGTTTTGTACTGGCTTACCAGCTGTTGGTGTGATGGAGTTAAAAAAATTAGATAGTCGAGCATCGGCCAAAGCCAGGGGCATTACCTAAATTACCGGCCTTATCAAACAAATCTATTGAATACGATATTAAGGCCTCAGAACCATTTAGCGTTGTTAACGCCAGACCACGTCACCGAAACAATATCACCCACCGGCGCATCATTTTATAGTCCTCCAATAACAACTCTAATTAGTCTAGATGTATTCTATGTCAGTGGAAATGAAAAAATACACCCAGACTAATTTTTACGATATTTATCAAAATATCTTATTACTATTATAAGTCGAAATTTACGCCTACCGCTCTTTTTTTACTTACTAAATTAAAAAAATTTTTTGATCCCAGTCAAAAAACTGATTGCGGTTATATGTTAGTGTCGAAATCAGGGTAGTTAAGTTCAATGACAGCCGAAATCGTTTGTACAACAAAGTGAGGTTATAGTCATGAGAAGTCTATTAAAGTTGTGTTTATTTTCAGCTGCAAGTTTGCTCCTTTTAACTGGTTGTAATAGTAGCAGTGATGGTGACAACCCCCCACTTGATGGGACAAACAGTTTCCTTGGTGGGCTGGTTTGGGCTAACTACACCAAAACAGATGCGGGTGGCAGTGGCGCCCTGCCCCCAGGTGCAGCGAATAAAGATTTTGTTCGCTGTAAAGCCTGTCATGGTTGGGATGGAAAAGGACTTGCTGGTGGTTATGTCAGGCGTACGGCAAATGGCACGCGACCCAATCCGACTGCGGGTATTGGTGATCTTACTTCAAAAATCGGGTCGGTAGTGGCGAATGATGTTTGGCATGATGGCTCACAAACGAGTGCAATCGTTGGCCGCGACTTCGCTACTGAAGATCAAACCATGCCTAATTACACGCTTACGGGTGGCTTAACCGCCAGGCAAGCTGCTGATGTGGTTGCATTCCTGAACAGTGGCCCTAAAGTGACTGATCACGCTACCCTGGATATTGTTGCTAACCCGGTTGCCTATACCTTTGTTGGTACGAGTGCAGCAACAGGTCAAACGCTCTATGGATCAAATTGCGCCGGATGCCATGGTGCTGACGGATTGACCATTGCAATAGGAACAGGCGGACTGGGTGGTTACTTTGCCGGCGATGGTAAATATAGTGAAGGATTCCATAAAGCTATTTATGGCATCTCTGGCACAGCTATGACAAGGGCAGCAGTAGGTAACCTTACTGGCCAGGAGGCTGCAGACATATTGACCTACATCCAGGCCAATATAGGCGGGACTTTCCCTTAATAGAAAACTCTACCGGGATTTAAGTAAATACCCGCAACCCCTGATCGTCATTGATCAGGGGTTTTTACATATGGATTGAATAGTAGAACGTAACAAGTTCTGTTAATGGATATTATTCTCTATAATTGACTACTTGATTATCTGGATACCAATAACAGAGGAAATAAAGATTGAGTAATCGTCAATCACTATTTTTTAGCTACTTTACTCAAATGTTTTTGATCCCGGTCAAATGCGTATAAATATTTGTTGACCGTAATGTGAGGTGGTTCACATAAGCACTGAGCCTGGATACAAATATATTTCTCTCCTACTGAAACCTACTGACATAACGCTGTCAGTAGGGGGCTGTTAGGCTCTGATCTTCAACTAAAAAACAAGGAGAAAAAAATGGATCAGGAAGCAATGAGACAACACGGCGCATTCAGCTGGAACGAACTGGTGACCCATGATGTGGCAGGGGCCAAGGCATTTTACGGAGAATTACTGGGCTGGAAAATGCGCGATGAAGTAAACCCGGAAATGACCTATTCCACGATCAAGGCCGGTAAAAAAGATGTCGGCGGCATGATGGCTATGCCCGATAACGTCAAGGACATGCCGTCAATGTGGGGGTCTTATGTCACCGTCGACGACGTGGACAAACAAGTCATTCTCGCCGAGAAACTGGGCGGCAAAGTTCTAATCCCGCCTAAGGATATCCCTGACGTGGGTCGCTTCTCAGTGATCAGTGATCCCCAAGGTGCTATGCTGACGCTCATTACTTATAGCGATGATTGTCAGTGAGATCTATGAAAATACGGTTTATATCTTGATAACACACTCCCCCTGTTTTCGGGCCCAGTCCTTGAAAGCAGGGGAGCCCTAATATTAAAATACTGATATGCGCCGGGCAGATAGATTATTTCAAATTGTCCAGAACCTGCATCACGAGCGGGTGATCACTGCGCAATACCTGGCGCAAGAACTGGAAGTTTCCGAGCGCACCATTTACCGGGACATCCAGGACCTGAGTTTATCCGGTGTGCCCATCACCGGTGAAGCCGGACTGGGTTATCGTTTGTTGCGCGGATATCATCTGCCGCCATTGATGTTTAACGAAACAGAACTGGAAGCCATCCTGCTGGGTGCACGCATGGTTCGTGCCTGGACCGACAAGGGCCTGGCCAGTGCGGCCCATTCAGCCCTGCAAAAAATCGAACACGTGGTGCCCGACAAACTCAAACCGGAACTGACCAGGGAAGAAATTATCGTGCCTGACTTTCCCATGGTCGGCATGGCAGGTGAGCAAATGCAAATCGTTCGCCAGGCCATCAGGGAACAATACAAGATTCATTTTAATTATGTGCGTGAAGACGGACAAAACTCAAGCCGCACTATCCATCCCCTTGGTTTATTTTACTGGGGCAAAGTCTGGACCCTGGTTGGCTGGTGTGAACTACGGGATGCTTTTCGTCACTTCCGACTGGATCGCATTAAACAAATCGAAAAACTGGATCAGCGGTACGAACTCGTTGCAGGCCGAACCTTGCAGGATTTTTTGAACAACGAGTGTGAGGGATACGGAGAGTATTAAAAGGCAGGTTTTCCGTTTTTATGCCTGACCCTGTCTTTTATTTTCTAGCGTGCACAACGTACAGAATTTTTAAGTTTTTTTATTTTGTTATTGTTCTGCTGCTGCACGCGGTCACATTTTTTTGAAGTCCCGCTGCGCTGGTAACAGAGTCGTATACCATTAAGTAATTTGTCTATTTCACGATTACAGGCACGGTCAGGGGTATGGCGGCGACCAATGCCAAATTCTTCCGGTGAGTAGTCGGTACGCTGTTCAGTTGGTTGATCAATTTCCTGTGGTTTCTGGTCACAGGCAGACAATGCGAGTAACAATATAAAAATTATCGCAATCCTGTGTGTCCTGGAAAAACAAGTAATTATTTTCAATCGAGCCTGTCCCTTTTGCAGCTAGTTATCGATTTTATTACTTTTAATTATTCATTATTTACCGGGACGATGATTCAAATAACTTTAATATAGCGTCCATCATCCTGGGCATATGCTTGTCGCGGATAATATGGCCAGCACCCTTCAGCCACAGGGTTTGGGCGCCGGGAATCAGTCGTGCGTATTTTTTTGCATGGGCGATGTTTAAAACAGCATCGGCAGTACCGTGAATGACCAGGGCCGGACTTTTGATGGTTTTCAATTCCTCAAGTCGTGATCCAGAAACCTTCATGGCAGCAAAGTGTTGGGCCATGGCGTCCGGGTTAAAACCGCGGCGCTTGCGCATTTCATACAACACCAGGTCAGACACATCCCGAACATCTTTTTCTTGCAGACCATCATTCACCATCATACCAATCAAGCCTAGCCACATCTTGACCTGGCCGGTCTCCGAGCCGGTGATCCCATATTTTAATATAAGGCGAATCATGTCTATGCTGAAATCCTTCGATAGACTGGCAAGTTCAGGGTCCAGCATATAACCGGAGGTAGACATGGAGACCAGTGACAACACACGATCACCATGGCTAATGGCTAGCCGCTGACCAATCATACCGCCCATGGAAGTGCCGATGATATGGGCCCGCTTAACACCGACAGCATCGAGAACAGCAAGGGCATCGGCGGCCATGTCTTCCAGTGAATATGGCTTGTCTTTTTGCCAGTTTTTTACCCAGTCTGACATGCCGGTCCCGCGGTTATCAAAACGAATCACCTGGTAGCCTGCATTTGTAAATGCCCGAATAAAATCCGGTGGCCACAACATGCTGCTGGATCCAGCGCCCATAATCAAAAGTACGGTGGCTTTAGGTTTGGCGCCCTTGAGTTTAGTCAGCACCTGCTTTGGGGGCTGGTTTACTTCATACCAGATTTTAATATCACCCGACCCGGTATTAGATGAGGCATAACCGGTTGCACCATGGACCAGCTCTGGCGGATCAGATTGAATGGCCTCGGCAATAATCGAGTCGCTATTGGCTGGAAACTCGGGCCCGCCAGATAAAAAAACAGCAAGTGCGACAACCAGCAGTAACAACAGCACTGTGAAACCAATTACTATTTTTCGAAACATGCTGGCCTCCTTGCAGGTTAGCGTGGGGGTTTACCCTCATTCCACGGAAACGGGTTTAGGTAACTGCCTACATTCTTTCATACTCAACTGGTGTTTTAAAGCTGAGCGTTTGAAGTAAACGAATAAAATAAACCTGGCTTTGTCTGCGTCTTTTAAAAATCACCGGATAAAAAGGAATCAGAGAACATTTTCGTCCCGCTCAACACTACTTTCTGTTCACTACCATTTTGAAGTCTATTGTCTTTTCCCTGGACTGGCCAATCCATTGTGTTTCCAGGTTTTCATAACCCCTGGCAGTGACAATAAAATGAATATGGGGCGGGTTAAGATCAGGCCATTCGGTTTCGAATTCAAACCGTCCCTGCTCATCAGTAAACAGGTAGGCGCGCAACCGATCCTGGTAACGTCCGTCCTCACCCGCTTGCCAATGCGCAACCCTGGCATGTTTGACGGGTAAACAATCCGGCGTTGCCAACACCTGGCCACGGACGATCAAGCCCTGGCTGATATCCCCCTTTTGTATGGTCACCGGTTCATAATGGGTACCCGTGGTACGGTACGGGGTGGCTATGCACTCACCGGCATAACTTGCGGAAGCAACCAGGGATAATAATACCGCAAACACGATAGTTGATATTTTTCCAGGCATAGCTAATCCTTTTTTTATGTTTGAGACAGAAAAATCAGACATCAGTTTATAACCGACGAAATATTACTTCCATTATTACCGCTGATTTACCACCTGATAAAATTTTTATCCAGGTTTTTTGGCCACAACAAACAGCGCCTGTTTTTTACTCGGTTGCCATTGGTAGTCAATCCGGAAACCGGCCTGGCCGATGCTATCAGTCAGTTCTTTCCCGGTAAAAATTCTGAGCAAGGGCATTAAACCAAGGAACTTTCCAATGGGTGCTATCAAACCCATATACTTCATATTTTCCCCAAGGCAGGTCGTGCTGGTCACAAAAAGCCCGCCTGGTTTGAGCATTTTGTAAACCCTGGCCATCACCGCTTCCTTGTTCTCAAGTAAGTGTAAAATACTGAGCCCTAAAACTATGTCCAGGCTTTCAGCGGGTACGTTAAAATCATCAATGGATGCGCGCTGAAATGTAATATTGTTGATTTTATTTGCATCGGCCTTGTCCTGGGCGATGGCAAGCATTTTTGGTGAAATATCGATTGCCTGGATATGCTTTACGTGCGGCGCATGGGTAATGGCGGTCGAACCCGTGCCGCAACCAAACTCCAGCAATTCCATGTCCGGCAGAAAATATTGTCGCGTTACCTGCAGCTTTTTTTGATACGCCGCTTCATCGCCTATGGCCTGTTTTGAATAATAATTTGCAATCCTGTCCCAGAATTTTGCTGCCTGATCCATCAACACCTCTGCTGTTCCCGGTTATCCGAGCTTTATTTTTTAATGACACTACCATGGTTCGTTTTTTTAGTGCAGCTTTTTTGCCCCTGGCGAAACCGTGGGGTCTAACCTTAATTATATAGACTTTAATAACAACAACCGGCACCGTCAGACCGTCTAACTTTAATAAAACTGCACACAGGTTGAATTCTTTATACTACATGGGCGCACACAAAAAGATCGGGTACAAGTATTGGCTTGTCGGGCATACACAAGGGCCTGTATTCTGATATAAACTTCCAGTATGGCAGCCCAACATAGACGTGCATTATTACTTTTGTTCAGTGTATTTTTCCTGGGCAGCTGCCAGACCACCCCCAACTATCACCTGATATATCCAGAAACCGTGCCTGCCGGTGTCAGCGCCTGGCAGCAGGAAATCATACAAGACGGCTTGTTAATGAATTTTTCCTGGGCCAAACCTGCTGGTGATGGCCCGTTTGCCACCGTCATGGTCCATCCCCATGGCGGCAAGACTGTAAAAGAGATGGAGGGCGTGATCTGGGACCTGGCGCGGCAGGGCTACCTGGCAGTAGCGGTAGATTATAAACGCTTGCTGGATGGTGAATTTAAAAGAAATACCTTTGTCTGGAAAACAGATGCGGACAGTACCCGGGCGTTAAATATTATCAGCCAGTCAAAATGGGTCGACCCGGACCGGATCGCGGCACTGGGTTTTTCCCAGGGCGCGATGCTAAGTTTGATTATCGCCGCCCACGCACCGGGCCAACTTAAAACCGTGGTCGCTTATTATCCCGTTGCCGATTTTATTGACTGGTTTGAAAAACCCCGTGGTTTCATGGAGGGCATCGTGTTTCGTTTTATTCGTTCCCACTTTTACGATGAGTCACGGGTAAAATCGGAGCAGGAATTTCAAACATTACTGAAAAAAGCCTCACCCCTGAGGCACGTCCAGGACATTAACGTGCCGGTACTATTGATCCATGGTGATGCGGATACCGCGGCACGTTATGATGAATCACAAAAACTCTACAATAAATTCAAGGCCCTCAATAAAGAAGCTGAACTCATTATTGTGCCCGATGCGGTGCATATCTTTAACTTCCGCCAGCCGTTACAGGCCACTTTTGCCTGGGACAAGACCCTGGCCTGGCTGAAGAAATACTTAAAAAACTGAAGGAAGTTATTGCAGATTTGCAGTAGATCAAAAGGTGACGGAGAGACTAAATTTTAATCCCTTCATCCCGAATGGCACTGACTTAAGCCCAATAAGTCTTTTTTTGTGGGTTGGACTGAGGAACGAAGTCCAACAGCGGCGCTTTATTTAACACTTACGTTGGACTTCGTTCCTCAGTCCAACCTACGGGAAACCATGTTTAAACCAGATATCAGGCTTAAGTCATTGGTATTACCTCCGTCCCTTTTAATGTTCTGAATTTATTTAATTCCCACGACCTTCATAATAAGCAACCAAACCCGGTTGGGCGGCGACGCGTTCCATGTATTGAACCAGTCGTGGGGCAATCTGCTCCATTAAATCGGTAGGCACGTGATCGATGCCGCCTGACATCAGGCGTTTGAACCATAAATAAACTTTAATATCTGCCACCGAAAATTTCTGATCTGCGAACCACTCACCACCGGCTGCTTCCAGCCGTTTATCCAGGGTTCTCAGACACCTTGTAAACGGACCACTGACCAGTTTGTCTCGGGCTTGCTTGAGCTCATCCCCTTCCATGCCGAATGTACGAGCCAGGACAATAGTCATATCTTCTATTATCTCCAACACTTCATCGCATAAAAATGCCTGCCACGGATCTGAAGGATAGAGTCCCGCCTGTTTTCCAAAATAACGATTCATGGCATTGCTTTGGGTATAGGTCACACCTTCTATCGCCACCACCGGTACAGCATTTAGCGGTGTGCTTTCGCGCATTTCGCCAAACTCGGGAAATGAAACACGATGATCATCAAACTTGATGCCGGCAATAGACATGACAATTCTGGTGGGTTCGGCGCGACCGCCATCAATATCGAAATAAGTGAGTTTAGTGTTATCCATGTTGCTCCTTCATGTTGAACGATTGATATAAGATTCCTGGGAAAAGAGAAAAAAGGCCAGTGTAATTCTCTCTAAACTATTCTAGTCCATATAAATTTGGCTAATCATATTTTTGTGCCAGGTGCGTCCACGGATAATCCCGAGACTCCAATTCTGCTAATGCTTCATCAAGGGCGGTGCGCCAATCTTTTTGTGGGATGTATCCAAGTTTATCTTTCGCGTACTGCGTGTTGCAGTGCCAGTCTTCAGCCAGGTGTACTATTGATCGAGTAAGAAATGGACTTTTGCCCGGCATAATTGGTAACAGTTTTTCCATAAACCAGGCGAACAAATAACCAACCGGGTAAGGCACGCTGAACAAAGGCACAGGCGTTTTTGCTTTTAATGAAATATGCTTTATTACTTCTCGCATCGTAGGAAAATCAGCACCACAAATATTAAAGGACTCATAGTTTTTTAAACCCTTGGCAAAAGTGACAGCAACAAAGGAAGTTGCAATATCACTATCCGCAACAAGTGGCATTCGACTCTTGCCGCCACTCAACCAGGGTACAAGATAAGTTTTAAGCCGTGGCACCAGTGCTGGCACCAGGCCTATCGTATTTCCCGCACCAACAAAATGACCCAGGCGCATGTTAACCATGTGCATTCCGCGCTCGGCATTTTTATGCATGTAATCATCCACATCAATTAAGCGATCAAGGTGCGGCCAGAATCCGGTGTAGGTCTTTTCGGAAAAATCATCAATGACCGTATCCATATCACCAGTTCGCCTGGCAACTCGTGCGATGGCCACGGTGCTGGTCATCAGGAAGCGTTTACAACCCGCGCCAATTGCCTGATCAATCAGATCAATCGTAGGTTGGTAAAAATTATCCACTTCCATTTTCTGATGATTCCATAAGGAAGACCATGTCCCGGCATGGCAAATCACATCAATACCCTGTACTACAGATTGCCTGTAAGCGGCATCGCGCAGGTCACCTTCGCGCACCTCACCCTGAAAATCTTTGGGCAGCTTTGACTGGTCACGACAGGCGGCGATCAGTGTTATATCTGAATTATTTTTAAAAGCCTTGAGTATATTTTTACCCAGAAAACCAGTGGCACCGGTGACCAGGATAGTTGTGTTTGCCATATTCTCTTTCCCGTTATGATTAGGACGTTCGGCCTATTTTGCAATACTAGGACGATCGTACTAGAATGTCAATTCCAGCCACAACACTTCGGACTTCAATGGAAAAGGGTAAAATCAGCCAGGATCGTATTGTAACAGCGGCCACCCAGCTTTTTTACACACAGGGGTATAACCAGACTTCTGTATCTGACATTGCATCCGAGATCGGCATCACCAAGGGCAATCTCCACTACCACTTTCGAAGCAAGGATGAATTGCTTGAAGCAGTTATCAACCATCGGCTGCACTACATTACTGACAGCCTGGAACAATGGGACAAAGAGTTTCCTGAACCGAAAGCGAGGCTTAAGCGATTCGTGAAAATGGTATTAAACCAGGAGTCCGAGATCATGCGTTATGGTTGCCCCATGGGTTCACTTAACGTTGAGTTGGGCAAATGCCAGGACTCTCTCAGGAATAAAGCGCGCGCCATGTTTGACGAGTTCGCCAACTGGCTTGAAAAAGTTTTCAAACAAATGGGTCACAAGGACAGCAAAACCCTGAGCAAACACCTGCTGTCCATGGCTCAGGGCGCAGCGTTAATGAGTTATGTCTATGCCGATGGCAAATTACTCAAGCGGGAGCTCAAGGAAATAGAAAAGTGGATAGATTCGTTGGCGCAAAAGTAATAAAAGGTCGAGTTTTTTTACCCTGGCCCTAAAAGTTCTAATAAGGCATGGGGTTATTGCGCCGGATAGTTTCTATTTCAGTCATCACTTCATCGGACAATGCCAGGTTAATTGCATCGATATCGGTTTTTAATTGGGTCATGTTGGTGGCAGCGACCAGTGTTGAAGTGACAAAGGGTTTGCTGTTGACAAAGGCGATGGCCATTTGACAGACATCCAGTTCATGTCGTTTTGCCAAATCCACATAATCACGCACCGCCGCATCAGTTTTTGGGTGAACACGGTGTTCTTTTCGTGTCTCGATCGTAATCCGTGCCCCTTCCGGTCGGGCACCATTGAGATATTTACCACTCAACATGCCGCGACTCAGGGGCGACCAGGCCAGCAAACCAACGCCTTCATTGAGTGTAATTTCACTGAGGTCCGGTTCAAAGTGTCGGCACAACAGGGAATATTCATTCTGGATGGATACCGCACGGGGCAGGTTGTTTTGTTCTGAAAGTTGCAGGTATTTTGTTAGTCCCCAGGCGGTTTCGTTAGACAAACCAAAGTGGCGGATTTTTCCGTCTTTAATAAATGATTGCAGGGTTTGTAATACCTCCAGGAAGTTGTCCGCTTCTTTTTGCACATCAAATCTTGGCGCGTAGTTCCAGGTTTTACCAAAGTGGTAGGAGCCTCGATTGGGCCAATGTAATTGATACAGGTCGATATAATCCGTTTTTAATCTTTTCAGGCTGGCCTCTAGGGCGAGGTTCAGATTTTTCCTGTTCATAATATCGCCATCTCGAATCCACTTAAATCCGGGCGATGTTATTTTTGATGCCAGAATGACTTGATCGCGGGTTTGCCGGGAGGCAAACCAGTTGCCAATAATGGTTTCCGTGCTGCCATAGGTGTCCGGGCTGGGGGGAATGGCATACATTTCAGCGGTATCAAAAAAGTTAATCCCTTGCTCGAGGGCATAATCCATCTGGGCAAAACCATCCGCCTCGCTATTCTGAAATCCCCAGGTCATGGTGCCCAGGCTAATGGCGCTCACCTCCAGATCTGTTCGTCCTAGTTTTCGGTATTCCATGATGGTTTCACTTCAGATTTTTCTGGTGATTTATTTGGCACTTAAAATGAAAGAAGAAGTAATGCCGGGCATTTATAATAAAGTAATTACTCTGACCTTGAATATTTTTTGGTTCAGAATATTCCTAAGTATTCGTTTTATTTATTTGTTTGAACAACCGAAGTGCCATCCAGCCAATCAACAATACTCCTAAAACCAGTACGCCCCAAAGCATCAATCGTGCCAGAGGTACATTCAGGATTTTTATCTCATTTTGAACATTTTGTGCGCGCAAGACATTGAAGTTATTAATTACCGCAGCCTTGGGTCTTATTTTATTATCACTCATAGTCTGTATCAATTGGTTCATGGCAAATTTAGCTGGAATAATTTTTTCATTACCTACTGCCAATAAAAAAGGTGGCTCACCTCGAGCCAGGAATATCAATTTCTCTGGTAACCAGCCGAGCTCTAAAACAGGAATTTTACCGTTAACCAGGCTGTCATCCGGGTCTTTTACTTCAATTCGCCAGTAACGGTCATTTGATTTTCTATCCAGAATCATTTTCGGGGAGAGTAGCGTTATGCCGTCGATCTCCAGATTATAAGCCAGAAAATTGTGCTGACGTCTTTGCCAACGGGGCTGGGACTGGTAAGACTTTCTTTTAGACAATATGCGATGACGATCTGCACTAAAAATCTTTTTTGATGATCTTGGTGCAGGACGATCCGTGAATTTGCTTATTGAATAAAGGTTTACCTTAAGTGCCATATTCTTCTCAGGGAGAATCACGCGCGCAACTGTTGCTGGTAGATGGCCGCCAACATCAAATAAAAATGTGTTGTTTTTATCAGGGTCAGGTTTACCTGAGATGCGACTCCATTGATAAGTGAGCACTGGCTGCTTGCTCATATTAAAAGTTGCTTTAATACCGCTCACAAAAAAGTTTTTACTTTTCTTTGGCCAGCTTATCCTTAAATATTTTGTTTTCAGGCCGCCTAACTTAATAATGTTGCGATCAAGCAAATGACCCATGTGTTTTAGTCGAGCGACAACGCCATCTGATTTGATCATGCGCCATTCTTCCATATTGTCACTAGCCTCAACTTTCAAGTTAAGGACCATGCCATTGCTGTCAGTAGCACGCCAATCCAAGTGTAAGCTGTAGATTGATTCTTTAAACATGGAGACATCGATGATATAAGCAACACGATTTTTGTCAGACTTTTGCTTCTCACCATTAGCTATCTTTACATCCACAATTGAACCGGATTTACTTTTATTAATGTGTAAAGTTAATTCATTTAGACTTTTATCCGGGCCTCCATACAAGGGAAAGATGGGCAAAGGCTTGAGATTGCTAATCTTGATAAATTCTGGCATGGGTTGGTTTTGTATAATATGGGGCACGGTTTCATTGTTGCCATTGAATACACGAACATCGCCTTGATCAGCACGTTGCAGGATATGATAAAAAGATTCATTTAAATCCATTTCATATATGGCATTACCAGGCTCTATATGAATTTTGGCACCTTTTAAAAAATCTTTTGGTACTAGGTTTTTATCTTCGGCCCATACTGTAGAATTTACTAATACCAAAGAATACAGGCCAATTAATATCTTATTTATCATGATTCAACACTCTCCATTTTCTCCTTGTGCGCAGGTGGTACAGGAGAAAGATAGCCGACAACTAACAATAGAATACCGACAACAATAAATGAAATGATTCGCTCAATCGTGCCTGAATTTGATAAATCAACAACAAACAATTTTAGCACCACAACTGCGAGCATAATTGCGCCAGCAATCCATATAGTGCGAGTTTTCAGGCGAGCAGCAAGAACCATTGAACCCAAACCAAGCAGACCCCAAAAAATTGAGAGGGCTGCTTGCACCAAAACCGAGGAATACATAGCATCAAAACTAAAATCGATACCGATCCAGTGATGGATCGTGCGCAACAACACAGCATTCATCCAGATAAATACAGTAATCGTCACCAAGCTATAAACCTTGCTCTGGTTCTCTGGCCAGGCTATAGCGAAATCCATTTTTTTAACTCGTACAAACCAGCTGAATCCCACGATGAATACAATCATCTGGGTAATATCCAGGGGATTTAACAGTGGTATGTAAGGTAGTGGCCAGGCACCGCCAGTATTAGACAAGTTTATAAAAATTGTACCGCCCCAAAGTAAGGTCATAACAGGGACCACGCCTGCACCAAGATAAAATCGTGAATAAATACCTATGGGCCAGTTCTTTTCGTTTCCAGAACGATGAGTAACAAAATAAATTAATATTGAAGGCACTAGTGCCCAGGTGACATGAGACCAGATAGTGGGTTGAGCGATAATCTGCCCCACTGCCCAGTATGCTTGCCAGGCCAATAGTAAATTCAACAACCAAAAACTTGCGCCATGTCCCCACCTGGTGTGTTCTTCATGAAGATCTTTATCTAATAAGCGAAACATGCTGTAGAGAATTATGAAGGAAAGGGGCCAGGCAATAAAACCACCATTTACCATTGGGTGGGCCACATCAACCCATTGGTACAGTGCTGTTAAAAACATAACAGGGATAATGCTGGCTACGATATAACCAAGCTGTGGCCATTGTAATTTTTTTGATGCCAGTACATAAAATAAACTTGATATAACTACGAAAGACATGACACTGTTGAGTTTGTATATGCGGGTGACGTGCTCGCTGATTTCATTCAGGCCACCAATAAACCACCAGATCAATCCCAGTATTAATAAAATCGGGGTTAATACCTCTTCATTATTCTTGAGCTTATTTGCATATCGATAAAACAAATTTGCGCTTGTTAATGCACTTAAAGTAATTAGTAAACTACCGATATATAGACTATTTAATATCGGCCAGGACCCTGCCTCTGCACTAAAATCAATCGTGAAGGCAACACTTGAAGCAAACAGTAACAAGGTACCAAAAATACGTGCAAGAAAACGGTCTTGTCTCAGGCCGACCCAGATAACGGCAGCACCTTCAAATGCCCAGGCAGCAGACGTCCATCGTCCGTCGAATGCAAGCGGGATAACGAGCGTACCGAACACTACACCCATCGCTAAAAAGGATTCTGTTAATGCGCGCATATTTTGAGCGTGTTTGCGAAACAATAAAGTAGCAATCAAAATGTAAAAAATCCCGAAACCGAGCGCAGACCACGCCAGCCCATATTCAAAGTGGGTTACTAGTTGAGACTGCAAACCAAATCCGATGATAGGTGCGCCAAAAATCAAGGTGCCATCAACAGGGCCATTTATCCTGGGTGTCTGCCTGGTGGCAAATAAAATGGCAATAACAATATATAAAAGAATAAAAAATAACAGGAACGGCTCTGTGGTGGCGAAATGCTCAGGTGAATATGCACGGGCTCCCCATAACGCGCCAATGCCAAAAGTAAAAGCAAAACCGGTTAGATTTAGAATTCGCCAGGATTTGAACCATGCTATGGACAGGATACCTATATTTAATATCGAGTAGTAACTGAACAAATACACATGGTTACCTGCACCAGTACTGGTCAATATGGGCGCCATAAAACCACCAGCCACTCCAACAACAGCCAAAGCAAGAGAATTTTGTAATATTGCCAAAGCAGCGGAACTAATGGCAATCACCGCCAACAATGCAAATGCCGCAGTAGGCGGTATTAAGTGATACAAACGTAAGGCAGCAAATACCGTGAGATAAATAATTGCTACTGCGCCGCCCTGCATCGTGAGCGCATAACCAGACCGTTTTTCCCGCAAGCGCCAACCAACAACCAGCATGACCAGGGCACCCAGAACGGTACCGATCAAACGATATTCAATAGGGAGCTTATTGTGATCCATGGCGTACTTCATCAAGAAAGCAATGCCAACAAACAGAATCACTACTCCCACCCTTACTGCTGTATTGCCGCCGGTAAAAAAAGCTATGACTGGGTTTGGTTTACTGGGTGTTATAGGTATAGCTGGTATAGACTTGGGTTCTACACCAGACGCCATGTCTTTTTCTCTGGATGCAGTCAACGTCGTTGAAGTAATGGCTTTTGCAACACCCTTTTTTTCAGGAGGGCTTGGTGGGATCGATGTTTCTTTTGCAGATCCTTTGGGTTCTGTCTGAATTTCGACCCCAGGTTGCGTTTCTTTTTTTAACTTTCCAAGACTGGCTTCCGATGAAGCGCGCTCCTCAAGCTTGTGCAACCGCTTCTGAATAGAAACCTGGATGCCTATTACGTAACCTATTACAGCGCCAAATATCGCGCCCTCAAAATCTGCAATTATGCCGCCCAGGGCTGCGCCTATAATGAGAAATACAAAGGTCATTCCTTTAATCCTTTTTGTTATTTTGTGGATAGAACACTACGAATTATGCGACAAGTAGACTCATTACGATACTGGTCAGAAGATATGGTAATTTGGGTAAAAATATTAGTTATTGCTAATATTAGAAGAAAATGGGGTCTGACCCGGGTTTCCTGGGGTCTGACCCGGGTTTCCATGTGTAATATCATGGTCGCCCCCTATGAATCCCGCAAGATTTTGACTGGCCCACACTATTGGATGCAAACTTTGAAATGATGAAAACGACGAAAACAAAAGTCCTGGGCATAGTCTTAATGCTGGCCGTGGCCTTCATGGACACCGCCTTGGCGGAGACCGTGACTTACCAGGGTGATATTTCATCAACGCAGAATCGTGATTTTTTTAAACGGGTACAAGACAGGGCAATCGATCGTTTGGTCATTACCTCTGCTGGTGGTGAGGTTGAGGCCGGTATTGAGTTGGGCTTATGGGTATTCAAACAACAACTTACCCTTGAAGTCCGCGATTACTGTTTTTCCTCCTGTGCCAATTACGTCTTTCCCGCGGCCGCAAGAAAAATCATTCGCCCTAATGCCGTGGTGGCATGGCATGGCAATTATCAACATTTATACGAGACCGGTTTGTGGCGCGATGACATAGCAAAACGTATACAGCGCACGGGTGAAAGTCGCGCCATTGCCAGGCAAAAGGTATTGGCGCAAGTGCAGCGCCTGGTCAAACAAGAAAAGGTGTTTTTCAAGACCATCGGCGTTGATCAATATTTGACCTGGATCGGCAAAATGCCGCCCTATTCGGCAAGCAATTACTACTTTCTTGCGCCAGCAGACATGGCTCGATTTGGTGTGAGGCAGGTGCAAGCCCCTGAAGATTATCCCAGTACGGATACCAGCAAATACAACGTCGCACTGGAGTTTATTCGTTTGAACAAGCATTAAAAATCTGAATATGGGTTATTGTTTCTGGGAATTAGTTTGTAGTTTTTTACACTGGCCCTGAATATTTATATTATCGAATACCGTGAACCCTGACTGTCAGCTGACGCCATGCCTAAACCATTGCTAGTTTTGCAACTGCGCCCCGAAGATGTCACTGCCGATAGTGAATACGCCTGTTTTCTGAAGTACGGCCAGTTAAAGGCGGAGGACACGCACCGGATTCGCATCGAAAAAAATGGTATCCCACATGACCTCAAGCTCGACGATTATTGCGCAATAATTGTGGGTGGCAGCCCGTTTGATATCAGCACGCCGGAAGACGAGAAAACCGGCATCCAGAAAAAGATTGAAGCTGATTTCAAGCATTTGCTGGAAGAAGTGTTAGACCGGGACTTCCCCTTCCTGGGTGCCTGCTCCGGTAACAGCCTGCTGGGCCATTACCTGGGCACACCCATCACCACGAAATATGCTGAAACCGTGAGCTGTGTCACCCTGGACATCACGGTCGCGGGACAAAAAGATAAACTGCTCGAAGGTTTCCCGGCACACATCGACGTGCTGCTCGGCCACAAGGAAGCCTGCGACAGCACACCCGATGGCACCACCTTGTTGATGACCGGCAAAGACTGTCCGGTACAAATGTTCCGCGTTGGTGAGAATGTGTACGCCACCCAGTTCCACCCGGAAGGCGACGCCGAGGAATTCGCCTTGCGCGTGGATATCTACGCCAATCACGGTTATTTCGAACCCCATGAAGCGCAAGCGATAAAAAAGGCCAGCAGTGAAAAACCGACGCCCTGGGCCCAAAAGATACTCAGGCGATTTGTGGCGTGTTATTTAAATTACTGAGAATAATGGATTCTAATATTAGGAATAATTTTTCTCCGCCACCATTTCTTCTTTTCACTCTTGATCAATAAGGTGCATAAGTCCACCTCCCCACATAGCACCGATAAACTTATTATCAGACTGTGCGTAGGGCAGAAAATGCCAAAAAACAGAACTGGGTTCGAGCCCACCATCTGCAAGCGCTTTCCATGTAGTCCCGCCATCAGATGACCTGTAAAGGCCTGCTGTAGTTGTTGGAGAAAAGTCCACATCGGCGCCATAAGTTGCTACATAATAATAAATCTTACTATTTCGCCTGACAATAATAATTCGGCGAACAACGGCATCCTGTATGGGAGTAGTCAGCTTAACCCAGGAAACTCCGGCTCCAAGTGAATTATAGTTTGTTGTTTTGTAAATACCGCCTTTAGACCCTCCCACTAAAAGGGTTTGTGCATCCCCAGGATCAAAAGCTGTCGCAGAAAAACTACCACCTTCACTGGCACTAAAAGCCCCCAGTCCCAGACTCGTCTTTGTTAAGAAAAAGTCAGTTGAAGCAAAAGCATCACCCAATCCAGCAATAACACCTTCTCCAGTATTAAGCGGGTGAATAGCCAGGTCATTTGCAAATGTTGCAGCCCTCACTACAAAAGCGCCGCCGCCGTCAGAGGAATAATAAAGTGTCGCATCTGGATTTATACCTGGGTTAGGCCCAACAGCTAAAGCGTAAATATTCTGAGGACTAATACTTTCCCGCACAAAACGATCAATCAAAACTGGCTTGTTTAGCACTTGAGTCCAGGGCCCGCTTGTTCCATTTATACTTCGATAGATGCCACTGGCAAATGTACCCGCTAAAATAATATCGGAATTGTTGGGGTCAATATCAAATGTGGATTCACCGTCGTTGGGATTGGCATGGCTAAACTCCGCCCAGGTAGACCCGCCATTATTAGTTTCATAATTTTTTCCCAAGCCAGATCCTATTGAAGAGCTAAATAGCATATGGTCAGGGACGGTAGGGTTTTGTGCAAAAGCTAAAGCAGAATTAGCGTAAACATTTGAGTTCGAAGCCACCCAGGTGCTGCCAGCGTTTCTAGAGTGGTAAATTCCACCACCAACTGTACCCACTACAAGGTTGTTGGCGTCCTGGGGGTCAATAGCGATGGTAAAAACTGAGTTGCCAGCAAAAACGCCTGATACTTGAGTAAAGTTGGTTCCCCCATCGATACTTTTAAAAAGCCCCCAACGACTACTTGCAACGCCGAGTTTTAATGAGGTTCCAAAATAAATAGTATCCAGGCTTTGCGTAGCGCCACTGTCAATCGCTAAGGCTGCTGTTAAACCCGTAGTGATTTCAGTTGCAGCGCTGTTTATGGTGCCTGCACCAGAAAACGAGGGTAAAAGAACATAGACAAGGTCACCACTCTGGTAGGCGATGTAGAGTGCATTTGTTGAAAGGGCCAACTTTTCAACAGCTATCCCTCCACCAGCAAAAATATTAATCCAGGAATCCCCATTGTTAATAGAATATTTTAAGGTGCCATCAGAGGCACCGGCATAAAGCCGGCCATCACTCCCATAAATAGCTGCTCTAAATATACTTCCCCAAGCCACAGAAAGTTTTGTAAAATTTATGCCGGCATCCAGAGACCTATAGAGACCATCGTCTGTGGCTGCGATGAGTGTATTATTGCTTAATGGATTGATAGTTAGGGAATAAAGGCGTTTTAGTTTGCCTGATGAGGGGAGGCCCGCCTGAGATAGATCCCAGTTTCTGCCGCCATCAGAAGACTTGAACATACCCCGGCCATAGTGGTTTGGCGCATAAAATCTATCAGGGCTAGCTGGATCAATTACGAAAGAAAAAGTAGATTGATTCAGCGCCACCCCTGTCACCAGGGACCAGGTAGCACCAAAATCAGTTGACTTGTAGACTCCACTTGAATCATCACCTGAGGCCCATACTTCTCCAGAGCGCGTGGGATGAAATATGACGCTTGAAACATAGCCCCCCTTAGGACCAATGTTAGACCAGGTATATGAGACCGGTGGAATCACAGGGTCACTTGAGCCCGATGAAGAACAGCCGTTAAGTAAAATCAGAAGTGCGCTAATTATTAAACTTAGCCAGATTGTAGATAATTTCATAAGCGCTCCCTGTGTCCCTCTTTTGAGCAGGTGTAAGGAAGACACCCTTTATACTACAGACAGCAAATGATTAGATATTTGAAAATCGTGGTCTGTCCCTAATGGCGCTGACTTAAACTCAATAAGTTTTTTTGTAGGTTGGACTGAGGAACGAAGTCCAACAGTGGCGCTTTATTTAACACTTGCGTTGGACTTCGTTCCTCAGTCCAACCTACGGGAAATCATGTTTAAACCAGATATTAGGCTTAAGTAAGTGCCATTCTGGTCTGTCCCGGGTTTTAAAGTATGGACATGAAATTCTAAAACAATAAGCGAGTATCCAGCAAACGACTAATTAGGCTACGAATTCGTTGTCACGGACGTTTTTTTATATAACCCGCCTGCATATTCATATCTGAAATATTGGTCGTTCCATCTACCGCCCGCACATAGGCATAAACAAAATACAGATATTCAGTACCACTTACGTTGGCAATAGTGGGTTCCCCAATTGCAATAATCTTGCCCAGGGGTGAGGTACCTGCGTCTTTTTCCAGAATCTTAACCGGTGTCGCCCAATAGGCATTGTTGGCATAGTCGGCCAGGGTGTCCGTACCCGAATAAGCCGAGTACATAATGTCCACATCCTGGGTAAAAAATAATCCACTGCCAGTAAAGAATGGCTGAATCTGGTCACCGGTGGCATTGATGTTGGCAGGCAAACCTTGCTTGGTCCAGGTACCTGCAGGAAAGGTGCCGGCGGTTTGGACGTAAACCGAGAGATCTCCGGCATCGGCATCATTGCCGGGATCCATATCATCCAGATCATATTCATCATCGGTCCAGATGGAATGAATGGTGCCGTCAGCTAAATAATACAAATGCGGATTGCCCTGGGTGCCGTACATCCCATCGGGTCCGGCGGCATCAAAACCGACCAGGGTTGAAGCAAAACTCGCCCCCTTGGCTGGCACGGGAACACCGGGCACATACTGACCCAGGATATTATTTTGTCCCAGGGTAATATCTGTTGTGTAAACATCAAAGCCACTGTCAACATCAAATGATCCGTTACTGTCGGGATCGACTTGCACCTGGTCCAGCGCCGGGTCATCAAAGGCAAAAATCATGGTCGCCGTGCCATCATTGTTCATACGAAAACTCATGCCAAAGGGATTCATAATGGCATCGTTCTCATCTTCGAAGGCAATATAAAATGGTTGTTTAAAACTACCGTCGGCCTGTTTTTTAAAACCATAAAACATGGAGGCAAAGGCAAAAATGGGTGCTTGCCCATCTGCCACGCCATATAGGTTGGAATTATGGCGCATTAAGTTGCCATTAAAACGACCATCAAAATACCCGGGCCTTTCCGGTGCGGTATATGGGCCAGCCAGAGTATCAATATAAGGATGGGCACACGGTGGAACCAACAGGTCACCGCCACAACCACCCATGGCGACGGGTGCGTTATAGACAAAAAAGGCGCTGAAATAATTGGGACTGGTCTGGACAAATAAATATTCACCATCAGGACTAATGGTCACCCCATCTTCATAACCCTCGGTGTTCACCAGGCCGGAAACGGACATGGGCTGTTCCCAGCCCGCATCCACATTGAACAGGACCAGTGCAGTACGGGTAATACTGGCGGAATTGGATACTACCGTGACCGCGTGCTCCCCGGTTTGGGTGGGCGTAACCGTAAACTGGTAATCGCCATTGGCCATATCAGTCACGCCACCCTGGCTACCACGGCCCAGGGTAACCGTTGGTGATAACCCGGCAGTGGCCGTGCCGTCTTTGGTGATGGTTGCAGTCACCGTAAATGGATCCAGACCGCCACCGCCATCGCCGCGAATAAATTTCAACGTAATATTATAACCGGGCGCAGGATCACCGCCGCCAGAACTGGATCCCCCGCAGCCTGTTAGTAGTAAAGCCAGGCCCAGTAAGAGCACAATATTAATAGTCGTTTTTTTCATGCTTATCTCATTTGGCAGCCAGCAACTCACTTAAAAGAAAGACATCCTTATATTGTAGACGGCAAATGACTGGATATTTGAAAAGCGTGGTCTGTGCGCAGTAAACACTCTGGCGATTTGTAGAATATTATTTAGATTGATGAGAGGAATAGGCGCCAATATTTAGGAATACTTTATTCATTATTCTTTGATCGCTATCAATACAAATGTTTCATATTTATGTTATCAAATAGAAACGGTTTGTAGATCCACCTTGAGAAGGAATTGACATAACTCACTTTTACAGGGACCAACCCAATATAAGTTCTGACTGGAGCTAACTTATTTAAAGTCCAGGAAACCATAGGGTGGGAGAAACTGTTATGAATACTTCAAAAGACCGGGAAATATGCTTTTTTGATATTAAGTTGTATGTCGCAAGTTTTCTTTTATTAATAATCTCGTTGTTTATGCTCACAGGTTGTCCGTCTACCAGTTCATCTGGTGTGAGTGACGGGACACCAGTTGTTCTGGTTGCTGGATTAAGCGGTCTCACAGCGGGAGACCTTTACATCCTGGATAGTGAATCAGGAGAGGTATTGGGTTTTGTTGACACCGGGGCAGACTGTGGTACACCTTGCGAAATCGGCAGTATCCGCAGCTCGGTATATGAACCTGTGAGCGAGACACTTATTGTTGGAACGAGCGGAAGCAACTTTTGTAGCGCCTGTATTGTTCAAATCGATCTGTCCACTCGCACAGGAACAATACTCTGGAACAATGCTGCGATTCAGAATGTAGTCGATGTGGATTTTTTGGTTAATGCTGTTGCCGGCATGAGTATGAATTTTGACGGCACCATTTATGCCGTTGTGAAACAGGGGGAAGGTGGTCCTGTTGGGCTTATCAGTTTTACCACCAGCACTCCCCCAGTCTATATTGGATTGACCGGTGTCGCCGCAAGTGTGCTGCGTTTATATGACCTGGGGAATGGCATCGCCTTTTGGCCGGATGGCACGCTTTATTATACAACTGGAGCGGGCCTATCAACCATCAACATCGCTACTGCGGTTGCGACCAATCTCGGAGATCTGATCTATGATGGTTTAGTGGTCTCAGGTGACCCTGACTTCACCAAGGTAGGTGGAATGACTCTGACACCATCGGGAAAATTAGTAGGCATCCTCGATGATAGTAACACAGGTCGTTACTTCGGCACGCTCGATCCGGCAACACGAACTTTTGCAACCACCGCTTTTTATGCCGGGGCATCAATCGAATCAATTTATGGTCTAAATAAAATAAGTGGGCTGGGTGTTATCCCCGAGCGGCTCATCACAGCTAATTTATTGCCCCTTCCTTAAGAAAATGGGTCAGAGAACAGTTTTCTCTAATATTATAAACAATTGTTTTTTGACCCGGGTTTTACTAATTATTGATTATTGGTTTAGCATCACAATAATCGCGCCGGTAACCAGGGCGATTAACATGACCCTGAACCCGGCCCAGAACCAGTTAATACCGCTTATTCTGCCTAGATAAACACCAAACGCAAACATGATGACCAGGGCAATCCCGAAAGCCATTTGCAATGGCGGCAAGGGTAACGCAATTGAAAAACTCGCCGCCCACAAGGGTGACAGGATAAGCAACGATACCAGGAAAGGTGACAGGCCGTTGACCAGCGCAACAAACAGCGGCATGACACGGGTTGCCCGACCATGAATGGTCTCATCCAGGTTTTCTATCATGGCCTGCTCCAGCTCTCGCAGTTCTTTTTGTTTTTCCGCTTTTTCACTCACATAGGCACTGCTGACACCACTGACCGCAAGGGCCACGGCCGCACCCAGGCAGGCGCTGATAATGACGTTTAGTTCGACATGCTCACTCATGTAGAAACCGACTATCAATCCCAACATGGTCAGGGCACCATCAAAACCGTTCACCACAAAGTAGCGTCGAACAATTCCGTGGGATTCAGTCAGGTCCAGGGAGGTAATTAGCTGGCGAAACATCGCACCCTACTCTAGTCAGTATCGCGATGCTCGGAAGAATTCAGAACCTCGACTTCATCAATACTGTGAACCGAACCCCCCATTTCCTGGATGGTCGCCAGAATGCGCTCGTATTCCAGGCTATCGCCTTCTATCACCAGCACCACCGACTCTGTATTTTCGTCTACCGCACTAACACTCAGGTTAATCAAACTTTCGGGGCATTTTTCTGACAGCAGGGTAGCGAATTCCAGCCCGTTGGGTTTGTGAGGCTTAAGTACATCCAGTACGACTTTTTTGACTGTAATCATGGCTAGTAATTGAATCTGTTCCTGATTAAGTAGTACTTTAACAATAATTTTACTCTGAACCTAATTTTCAACCTCACGGAGGTTCTAAGTGAATCCCTCCATCCCCCTGTTTAGTTTCCTGTCATTAAACCGCCTCTTCTTCCTCAATTTCATCTTCGATGCTATCCACAAGATACCAGACATATTCTTCGACTGTCTCGGGGCTGTAATCTGCGGCACTGACCTCTTCAATATCATCGACATCCAGTGAGGGCTGTTCCG